>DHGK01000291.1 GCA_002402755.1 Planctomycetes bacterium UBA4800
GCGGCGGCGGAGGAGGAGGGACTAGAACACCGGCCCCGCCGAATCCCGCGATCACGGTGGCGGCGCCCGCCGTGCTGCGGACGACCGAAGGCGGAGGCTCGGAGAGCTTCACGGTCGTCCTCGCCGCCGCGCCCGCCGGCGACGTCTCGATCGGCATCGTCTCGTCCGATCCGAACGAGGGTGCGGCCGCGCCGGCGACGCTCCTCTTCACGCCGGCGGACTGGGACGTGGCGCAGACCGTGACCGTGAGCGGTATCGATGATTGCCTGGCGGACGGCAACGTGTCGTACACGATCGTGATCGGCGTCGCAGTGAGCGCCGATCCCGCGTACGATGGCATGGATGCCGCCGACGTGGCGGCGGTCAACGAAGACGACGATGCCGCCGGCATCGCCGTGACGCCGACGTCGGGGCTGACGACGACGGAGGCGGGCGGCACGGCCTTGTTCGAAGTCGCGCTCACCTCGTGTCCGACCGCCGATGTGACCGTCCCGCTCGCGAGTGCCAACGACGGCGAAGGCACAGTGTCTCCCGCGTCGCTGACCTTCACGCCGGCGAACGCCTTGACGCCGCAGACGGCGACCGTGACCGGCGTCGATGACTGCGGCGCCGACGGCGATGCGCCGTACGCGATCATCGTCGGCCCCGCGGCGAGCGCGGACGCGGCCTACGACGGCGCGGACGGCGACGATGTCGCCGTCACGAACACGAATGATGATATCGCGGGCATCGCCGTGACGCCGACGTTGGGGCTGGCGACGACCGAAGCGGGCGGCACGGCCTCGTTCGAGGTCGTCCTGACGTCGTGTCCCGCGGCCGACGTGACCGTGCCGCTCGCGAGCTCCGACGAGGGCGAAGGTACCGTGTCCCCCGCGTCGCTGACCTTCACACCGGCGAACGCCTTGACGCCGCAGACGGCGATCGTGACCGGCGTCGATGACTGCCGTGCCGACGGCGATGCGCCGTACGCGATCATCGTCGGCCCCGCGGCGAGCGCGGACGCGGCCTACGAAGGGGCGAATGGCGCCGATGTCGCCGTCACGAACGAAGACGACGACGCGGCGGGGCTCGTCGTGACCCCGACGTCGCCGCTCGTCACCACGGAAACCGGCGCGACCGCGACGTTTCTCGTCGCTCTCGCATCGTGTCCATCGGACGAGGTCACCGTATCCGTGACGAGCTCCGACACGAGCGAAGGAACCGTGTCGTTGTCGGCGCTCACCTTTACGCCCGGCAACGCGCTCTCGCCGCAGACGGTTACCGTCACGGGAGCCGACGATGCCCTGAAAGACGGATCGGTCGTCTACCAGGTGTCCGTCGCCGTCTCGGCGAGCGCGGATCAGGACTACGCCGGTCTCGCCCCGGCGACCCTGGATTTCACGAACTCCGACGATGACACGCCGGGAATCACGATCGCGCCGACCTCGGGTCTCGTCACATCGGAGCCGGGGGGCACCGCGACGTTCATTGCGGTCCTCGAGTCGGTGCCGTCGAGCAACGTCACCATCGATTGCGCGAGCTCGAATCCCGCGGAGGGCGCCGTGTCTCCCGCGTCGATCACCTTCACCCCGGCGGATGCGCTCGTGCCCCGGACCGTCACCCTGCGGGGCGTCGATGATCCGCTGCCGGTCGCGGATGGCGACCAGCCCTACACGATCGTGATCTCGCCGGCGGCGAGCGCCGATCCCGAGTATGCGGGAATGGATCCGACCGATGTCTCGGCGATCAACGTGGACGACGATGTGCCGGGCATCAGCGTGTTTCCCGTGTCCGGACTCTCGACGACGGAGAGCGGCGGCACGGCGGCCTTCTTCATTGCGCTTGACACGGTGCCCACCGCCGCGGTGACGATCGGCCTGCGCAGCTCCGACACCGCCGAGGGAACGGTGTCGCCGGCGGAGGTCGCGTTCCTGGCCGATGCGACCGCGCTCGACGCACAGACGATCACGGTCACCGGCGTCGACGATGCGCTCCAGGATCGCGACGTGACGTACGCCATCGTGACGGATCCGGCCGTGAGCGACGATGCAACCTACGCGGCCATCGATCCGCCCGACGTGGAGGTCGTCAACCGCGACGATGACTCTCCCGGCATCGCGGTGTTTCCGAGCGGAGGGCTCGTGACCTCGGAAGCAGGGCTCTCCGACATCCTCGCCGTGGTGCTCCGCTCGATCCCCTCGGCGGATGTCACGTTGCCGGTCGGGAGCTCGAACGCGGCCGAAGGCGTCGTGTCCGTCGATTCGCTGACGTTCACGCCGGCGGACGCGCTGATTCCGCAGTACGTCATCGTCACGGGCATCGACGATGCGGATGCCGACGGCAACATCGCGTACGCGATCATCCTCGGCCCGACGTCGAGCGCCGATCCCTCCTACGACGGGATCGATCCGCCCGATGTCTCCGCGGTCAACTGCGATGACGAGGGGGCGCCGCCGGGGTCCGCGGGGTGGGAGGCCTACGACGCGAACCCGACGCTCGCGCTTTCGACCAAGTCCGACTGGGATGGCGCGTCGGTCTCCGAGCCGATGGTCGTGAAGGAAGCGGAGGGCTCGTACGTCCTGTGGTACCAGGGCCGCAACAAGGTGGGACAGAAGCACAACCGGATCGGCCGCGCCGTGTCGGCCGACGGCGTCGTGTGGACGCGCTCGCCCGAGACGCCCGTGCTCTCGCATTCGGGTATCGGCGGCACCTTCGACGAGGTGGATGCGGGGGCGCCGGCGGTGATCTTCGACGGCGCGACGTACATGATGTGGTACGGCGGCCGCGGCCGGTCCAGGCCGGCGATCGGTCTGGCCACCTCGGGCGATGGCATCGTGTGGACGAAATGGAGCGGCAACCCGGTGCTGCGCGGCGATGCGGGGCGATTCGACACCAACGGCGCCACATCGCCGCACATCGTTCGCACCGCCGGCGGCGTGTACGTCATGTCGTACACCGGCACGGACGGCGTCGGCGTCACACGGATCGGCATGGCGACGTCGACCGATGGCATGGCGTGGGTCAAGTCGGCCGCGAATCCCGTTCTGGCGGGCTCGCCCGGGGCGTGGGATGCCGGCGGCGTCAAGGAGGCGTGCATGGTCCTCGATGCGGGGACGTACCGCATGTGGTACGCGGGATTCAGCAACAACGTGTGGAGGATCGGGTACGCCGATTCTCCGGACGCCGTCAACTGGACCAAGTACGCGGGGAATCCCGTGCTTGCGCCGTCGGGGCTCGCCACGTTCGACAGCAAGGGCGTCTCCTCGCCCGGCGTCCTCCTCGAAGGAACGACCTTCCGGATGTGGTACACCGGCGAAGACGGCGCGGGCGTCCTGCGCGTGGGATACGCGGCGAACTGATTCCGGGGACAGTCACCGATTCCGGGGACAGTCACCGATTGTGTAACAATCGGTGACTGTCCCCGGATACTGTCCTCAGTCGGTCAGGGATGCCTGGGCGCGCATGAGGTCGTGCACGGTCAGCACGCCCGCGACGGCGCCGGACTCGGGATCCTCGACCACGACGATATTGGAAACGGAGTCGATTATGCGCGCGGAGGCCTCCTTGATGCTCCGCTCGCGGCTGCAGACGATCGCCGCCTCGAGCTCCGGCTCGCGCCCGGCGGCACGCGCCGCCACCAGCGCCGCGCGCGTCGCCACGCCGCGCACGCGCCCCATCTGATCGACGACGGGGAAGCGCTGGTAGGGATACCGGTCGAGCACGGCTCTGACGTCCTCGGGGGCGAGGCTCCGGAGCACGATGGGCCTCGGGTTCGCGATCGTCGCCACGGGCAGGTTCTGCCAGCTCTCCATGTCGCGGGGCGGCCGGATCTTGACGAGCTCGTGGCCGTCCTGATCGAGGATCGCATCGTAGAAGTTCATCGCGCCGAGCCGGCGCGCCAGGGCCTGGCTGATGAGCACGCCGAGCATGAGCGCCGGCAGCATCGCAAACTGGTGCGTCATCTCGAAGATCATGAGAATCGCCGTCAGGGGGGCGCGTACGAGCGCGCCGAAGCACGCGCTCATGCCCACCCCCGCCAGAAGGACGCTCTCGTGCGCATCGAGCGAGAGCCAGCCGCCCAGAAGGCCGCCCGCGCACATTCCCGTCATGCCTCCTATGAAGAGGCTGGGCGCAAAGATCCCGCCGCAGCCTCCCCAGGCGTAGCACGCGGTGGAGGCCGCGAGCTTGAAGACCACGAGCGTGGCGGCGATCTTCCATTCCACGCCGTCCCGAAGCGCGTGCGAGAGATCCTCGTATCCGAGCCCGAACACGCCGAGCTTTCCCGTGGCCGCGAACGCCGCGCATCCGAGCGCCCACGCGATCCAGCCGCCCACGCAGGGTTTCAGCCAGCCCGGAAGGCGCAGCCTGCGAATGCGGCCGCGGAAGCGCAGCACGGTGCGCTGGAAGACGAGTCCCGCGGCCGCCGCCGCGCATGCCACGACGGGGACGGCGAGATACGCCGTCCACGAGACGGCCTCGACCGCGGGCATGGGAAAGGCGGGCTGCCTTCCCACGAGCGAGTACACCACGAACGCGCCGAGCACCGACGACAGCAGCACGCTGCCGAGAAAGCGGCTGTTCAGGTCGCCGACGACCTCCTCCAGAACGAAGGTGATGGCGGCCAGCGGCGTGTTGAATGCGGCCGACAGCCCGGCCGCCGCGCCCATGGCGGCGGCGCTCCGCCGGCGCTGGCGGGGAATCCGCAGGCGCGCCGCGATCGACGAGGCGAAGCCGCCGCTCATGTAGACGGTGGGCCCCTCGCGCCCCAGGCTCTGGCCGCCGCCTATGCAGAGGACTCCCGCCGCGAATTTCACCCACGTCGGCCGCCAGCGGATGCATCCCAGATCCTTCCAGAACGCGACCTTGAGCTGCGGAATGCCGCTGCCCGCGGCGTCGGGGCTGAGGCGCTGCAGCAGAAGGCCGGCCGCGAGCGACGTCGTAGTGATGACCGCGAAGCTCCCGATGACGAATGCGAGCAGGCTCCGCCCGGACAGCGGCACGAACGTCGATGCGAAGAGCAGGTTCGTGAGATACAGGAAGGCCACCGCCCCGAGGCCGCCCGCGAGGCCGTAGAGGCAGGACTGGAAGATGGTGGCGGTCTTGCCGCCGAGCGATGCGAGGACGGTCTGTTCGAGATAGCTCGTCAGGCGCTGCATGCCGGCTCCCGCGAGGCGCGTGTTGTCGTGGCGCGTGCTGTTCGTTCGGTGTGAGCTTCCACGACACCACCTCACCACGAAAGGAGGGTACCATCAAGGAGCGGTCCTGCGGCTTGTTTCCCGCCCTCCGGGGAGTCGCCTCCCAGGGTGCGCCTTGCGGCATCCGGGCGCGTTTTCTATACTTGATGGGTTCTCGACGGCGCCGGATGCGTGTGAATCCGGCGCCGCACTTTCTCGGAAAGGGAGCATTGCATGAAAACCGCAACGATACTCGGCGCGGGCTGTCTGTGGGTTTTCGCGACGCTGGTCATCCCGGGCGCCGTGTGCACGGCCGCGCCAGCCAAGCCGATCGAGCTCACGTACTCGATCTTCTTCCCCGCCACGCACAAGAACACCCTTCTGGCGCAGGAATGGGCCAAGGAGATCGAGAAGCGGACCGATGGCAGGGTGAAGATCACGGTATTCCCGGGCGGCACGCTCACGAAGGCGGAAGTGTGCTACGACGGCGTCGAGAAGGGCATCTCCGATATCGGGATGTCGGTTCTTGGCTATACGCGCGGCAAGTTCCCGCTCACCGAGGCGCTCGACCTGCCCCTCGGCATCAGAACCGGCGCCGCCGCGACCGCCCTGGCCAACGCCTATTACCGGAAGTTCGCGCCCAAGGAGTTCGGCGGGGTCGCGATAATGTACCTGCACGCCCACGGCCCCGGGTTCCTCCACACGAAAAAACCGGTGAGGACGCTCGAGGATGTGAAAGGCCTGAAGATCAGGTGCACGGGCCTGAGCGCCAAGATCGCGGCGGCCCTCGGCGGCACGCCCGTGGCGATGCCCATGGGGGAGACGTACGACGCGCTGAGCCGCGGCGTCGTCGACGGCTCCATGGCCCCGCAGGAGTCTCTGGAGGGCTGGCGCTGGGGCGAGGTCGTGACGAGCTCCACCCAGTGCTACGGCGCCGCCTACACGACGACCTTCTTCGTGGCCATGAACAGGGACCGGTGGCTGAGCCTGCCCAAGGACGTCCAGGGCATCATCGAGAAGGTCAACGAGGAGTGGGTTCGGAAGACCGGCGAGGCCTGGGACGCGATGGATAGGTCGGGGAGAGACTTCGCCGCCGCCAGGGGCAACGGACTCGTCGCCCTCTCGCCCGAGGAGAACGCCCGCTGGGCCGCGGCCGTCCAGCCGATTCTGGACGAGTACGCGGCGAAGATGCAGGCGAAGGGCCTGCCGGGAGCCGAGGTCCTGGCGTTCTGCCGGGAGTGTCTCAAGACGCAGAAGTAGTCGGCGGCGCGGGGGCCGGGCCGCCCGGGGCGAGCGCCCGACGGCCGGTCGACTCCCCCGAGACGCATCCTCGTCGCCGGAACGGCGACCGACAATTGCCGTGGAGCATCGGATGTCCCGCGTTTTCTCGACCGCGCGTTCGGCCGCCAAGGCCCTGCATGCAATCGCCGGCGCGAGTCTCGTCTTCGTCATGCTGCTGACGATCATGGACGTCGTGCTGCGCGGGTTCGGCAAGCCCATCCCCGGCACGTACGAGCTCGTGGGATACGCGGGCGGGATCGCGATCGGGCTGGCGATGCCGATGACGTCCTGGCGGCGCGCGCACGTGTACGTGGATGCATTCGTCCTGCGGCTGCCCGCTGCCGCGCGCCTCGTCCTGCACGTCGCCACCCGGCTGCTGGGCGCGGGCCTGTTCGCGGTGCTCGCCTGGAACCTCGTCCTCCTCGGGCTCGATCTGCGGCGCTCGGGGGAGGTCTCGCCCACGCTGGAGCTCGAGTTCTACCCCGTCGTCTTCGGCCTGGCCGCCGCCGCCGTCCTGCAGGCGATCGTGCTCCTGTGTCAGGCCGCCGCGGCGCAGCGAGGCGAGAATGAGTAGCCCCTTGATCGGCATCCTCGGTCTCGCCGTCCTCCTCCTCATGTTCCCGCTCGGCATCGAGTTGGCCTTCGCCATGGCGATCGTCGGCTTCGTCGGCTTCAGCCTTCTCGTGAGCTTCCCGGCGGGGATGAGCATGGTCGCGAAGAGCTTCTTCGACACGTTCACGAGCTACGGCTTCACGGTGATCCCGCTCTTCGTGCTGATGGGGCAGATCGCATTCAACGCCGGCATCGCGCGGCGCCTCTACGTCGCGGCGTATCGCTTCCTGGGGCACATACCCGGCGGCCTGGCGATGGCCACCGTGGCGGGCGCCACGGTCTTCAAGGCCATCTGCGGCTCCTCGCCGGCCACGGCCGCGACCTTCGCCAGCGTCGCCGTGCCGGAGATGGATCGGTACCGCTACGACCGCAGGCTCTCCGCCGGCATCGTCGCCACGGTCGGGACGCTGGGCATTCTCATGCCGCCGAGCGTGACCCTGATCGTCTTCGGCGTCATCACGCAGAAGTCGATCGGCAGGCTGTTTCTCGCCGGCCTGGTTCCCGCCCTGATCATCGCCGCGAGCTTCATCGCCGTCATCGCGATCTGGTGCGCGCGCAACCCCGCGCTCGGCCCCAAGGGAGAACGCTCGACGTGGAAGCAGCGCGCCGCGTCCCTGCCCGAGTGCCTCTACGTGGGCGCCGTGTTCCTGCTCGTCATCGGCGGCCTCATGAAGGGCTTCTTCACTCCTACCGAGGCGGGCAGCGTGGGGACGGCCGCGGTACTCGTGCTGTCGCTCGCGCGGGGCGGGCTCGGCCTCAAGGGGTTCGTGCGGTCGGTGAGCGAGTCGCTGCGCACGGCCTGCATGGTCCTCATGCTGATCGCCGGGTCGACCGTGCTCGGCACGTTCCTGGCCCGAACGACGATACCGATGATCGCCGCCGACTGGGTCACGTCGCTGCCGCTGCCGCCCTGGGCCATCATGGCGCTCATCTGCCTGATCTACCTGATCGGCGGCTCCTTTGTCGACGACCTGGCCTTCATGGTGCTCGCGACGCCGATCTTCTTTCCCGCGGTCGAGAGCATGGGATTCGATCCGTACTGGTTCGGCGCCGTGATCGGTGTGACCGTCATGATCGGCGTCGTGATACCGCCCGTCGCGATCAACGTCTTCGTGGTCCGGAGCATCACGAAGGAGTCGCTCGGCACGATCTATCGCGGCGTCCTGCCCTTCACCATCGCGCTCCTCGTCATGGGCGTGCTCCTGTTCGTGTTCCCGCAGATCGCGACGTACCTCCCCGACCTGCTGATGCCGGGGAGGTAGATTCCGGGGACGGTAGATTCCGGGGACAGTCACTGATTTCCTTCAAGCTGCAATCTGCTCGCTCAGTATCCAATCTTCTCGCCGGAAATCAGTGACTGTCCCCGGATACGCGCTATGCATCCGTGAGCGCCTTCATGAACATGATGATCGCCATCCCCTGGGGCTCGGTGAGGCCGAGGTTTCCGAGCAGATCGGTGTTGACGTTGAGGGGGACCTCGGGGGGCGGCCAGCAGTCGACTCCCGGGATGCCCCCGCCGTCGGTGCAGACGGGCAGAATGTCGCGCGTGTTGTAGAAGTGAACGATCGACATGAGGCTCTTGAAGTAGCCGTTGTGCCCGTAGGCCTTGACGAACTCTGCATAGGGCCGCTTGTCCACGTTGCGGAGCGTGGGGGTCTTGTGCTTTCCGAGATTCTCGATCACCAGCTCGGAGGAGCCGGGCGCGCCGATTCCGTCCGGGATGGTCGCGAGGAATCCCCCCAGCCCCAGATCGACCCACTCGTCCCCATCCGGATTGAACACTCTGGGCATGTCGTAGAACGGGTTCTCCGGGTTTCTGGGGACGCCGAGATTGTGATATCTGAAGTCGGTGAAGAGCGGCGGACTGTTGCCGGGGCCGGGTGTGAGCCAGTGACAGACCGAGCAATTGCCCTTCGTGTTGAAGAGGGCGAGGCCCATGAGCTCCATGTCGCTGAGGCCGAGGCCTCTGTATGCCTCCATGTTGCCGCCCATGCCGCCGCCGCCCATGCCGCCACCCATGTTGCCGGGCGTGATAGCGCAGACGTCAAGCCCGTTCGCCACCGCATTGCGCCAGAACGTGTCGAATCTCGAGCTGAATGGATTGACCTCCGGCGAGCGCTCGTACGCGGCGATCGACAGGGCAATCAGCTCGTAGATGGGCCCGACATCGCGGGTGGCCGGGTCCAGCGAGTCAGGCCCCCACACTTCCCGGAAGAGATCGGCATACGATGCGTTGCTCACGCTCAGACACACGAACCTCTCGTTCGGATTGTTCTGCTCGAGAGGATTGAGGAACGGCGCCATCGCCTGCTCGGCCAGCGGGTCGCCGATCATCCAACCGGTCGCGCGTCCGTCCCAGAACATGCCGCCGACAAGCGCCGGCGGGCATGTGTCGCTCATGCCATCGCCGCATGCGCACGAACACCCGCAGTTCGGCATCAGGCAGCCGCAACCCACGTGGAGAATGGGGCTCTCGCCGGCGTAGGCGGAGGACGGAGGCTTTCGGTTGCCGAATCGAGTGGAGATCGCTCCCGGCATGACTGCGCCCGCGGCGTTGATGGCCGAGTCGGGACCGGTCCAGCCGACCTCGGGTGCGTGACAGGCGGCGCAGGATTGTCCTGCGGGCCGTGACAGGTTCGTATCGAAGAAGATGGCGCGGCCGAGCCGTTCGATGGGACTGAGCGCCTCGGCCCCTCGAACCGGCACCGCGAGAGCGAAGATCATTGCAGCCAGCATCACTCCACATACGTTTCTCATAGCGGGGTCCTTTCCGACTCTCCCGCGCCGACGCGGACGGCGCGCGATGAGTCCGTTCCTTCCTTGCCGAGGTTGACCGCGTCCCGTGGGTTCTCCATATCCGCCCAAGCAAAAACCGTGCCGCCTTGAACCGACGTTCTGCGGGGCGGTCCGGCGCCGAGATGGGCTGCGCATCACACGCGGCGATCCGGCGGTGTGCAACGAGGAACACCGAGGCGAGAGAGTGTGTCATGTATCGGTACACCGTGCGGCTGCAGGGCGGGGCGGCCCGCTAGTTACGGAGGAGCCGCTTCATGCTGCGGCTCAGCGCCGCGTACTTCCTCTCGCGCTCCTTCTCGATGCGGTCCAGTACTCGCATTGGTCTTCCTCTCCTGGTGTCCCCCGACCCTTAGCAAATCCTGTTCCGCAAAGAGCGATGCGCCGGCGACCGCGGCGGCGCCCTGCTCCTCGATCGTTCCGAGCGCGGCCGCGTTCGCCGTCATCGGCGGCGCGCCCGCGCTATCGAACCACCATCGTCGCCGTGGCGCGTTTTCCGAGCGCGTTGACGACCGTGACCTTCAGCGGCACGCCTCGCTTGGCCGCGACGGCGTCATCTTTCACCAGCCAGATGAGGCCATCGTCTCTCGTGCACTGCAGGCCGCCGAGCTGCGCGCACAGATCGTTTCCGATCGTGACATCGGCGCGGTCGCGTCCGATCGTGCGCGTGATCGTCCCGCCCGCGAGAGCGGCGTCCGGATCGCGTATCTCGAGGGAGAACGCACAACGCACGGCGGGCTCCGCTCCGGGCACGGGTTCGGCGATGCCGATCTGGGCCGCCCTGACCGTCAGTCGCTTGAGCGGATTCGGCACCAGGACCTTCAACGCGGCCCTGGCGCCGAGCTCGTTGACGACGACGAATGTGACGGCCCACGCGGTCTGCGGGCCGTGCAGGTAGTACGTATCCGCGACGCGGAGCATTCCGGCGTCGGCATCGCAGGACAGGAAGGGGTCCGCGGCGCAGAAGGGCCCGCCGAGCGGCAGCACGGCGGTCCCGTACGGTCCCTTGATCATCAACGATCCGCCCGAGAGCGCGTGGTTGTCGTCGACCGCCGTGAGGCAGAAGGGGAAGCCGACCGCGCCGTCGGGCTCGACCACGAGGGGCGCGGTCTGGCGCACTTCGAGCTTGAGACCGTTCTTCGGCGTCGCGACCTCGGGATTGTCCACGGGGAGCGTCGCCGACGCCGCGAAGCCCTCGGCATCCGCCAGCATGAAGGTCACCTTCCATCCGGCGTACGGCCCGTGCAGCGGATAGGCGAGCCGGAAACCGAAGGCGTGCGCGTCGAGCTCGCATGCCTCGAGCTCGCCCTCGGCGCACAGGTCCTCCTCGATGAGAGCGGTCTCCGTTCCCTCGGGGCCCGTCAGCCGGAGGCTGCCGCCCGGGAGCGTTCCGGAAGGGCTTACCGCCCTGTAGTCGATCACGGCGCTGTAGCCGGTCTCCGATTCGCACTCGGTGATGTCCGCGTCGTGCACCCGCAGGATGTCGGAGAGCTCGGCCCGCGTGACGAGGCGGGGCGCAAGCCCGGTGAACACGACCGTCTGGCCCAGGAGCTTTCCTTTCAGAGAGAGATACGGCAGCGGCTCGGCGCCGGTGTCGACCGCCGTTCCGGCGAACGATATGCCTCGCGCCGTTCCCGTCCCTTTCAACCTCCGCGATGCGGTTCTCCGCGCCGCGGAGTAGGCGCCCGACAGGGTGAAATCGAACGTGCGGCCGTTCGCCAGTGTGATCGTTGCGGTGCCGTACTCCTTCCTGCCGTCGCACACGCCGTTCGTGGCGAGCACCCAGTCGTCGTTCGCGGGCGGCGGCGCTTCGAGCGCCGGCATGAACGGACCGACAGGGACGACCAGCTTGCCGAGACCGCTCACGGAGACGGCTCCCTTGATCGTGCCGATCAACCCCTCTCCCCGGTTCGTGAGCTCGAGAACCGCCGCGAGCGAGCCGCTGCAGCGGCGGAGAGGTTCGATGCAACGGAACCGCTTGAACGCGAGCGTTACTCGCACCGTCCCCTGGCTCTTGCGGAGCGACGCCGCCTTGCCCGCGACGTCGAAGGCGAGCAGCCCGAGCTCGGAGGGCGTTCCGAGCGCAAGCATGGCGGTGCCGCTGCCGGCGATCGTGCCCTTGGCGTCGAGCGCGAGGGTGAACTGCATGTCCGCAAGGGAGCCCGCGTTCCCCTCGAGCATCGTCGCCATGTAGCCGCCGCTCACATCGAGGAGTTGCGGGCCGGTGACGCGGAAGCACTCGCCGAATGCGGTCTCCCCGGAGGGAACGTGGACGGAGATCGGTTCGGTGAAATTGGCCGTCAGCGTCCGGTTGGCGGCGGCGATGAAGGTGTAGCTCGGCGAGACGCTGACCGGAACCCCGCCCTCGGTCCAGTCGACGAACAGGTAGCCCGCGCCGGGAACGGCCGCGACCGTCACGCTCGCGCCGCTGAAGTAGCTGCCGCCGCCGGTTGTCGATCCGGCGCCGCTCGGCGACACGCTCGTCGCGATCGTGTAGTCGGGCCCCGCCACATCGTTGACGGTGACCGTGAAGGTCGCCGAACCGGCCAGCGGAGGGACCCCGTCGTCCGTCGCGTCGACCGTGATGTCGTAGACGCCCGGCCCCTGGAACACCGTCGGCGTCCAGGTGAACCTGCCGTCGGCAGTGATGGCGGCCCCGGCCGGCGCGCCGGCGCGCAGGCTGAAGACCACGTTCTGCGGCGGCCAGCCGCTGTCGATTGCGATGGCCGTGAAGGCCAGCAAGGCGCCCTCGTTGATGGTCCTGTCGGCGATCGGCGCCACCTGCGGCGGCAGATTGGGCCCTGCATCCGCGGCGACGCTGAAGGCGGCGACTTCCACGCCGGTCGCCTCTCCGATCGAGCCGCCCGTGTACGTGCTCAGCGTGGCGCCTTGCGGGCTGACCCGCGCGAGCCCGTAGGGACCGTTCACGCCGCCGCTCAGTCCCACGACGAGGGCGCCGCTCGCATCCGCGCCGATGCCGAAGGGCGTGCCGGCCAGCGCCGCGACGGTGCTGACGGCGCCGCCCGTGATCCGCTGCAGGAACTTGCTGTCGTGCGCGCCGACGTAGACGTCGGCGCCGAAGACGGCGACGCCCCAGGGCTGATCGAGCGAGGCGCCGGTCTGCGACAAGACGGCCTGCGACCCATCGGCCAGGGCGACCGAGATCACCTTGTTGTTGAGGAGCGATGCGACCGCCAGATGGCCGGCGTCCAGGACCTCGATCCCGGTCGGGAGCAGCAGCTCGTTGCCGGCGGAGACCAGCGTCTCCGTCCCGGTGTCGGGATCGACCTTCAGGACGCGGTGGCCGCTTCCGCTTGTCGTGAAGAGCTCTCCGGTCGGCCCCATCGTCAGCCCCCAGAGCTGGGACAGCGTGGTGGCGGGGCTCGAGTTGACGATCGAGATCGACCCGTCGGCGAGATTCAGGCACTTGATCGTACCGACCCACTCGCTGATGTAGAGCTTTCCGCTCGGGGCGAGCACCAGATCGGTGGGCGCGAGGAACGTCCCCAGCGTGTACTGGATGCCGGTCACGGGGTTGATTCTCACCACCGTGCCGCCGCCGCCCCGGAAATTGGCGATGAGGATGTCGCCGGCCTCGACCGCATACATCGCCGCGTGGCACGCGGGCCGGACGGAGCCGAATGCCGTGATGAGGACGAGCCAGGCCGACCACGGAAGGAATGTCTTCATGGGCTCACTCCGGGGATGTCGCGGGCTCCTGCGCGAGCCGCGGGATTTCGAACGCCGCGTGGGGGTCTCCGAACAGCGTGATTCCGTAGTAGCACCAGCGGTAGGGCATGATGCCGCCGGCCTCCACCTGTCCCAGCATCTCGTGGCGGGAGCGCCGGCAGGCCGTCCCCAGGTCGACCCGGCTCTCGGCGAGCAGTTGCTCGAAGAACTTGATCTGGAACTCGCCGCTGTACTTCCACTCCTGTCGCGCGTCGTACCAGCCCCAGCGCACGTTGAGTATCGCGGCGAACGCCCCGACGCGCGGGTGCTTCACCAGCTCCTCGCCGATGCTGTCGGGAGAGAATGCGTCGTTGTCGAACTGACCGGGGTTGCATCCGACGCTGTAGAGCAGGAACGGATCCCGGTTGGACAGCGACTCCAGGTCCCCCGCGGACAGGCGCATGAGCTCCTCTCGGTCCCCGTGGCCGCTGTACAGGACGAGGCGCGGGGAGCGATTGAGCTCCCGGATGGCATCGATCGCGCCCCACTGGGGGCTCGTGTGAGGGCGGTCATCCAGCCGGCGCACGGCGCATTCATCCAGGTGCGGGAGCAACGGGTCGAACATGGCGCCGCCCTGGGCGGTGCCCTGCTCCAGGCACGAGGCCAGCAGCAGCACGGCGCCGGCATCGCGATGCTCCCGGTCTTCGTGGCGGATCGTCTTCTCGACGAACGCGGCCGCCTCCGCGGGCGTGTCGACGGGGGCGCGCCCTATATCGATCTCGGCCAGGAGATCGACATCGCCGCCGCCTTCGCCGTCGGTGGTTTCGCCCCAGCGATCGTCCCCGTCGCGGTTCCACGATCCATCCAGGCAGGCGAAGTACAGATCGCACGGCAGGCGCGAGTCCCGCGCGGCCGGGCCGCGAGGGACATGGGCATACCGGCATGGCACGGCGGCGACGTCGCCGCCGAGGAGGACGTATCGTATTCCCCGCTCGGTGTAGGCATGCCGGATGCAATTGCGAAGCTTCTCGGCGGCGTCCCTGCCCGGGAAGCGCGTCATGATCGATTCCATTGTTTCGGTCGTGACGGCGAGGCCGGCGCGCGTCTTTCGGTCCGCGAGCGCCTGGTACGAGGGCGCGAGCGATTCCGTGGTGACGATGAGGTAGTCGACGGCGGGGCGTGCGGGCGGCGCAAGTTCTTGCCGGGCGGCTCGATACTCCTCCAGCATGTCCGGATTGTCCACGAACGGCGCGATGCGATTCTCGACATCCTCCCATCGCCGCGGCGCAAGACGCGGCTCCGCCGGCTGCGCGGCCGGGGCTACCGTGACCGTGACGTCCACGCGGGGCGAGAAGAAGAACCGGCCATCCGCGGGGGCATACCGGACCGGGAACACCCTGAACAGCGCAATATCGCAGCCGGCCAGGCGATGCACCGAGGCCGGTTCCACCTGCTGGAAGGGGTACAGCCCCCCCGAACCGAGCTCGGGCGTGTGTGCGGAATCACCGGCCGGCCGGCCGGCTGCGGGTGCGGCCGCGTGCGGGTGCGGGAGGGGCGTGCGACTCCGGTCCGGCTTCCAGGATTCCTGCAGCAGGCGGGTCTCCGCGCCGGGCCGCGCCTCCACGCGCTCGACCCGACAGCCGGGAGGCAGAAGTATTCTCGCGGTCCGAAAAGGCACGGCAGGCGCGTCCGTCCGCAGGCGGGTGTCGCAGCCGGGAATCGAGATCGTGACGGAGCGCGCCCGCCGTTCAAGATGCGGTGCCGCGAAGTCGTAGCTTGTGGAGAGAGTCCGGGTCGGGGCTGCGACTGCACCCGCTGCACGATCCGCATCGTTGCCGGCGGCAGAAGCAACGGCGGCACCGGCGCAGGCCAAGGCCGCAGCACAGCAGCGCACGGCGAATGAACCTGGCCGCAGCAGACCGGCGCGGTGTGCAACCGCCTCGTTCTGCCTGCATCCATGGCCGCCGCGAGTGCGAGATCTCATGTTCCATGTCACCCGAAAAGGCTGTTGCCACGCGGCGCTCCCTGCGCCGCGTCACTCGATGGTCAGGTCATCGGCGTGCAGGCCTCCGAGGACCAGGCGCACCTTGTCTCCCGGCTTCAACAGCCTGCCCGCGTTGGCGAAGAGGACGAAATGGGTCTTGCCGGCGGACGGCTTCTGGGCCGTCCGGCGCTGCGGCGGATTCGAGGTGCCGAGCTCGGCGCCCCTCGCGATGTCGAGGAGGCGGGCCTCGCACCGCGGGTCCGCGAGCAGGGTCGCCCTCTCCGGATCGATGATCTTGTAGCGGAAATCCAGCGCCGCGCCCGCCGCCGTCAGCCGCACGCCATCGACCTGGATGCCGAAGTGCTCCTCCAGGCTCGCCAGGCCTGCCGGCGTGCCCGGCGTTGCCGGCGTATCCGGGGCTCCCGGGGTCGCCCCGGCCTCGATCGCCGGAGACTGCGGCGCCTCGGCCGTCGCCCCGCGCAGCGCCGAGGGCGCGGCCGCGGGCCCGGAGTGCAGCGACACGATCAGGATCAGCGCACCGATGCCGGTCAGGGCAAGGGCAATGCCCGCATTCCTGTACGTCCTGGAGTCTTCGTGCTTCATGTGCGTCGCTCCCTTGCACGCATGTGCTCCGTTGCGGCGCCCCCGCCTCCGGCCGCGACCGGGGGCGGGGACGCCCCGACTATGCCTCCACCAGGAGGTTCTCCGCGCGGTACTCGCCGATGACCACCGTCACCCTGTCGCCGGCCTTGATGGACTTTCCGGGATTGGCAAAGAACACGAAGTAGATCTTGCCGGCGGCAAGCTGCCGCGGTGTCTGGCGCATCGCGCCGACCTTGGGCGTCGCCGGCACGAGAAACTTGCCGCCGGTCTTCTCATCGATGAGATACGCCCTGGTCTCGCGGCCGGCGAGCGGGGCGGCTTTCTCCGGATCGAGCACCTTGTACCGGAAATCGATCATGTACCCGCCGGCCGACAAGCGTACGCTCGACACCGCGGCGCCCCACGTCGACTCGATGCTCTCGGACGCGGCGTGCGCGGCGCCCGACGCCGACTCGAGGCGTTCGGACGCGGCCTGCCCCAGGGCTTTCGGTGCATCGCCTTCGATTCCCCGGCGCGGGCCCGAACAGGCGGCCAGCGCCAGCGCACAGCCCGCGGCGACTGCGAGAGTGCGAACGGATGTCGACAAAGAGCGCCGGGGGCTAGTTCTGCACATAGACCAGCATGCCTCCAGGAGACTGGGTGTCGTTGACGAGGCCGAGACGCCGATCGTACACCGGCAACCGCGCTCCCACCGGCGCGGTCAGCACCACGTCCGTGGTCTTCAGCGCCGGCAGGAACACCGCCGACTGCTCCCTCGGGTACCTGTAGAGGGCTCCGTCCTCGGCGATCGCGCTGACAGGGAGTCCGCCCACCACCGGCACGTGCGCGTCCAGCCCGGCATTGAGGAGGCGGAGCATCAGGGGGTTGTTGCGGTTCCCGCCGAGCACGATGTCCGGGGGCGGCGCGGCCTGGGAATACGCGACGCCGTTGATCAGAAAGTACCGCGGCCGGGAGTGCATCGTGCTCGTCATCTGCCTGGCCGGGTCGACGGGCGTCGGGCCGTAGTTGCCCTCCTGGACGGCATCGTGGACATCGGGGGCGATCTCGGAGAAGAGGAGCGTCGCCTGGCGCGACGCCGGGATCTGCACCCCGGGATAGGGCGAGGTGTTCGACTGCTGTCTGGTGAGCGGGCTGTAGAGCCCCATCTGGACCTGGAGGGCCGCGTGCGATCCGCTGTGGAGGAGGTAGGTGCCCGCGGCCACGTTGTTCCACTGATACACGCCGACCGCGCCCGGCGCGGTCTCGGCGACGAACGACCGCGCCCGCGTGCGGCCGAGGTCATCCACGAATGTCGCGTGGGGCGCGGCCGCCGCGTACCCGTTCTGGCCCGGGATCACGACCGAGGTCGGGACATCCAACCGGTTGAAGAGGCGGATGACGAGAGTGTTGCCGGCGCCCGTGGGAGGGATCTCGATCGATCGTCCCTGGAAACCGTAGCCCGCGGTCGTTTCCAGCGTCGCGAAGTTGTTGTCCGCGTCGCGAATGAAGCCCCACATTTCCACGGTCTTTCCGTCCGGCAGCGTGAGGCTGGTCTTCTCGGCGCGCACGTAGATGTCGACGCCCCGACTCGTGTTCGCCCCCAAGAAGCAGAGTGCGCACAGCAGCGCGAGGTTATTCAGGCTTGCGTACTTCATTCGAGTTCTCCTTCGTCGTGTGGTGGTGAGAAACCGCTACGGCATCATGTGCCAGGGCTCGATCATCAACATGGTCATCATGCCGCCGGGGAAGATGTCGTTGTTGACGATCTCCTTCTCCGCGTGCGAATGCCACATGTACATGAAGCCGGCGGAGGCGTTGAATCCCCCCTCGCCGGGCGGCAGCGAGCCGAGCGTGCCGAGAAACGGGCTGCCGCTGTACATCTGGCCGAACGTCATGTCCTGCAACGTGGGAAGCACCGCGGGGAACGGCTTCCCGTGATCCTCCGGATCCTCGTAGGGCGCCAGAGGGTCGCCCGGAGCGTGGCCGTATATGTCCCAGCCGAGACCGCGGCCGGTCCACGTGAAGATGGCGTCCGTCGTGCCGCCCGGGGTGGCGGGAATCGTGAAGACCGAGTACGCGAGGTCCGCGCCGGCGCCGCCGCCGGGCCCGCTGGGAGCCCTGAGGGGACTGCCGTCGCGCGCGATCACCAGCGCGTTGTTGCCGTGGTGGTGGAGCGGATGCGGATCGCGGCCCGCGCCGATCACCCGCATCAGGAGCTTCTCGCCCGGACGCATCATCGGCATGCAGTCGTACGGCTGATGCGGCAGGTAGGCGGCGCCGGCGGGCGCCATCGTGTCCGGGCCGGCCCGGCCGTTCATGAACCAGTAGACCGGGAAATAGGCGGCCGTATCGGCGACGATCGGACCTCCGATGAGGACCTGCAGCTCGACCTCGCTGTGAATCGTGTCGTCCATGTCCGTGAGCAGGAACAGGAACTCCTGGTCGAAGGCCGTGTCACCCGTCGTGTACGCCCTCCACGTGGCCGGCATCATCGGGTTGAATCCCGCCGGCCGGACGATGAGCGCGCCGACCAGGCCCATCTCGATCTGGAGATCGGGCCGGGTGCCGCTGTTGTACAGGAAGGTCCCGGGCCGGGAGGCCGTGAACGAGTACGTGACCGTCCCGGCCGTGCCGCCGGCCGGCGCCGGGGCCTCCCGGGTCAGCAGGCCCGGGGAACCGCCGGCGGCCGTCACGCCCGTGTGGCCGGGGAAGACGATGGACGTCGGCACGGGCAGTTCGTTCCTGAGCGTGACGGTCACCGCCTGTCCCTGGTTGACGATCAGCGTCGGCCCGCAGTACTGCGCCGGCCCGTCGCCGCCGGCGTAGCCCCAGAAGTAGATGGAGTTGCCTTCCGGCGTGCTGAGATACGCCGCTTTCGCGGTCAGCGTGAACGCCGGGCCGGTGATCCCGTCGATCAGATGGTTGGCCATCTGCATCTGCGCCGTGGCGCCGGCACCGAGCAGCATGGCCGCCGCCGCGATGCCGATCCGAAGAAAACCGCCGTGTCGTGTGTTCATGGGTACGTGGTTCCTTTCCCGCCTCGAGAGGCCGTGTTCCTTCCGCCGTGAGCTCGCTCGTGCGATCATTGTCAAACTCCTTGGTTCTCAAGCCGTGCGTCCCGGCGCTTACGGCGCCGTGATGGTGATCTGGGTCATTGCGCCGCCGAAGTCCTCCTGGTCGTTGCTCAACTGGTTGAGCCGGGTGGAGTAGAGGAAGTACGTGCCCGGCGCGACGCCCGGTCTGTCGTCGATCGGGCCCGTGTCCAGGATGACATCCATCGTCTCGCCTCCGCCGAGCGTCACCGACGCGGTCGTGTAGGACAGGTCTCGGCCGGTCGGGCCGCGCAGCAATCTGGCGTCCTTGCCCACGACGCGCATCGGAATTCCCAGCACCGTCAGCGTGTGGAAGTCCGACTCGGAGACGTTCGACAGGCGGAGCAGGATCTTCTGGCCCGCCGTCGCCGTCACGATGGAGTGGACCGGCTGGGAAGGATAGCTGGGATTCGACGATGGAGAGGTCAACTCGGCCGGATCGACGGTGTCCGGATACCCGCGGCCGTTGAGCATGACGTAGTCATCGGCCAGGGCGGCGAAGGGCAGCGGCTGGACCGCGATGTGCTGTTCGTGGAAGTTGCGGTCGAAGCCGGTCACCTGGATCGCCGCCTCGACGTCGTAGGCCGTCGATCCGTCGCCGTCGTTGTAGGCGTACTTGCTCACGCCCTGCCGGTGGACGTAGCCGTTCGGAAACGTCTGGCTCGGCAGGTTGTTCTGCTTCGGCAGCACGTAGAGGTTGCCGAGCATCCCCATCTGCATGTGCTCGGTCGCCTCGACATGGCAGTGGTACATGAAGGTCCCCGGCTCGACCACCTTGTAATAGTAGGTCAGCGTCGCCCCCATGTTGATGGAGATCGAGGACATCGGCTCGCCGTCGAATACGGCCGAAGCATTGGGGAAACCATGCCAGTGGACGGTATGCGGGTCGAAGAGGTCGGGCCGCATCATCATGCCGACGTTGGCCACATCGAGGTGGAAATGCTGGCCTTCCTTGAGCACGATGGTGGGCGCGGGAATGTTGCCGCCGAGCATGCCCTCCATCATGATCATCGGGCCGAGGTGGCGGAGGACGGCCTCCTGCGCCTCGGGCGTGGGTTGCATGGAGGCCATGGCGGTCATGACTTCCACCACGTGCGTGAGGTCGGAGAATCCGAAGGTGTAGAGCTCGGTGCCGTCTCCCATGGTGGCGAATCCGTCGCTGGCCGCCAGCAGCATGTACGCCGTGTCGTTGTCGGTGATGCCGTCGCCGTCCGTGTCGATGAGCGGCTCGGGGTCGACCAGCGGGTTGCGCGGATCGCCCGGCAGCGGATTGAGCGGCAGCGGCGCGACGGGAGGCCCCGGCGGGACGCCCGGGCCGAACACCGGAGATGTCACCGGCGGAGGCGTATCGGCAGGCCGCGGACCGACGTCGGGCGCGGTTGCCGCAACCGTCGCGGTCGCGGCGGCGTCGCTGAGCTCGTCGGCGCCGATGTCGGCGGCGCCGCCGGCGGGCCGCGCCTGGAGGTCGAAATCGTAGGCTGCGGCCGATACGGGAGCGGCCGCATCGATGGCCGCGGCGGACGCCGGCGTGAGGTGGTAATCCCCCTGCGGGTCGCCGGCGGGCGTGTACAGGCCGGTGGGCTCGAAGCGCACGGAGATGTTGTTGCCGGCCTCGTCGATCACCACGGCGGCGTAGAGAACGTTTTCGTAGGGGCTTGCGAACAGGGGGTCGCCGGCGACGTTGTTGATTCCCCCGGGGTACGCCGCGCTGAGGAGGCAATTGACCGGGTGCAGGGGCAGCCCCGGAAACTCGGCGATCTCGAGATCCACGTACGGCGTCGCGGGGTTCGGCGCCAGCGCGGCCGGCACGGTTGTCGCATCCCAGTAGAAGGACCGGTTGTGCCAGATGATGTTGTTCACGAGCTCGGGATCGGCGTAGAGCTGTCCTGACACCGAGGTGAGCAACGCGCTGTGCTGATGGCTGACGATGCCGGCCCCCTGGGGCGTCGAGCTCGTCGCGCCGGAGGGGAAGGCCGACCACGCGGTCGCCGTGCTGTCGTTGTTCGCGATGGTGTTGTGCGCGATGCGGACGTTGGCCGCATCCTGGAGCGAGATGCCGCCGGCCGAGTAGCCGGCCGCGTTGTCGACGATGATGTTGTTGATGATGTCGAGCGCGTACCACTCCTCCGGAATCCCGGCGCTCTCGACGACATCGAGGCCGTTGACCGCCGCGATGCGAATGCCGCCGCCGTGGCCCGAGCCGCTCAGGTTGCCCTGGATCAGGTTGTTGATGATGCTCACCGAGCCCGACCCGGCGCCGAGACCGCCGATCACCGCCGCGGCCGGCCCGGAGATGGAGATGCCGCCGCCGTCGCCTCCCACGGCGACGCCGAAGAAGGCCTCGTTGAAGGCGATGACGTTCCCGGCGATCAGTCCCGCCGGACTCAGCCCATCGTGGCCGATGCCGCCGCCGCTCGTGCGGGTGAAGTTGCCGACGATCCAGTTGTTGCGGATCGTGTAGCCGGTCGCGCCGGTGTAGACGCCGATGCCGCCCGCGCCGTTGACGCCGCCGTTCTGGAAGATCTGGTTGTACTCGATGGCGATGTGCTCGTTGCGGTAGGTCGAGCCGAGCATGTCCTGCATGCCCACCGAGATGCCGCCGGCGAACTGGCCCTGGTTGCCGATGATGCGGTTGTTGCTGATCCGCAGGCCGGTGGCCTTGTCGAAGACCCCGATGCCGCCGCCCGCGACCGAACCCTTGATTTGCAGGCCGTCGATGCGCGCGGCGTGGGTCGCGAAGCCGGCGTCCTGGAGCGTCCCTCCCTGGAGGTACTGTCCGAGCACCATGACGCCCGGCGCCTCGTTCGCGACGAACGGATCGCCGCCGAGGAGGGCGGCGACCTTGGCATGCCAGAAGGTCAGGCGCTCGGGCGGGTTGGCCGTCGCGTTGATGATCGTGTCGAGGCCGGCGCCCTGGAGCCGCACGGGCTTGTACAGGATGGGGTTCTCGTTGTAGTTCCACGGGCTGACCGGGACGATGATCAGGTCGCCCGCCGCGGCCGCGTCGATCGCGTCCTGGATGGGCGTCGCGAAGGGCGCGACCGTCGGATCGACGGGCACCACGGTGTGCACGGCGTACGTGTCCGCGGCCGACCCGCGCGTGAGGATGATGCCGATGGGAGTCGTCTTGCCGTTGTCGCGCGTAACCATCAACTGGCCCGAGGACCCCGCGGCCAGGACGGCGCCGACGTTCACGCTGATGACGTCGTCGGCCCAGCTCGCGATGGCGGCGTCAGGAACGGCGATGCCGTCGATCGTCACCTGCCCGGCGCCTCCGGGGGCGTGCGTGCCGAATCCGAAGTCGCGATTGATCGAGGAGGGGACGCCGGGGGTCGTGCCGTTCTGGTTGTACTCGGGATTGGGGACCGCGGTGAGCCCCATCGACCTGATGGCGACGATGCCGCCGGCCGCAGGGTCGGCGCCCGGCGGGATGTAGGGCCCGCTCACCGTGGGAGCGTCGAGCGGCCCGACGACGACCGACCTGATGACCGGGGTGCCGTCCGGCGGCTCGACGTCGAGCTGCTTGTTCGGGCCGTTGACGAACCCGGCGATCGGCACGATCGGGGTGTCCGCATAGAGGAACGTGCCCGGCAAGTAGTGCAGCGTCCAGGGCGTCGTCGCGAAGGCCGGGTTGTAGTACGGGTCCGGGATGCGAACCGCGGGATTCGCCGGGTCGGGCATCGTCGGATCGTTGAGCACCATGGTCAGCATGTTGGGCGCGACGCCGCTCGGCGAGGGAACGGCCGCATTGTAGGTCGAGGGGAGCAAAGCCTCGTAGCTGCCGTACTCGTCGGAGTAGGAGCGAGCCACCTCGTGTCCGGCCCAATCCCGGAACGAGATCGGGATCCAGCCCGGGGAGCCCTTCTCGCCGAAGATCGGACTCGGGGCGTTGAACTCGGCCGTCAGGTCGTTCAGGACGAAGCCGACGACCCGGGTGGCCTTGGGCACCTCGGTGTAGGTGTGGAAGTCGCAGGCCGCATTCCTGCCGTCCGCCACGCGGACCCACTTCATGTCGGCGATCGGCCGCTGCTGGCCGGCATACGCGCAGGGAACCGCCTGGTCGGGGAAGAGGCTGAGCACGGCGGGCACCGTGAACGGGCTCGCCGGGTCTCGCAGGCTGGGCAGGATGTTCGGCAGATACGTATCGCCCGCGTGATTCTCCGGGCCGCCGACGACCTCGGGCGGGAGCAGCAGCGTGCTCGGCGCATAGGCGTCGCCGAAATCCACGTTCTTGCCTTCCTCGGTCTGGATGAGGTAGCCGGGAGGCGGGCAGGCCTGGACGATGTACATTCCCGCGGGCAGGTAGTTGACCGGCTCGTCCGTGGGAAGCGCATTCGCCATGCCGCCGGGATAGTACGAGCCCAGCAGGTATCCGCCGTCGAACACCGCGGGGCGAACCTGGTTCCAGGTGGCGTAGTTGTCGCTGCCGACGATCGGCGTGCCCAGGATCACGGGCGGATTCGGCTGGAGCGACCCGGTCGGCGGGCTGTCGTCGAAGCTGTCGGTCCAGACGATCTGCAGGGCGTCGCCGGGATCGAAGACGCCGTCGCCGTTGCGATCGACGTCCTCGGGGCCGCGCTCGCTGATGGCGGGCGGCGTGGGGTTGGCCCAGTCGAGGGGATAGTTGTCGATGTCGGCCAGCGTGACGCCCCCATCGCCGTCGAGGTCATCGATGATCTTGTCGGCATCGACATCCCGGTACAGAACGACCTGGACGCGCGGGACGCCCGCATCCCAGGGTTCGATCGTGCCCAGCCGCGGATCGTCCTCCGCGCGGGTGGTGTTGTAGGAGACGATGCCGCCGATGCCGCCGTTCTCGCCCGGCGCGTAGTCGGTCTTGCCCCAGTCGATCCGGTTGTTCTGGTTCAGGAAGAGGTGGATCGCCTCGGTCAGCGCCGGCGCGGCGGGGTCATCCGACAGCTCGGTGCGGGACAGGTTGTTGCCGGTGTTCGGATTGATGATCGGCGCGGCCGGGTTGATCGTGCCGTCCGCGTTGGTCTCGTACTGCGGCTGCGGGTTGCGCACGCCTTCGGAGGGCATGGCCCACCCGCTGTCCGGCGGGATCGGGCCGCCTTCGTCGACGACCACCGTCAGGCCCGTGGCCTTGAAACGCGTGAAGTCGACCTCGGTGATCAGCCACTTGAAGAACGGGAAGACCTCGGCCATCTCGAACCCGCCCGAATCGTCGGTGACGGTCCCCATGTAGACGGTGCCGTCGCGGAAGCGAAGGTTCACGGCCTGCTGGGAAAGACCGATCTCGGAAGGATCGCGGAAGCCGTCCGCGTCGTTGTCGTAGAAGACGCTGCCCTCGTAGGTCCCGAACCAGCGGTAGGAAAGGATGTCGCCGAGCGCGTACGTGGCGGTCACGGCGGGAGCGACCGGCGCCGGGACGGTCAGCGTGTTGAAGCCGAAGAGCGCATCGAGCGGATTGTCCCAGGTGACGAGCTGGTACCGGCCGGGTTCGACGTTGGGGATGGTGAATTCCCCGGTGTTCGGATCGCACGGCGCGGCATAGAGGCCGGGACCGGGGAGCCCCAGCGCGTTGATCTCGTTGAGCCCGACCCAGCCCTCGGCCACGGGCGGGCCCGCGACGAACTGCTGGTTCACCGGAGGACGCCCGAAGTGGTTGTAGCGCAAGGTCCCGGTCACCGTCGTGCCGGTGGTTCTCGCAGGCGCCGCGGGGTCGGACAGGGGCAACTGGGCGGGATCGACGAAACCGAAGAACACGTGGTAGAAGCCCGGGCCGAACCCTTCCATGAAGAGCATGGGCTCGTTGGCCTTGACCCAGGCGTCGACGGTGATGGTTCCCTCGATCGTGGCGGTCTGATGCCACGCGCCGTTGATGCTCGGGGAGCCGGCATGGCCGCCGGTCCAGTGCTGTCCCGTCGGCGGGATGGCCTGGACGCCGTACTTCCCCATGGCCAGATTCTTGATGAGCGCTCTGCCGTACGCGTCGGTGTAGATGTTGCCGTTGCCCATCATCGCGATCACGGGAGCCCCCTCGGGATCGAGCACGGGATCGCCGGAGACCGGATCGAACTGGTAGGTCGTGCCGAGCGGATTCCCGAAGACGTCCACCATGAGGGGGCCGCCGAAGATGTCGCTCACGATGACGCGGAATCCCGGGAGCCCCGCCTCGGTCGCATCCGGAACGTTGTTGATCGGGTTGTGATCCGCGAACACCAAGACGTTGATCTGCGCCGTGGGAATGGGGTGCTTGTTGAGGACGACCTTGACGGACGTCTGGCCGGGCGTGATGTTCGCGCCTCCCACGGAGTAGCCGTCGGCCAGCACGGAAAGGACGTAACGCTTCGTTGCGTCCGGAACGGCGATGGGCACCGCGGCCTGGTCGCCGGTGGCCGCGACGGGGGCATGGCTCTTGTGAATCACGAGCGACACGGTATCCACCTTCGCCGTGCCGGGAACCCCGGGATTCGTGTTGTCTTCCTCCAGGAGCCACCGGTATGCGGTGACGGGGCTGTTGGCCCCATCGACCACTTCCAGGGCCAAGGCCGCACACACCGGGGCCCCCACGAGCATTCCTGCAAGGACTCCGACGCAGAGGAGAAACCGGTTCGTCCTCGGGTTCGGGTGATCAGTCGCCTGCCTTCTCATGTCTTTGTCCTCTCTGTCTGAACACGGTTCCGTCCGACGCCTGCCGGATGCGCGCGGTGCCCGCGCTCCCCGCGAGCGCGTTGCACGTCGCCGCCGGCTTCCTCGTCCGAGCCGAGCGGCGCCTCGTCCTGCCGCCCGGGTTCCGCCCGCCGCGCGCGCGGCGGAGAAGCGTCCCCGGGATCTTCAGAACGGCGCCGGGGTCTCCGGCACCGGTGGGATAAGCAAAGACGGTGCCGTTGCCGTCGAGTATTCATAACTAATGCATACACCGACACTTATGGCACCGCTCCGGCCGCCGTGCGGCCGCGGCGGTGAGAAGAAAAGGTACACGGCGGCGGCGGCGGTGTTCGTGCCCGGTACGAGCGCGAGCGAGAGGATCGAGGCTCGGGCGGCCTGCCGCGCGGGTGCGCGGCGAGCGAGGGGAGCCGCCCGGGCGGAGCAGCACTGCCGGCGGCGGCGAACGGAAGGCTCTCTGCGAGAAACTCGGGCACCGAACCGCCAGACGTTCCGCAATCCCGAGACGGCGAGCCCCGTGCGGATTGATCGCGGTTCGCCGATTCGTAACCGTTCACAGGGCATCCCGAACACGCGAATCTTCGCCTTCAGTACATCACATTCCGGCGTCCTTCGCGGTGCTCGTTCTGATTCACCACAGAGAAGACAGAGGGCACGGAGCAGGGAACGTGAGACGTTACGCGCCGCCGTGTCAAGTGCGGCGGTCTCCCTTTTCTTCTCTGTGCTCTCTGTGCCTCTGGT
>DHGK01000173.1:0-8096 GCA_002402755.1 Planctomycetes bacterium UBA4800
GTCCCTGATTCTTCAGCGCTGGGATCTTCCGCCCGGGTCTCCGGGCCCGTGGCAATCGCCGGGCCGATCCCCTATGATGCGGAAGCGCGCTCGCGGCGCGCGAGAGCCGAGGGAGGATGCACATGCGAAGATGCGGGATCGTGATGGCGCTCGTCGTCGCGACGGCGTGGTGCAAGGGCGGCGCGCCGGCGGACGGGGCGATGCCCGTGCGCGGCATTCACCTGGCCGCGCCCGGGAAGAAGGACGTGCCCGCGCTCGCGGCGTTCATCCGCGGCGCGCTGGCCGGCGAGGGCGTCAACACGCTGATTCTCGAGTTCGGCTACGGCTTCGATTTCAAGTCGCGGCCGGAGTTCTCGGACGCCTCGGCGCCCGGCAAGGACGACGTGGCGAAGATCGTCGCGGCGTGCCGGGAGAAGGGCATCGCCCTGATCCCGCAGATCAACTGCCTGGGGCATCAGTCATGGGCCGCGCGCACGGGCCGGTTCCTGGAGAAGCACCCCGAGTTCGACGAGACGCCCGGGAAGTACCCGCGGAACGAAGGCATCTACTGCCGGAGCTACTGCCCGCTGCATCCCGGGGTCCACGAGGTGCTCTTCGATCTCATCGATGAGCTCGTGGCGGCGTGCGAGGCCGAGGCCTTCCACGCCGGCATGGACGAGGTGTTCATTCTCGCCGATCCCGACTGCCCGCGGTGCAAGGGCAAGGATCCGGCGGAGCTCTTCGCGGGCGAGGTCCGGGCGCTGCACGCGCACCTGAAGGCGAAGGGCCGCCGACTGTGGATGTGGGGCGATCGCCTCCTGGACGGCAAGGCGACCGGCATCGGCAAGTGGGAGGCGAGCACGAACGGTACGGCGCCGGCCGTCGACAAGGTCCCGAAGGACATCGTGATCTGCGACTGGCACTACGAGAAGGCCTGGGACACGCCGCGGTTCTTCGTCGAGAAGGGGTTCCAGGTGGTAGCCTGCCCGTGGCGCAAGGGCGACGTCGCGAAGGGCTCGCTCGCGCACATTCGTGCGATTCGCACCGGCACGGACCGCGCCGCGGCCGATCGCGCGCTTGGGGTCGTTCAGACGACGTGGTGCGGATTCGCGCCGTTCGCCAAGGCCCACGAGACGCTGAAGTCGGGCGCCGCGCCCGCCAAGGGCGCGCCGGGAGAGGCGGCCCGCTGCTTTCGCGATCTGTTCGCGGCCGTGAGGGAGATCGAGAACACCGGGGGCAAGTAGGGGGAAATGCGCGAGCGTGCGCGCGACCTCGCTCACGCGTAGTCGCGATAGAGCGGCTCGTACATCGCGGCGCGTATGTGGGCCGGCAGGTCCTCGGGCAGCGGCCTTGTCGCGAGTCCCGCGGCGCGCGCGACCTCGGCTACGGAGACCGCAATGGCCAGCGATATCTCGCGAATGCGCGTGATGTCGGGATACACGCACCCGCGGGCGATCTCGTCGGCGGTGACGGCGGCGGCGAGCGTCTCGGCCGCCGCCGAGAACATCGCGTCCGTCACGTGCCGGGCGCCGGACATCGTGACGCCGAGGCCGACGCCCGGGAAGATGTACGCGTTGTTGCCTTGCGAGGGGACGAACATTCGGCCCTGGAACGGATAGGGCGGGAAGGGGCTCCCGCTTGCGAACACGGCCGCGCCCTTGGTCCAGGTATAGGCCTCCGCCGCGGTGCACTCGGCGTTTGAGGTGGGGTTGGAGAGCGCGAAGACGATGGGGCGGGCGTTCAGGCGCGCCATTGCCTCGAGCACTTCCTTGGTGAAGGTGCCCGGCTTTCCGGCCGCGCCGATGATGGCGGTGGGCTTGAGCGCCTCGACCGCGGCCGGGAAATCGGGAAGGAAGACGTGGTCGTGGGCGTAGGGGAGCTTGTGCTCCTTGAGATCGGTGCGCCGGCGCACGACGAGGCCCTTGGAGTCGACGAACCAGCAGCGCTGCCGCGCGTCCTCCTCAGACAGGCCCGCGCCGACGAGCGCCGAGACGATGAGGTCCGCGATACCGATGCCGGCCTCGCCCGCGCCGAGGAAGAGCAGCTTCTGGCCGGCGAACGTCCCGCCCGTGGCCCGCATCGCCGCGTACATGCCGGCGAGGACCGCGGCGGCCGTGCCCTGGATGTCGTCGTTGAAGGCGCACGCGCGGTCCCGGTACTTCGCCAGGAGCCGGAACGCGTTGGCGTTGGCGAAGTCCTCGAACTGGATCATGACGTGGGGATAGCGCTCGCCGGCCGCCGCGATGAACTCCTCGATGAGCGCATCGTAGGCCTCGCCGCGGAGGCGGCGCTGCGGCAATCCCATGTACAAGGGATCATGGAGGAGCCCCGCGTTGTCCGTGCCCGCGTCGATCGTGACGGGAAGGCTCTGCTCCGGGTGTATGCCGGCGCACGCGGTGTAGAGCGCGAGCTTCCCGACGGGAATGCCCATTCCGTTGGCGCCGAGATCCCCGAGCCCGAGGATGCGCTCGCCGTCGGTGACGATGATGATGCGCACGTCGTCGAACGGCCAGTTGCGGAAGACCCGGGCGATGCGTCCGCGATCGCGCGCCGACACGAAGAGGCCGCGGGGCCGGCGGAAGATGTGCGCGTACTGCTGGCAGGCGAGGCCCACGGTCGGCGTGTAGATGATGGGGAGCAGCTCCCTGAGGTTGTCAAGGACCGCGCGGTAGAAGAGCGCGCGGTTCCGGTCCTGGAGCGCGATCATGTAGATGTAGCGCTCCAGATCCGAGGCCTTGCCCCGCAGGTTCTCCAGGACCCGCGCGACCTGCTCCTCCATGGTGTTGACGCGGGGAGGAAGGAGCCCCCGCAGGCCCAGCGCATCGCGCTCATGCTCCGAGAAGGCCGTGTCCTTGTTGAGAAAGGGGTTGTTGAGGAGCGCGACCCCGGTCGGGAAATCGTCGGGCACGAGACGTGCCGCCGCCGGTGATTCCATGGAAACCTCCCATCAGCACTGTTGTCACGGCCGGGAACGGAGGGCGCGCGGCGCGGAGCCGCCGCGACGCGGCTTCACCACTTGAGCACGAGGAGGGCCAAGAGTCAACGCGGCGGCCGCACGGGGACGCGTTCGTGCGGATCAGCGCCGTTTTCGTCGCTTCGGAGCGCGGCGACCGGCGTGCCGTTCGCGCAACGCCTCCGCAATTGCATCGAGGCTCTTGCCGCGGAAGAGCGCCTTGCGCTCGCGGGTGTAATCGCCGGCGCCGGGTTGAAAGAGGATTCTGTAACGCAGCGCGTCCGCCAGTCCCAGTCCCTTCGTCAGGGCCCTCCAGCCGTCCGAGAGCAACTGCTGTGTGGTTCTCATGGCGCGCGCGCTCCTACAGAGTATTCACGAGCTCCAGCGGATTCACGATTCGAGTCTTCAGGTAGGAAGCAAGTCGCGTGCCGGCTCGCAGGAGCCCGTCATCGCAGGTCACGAAGTACCTGCACTGAACACGTTCGGCACTGGCGACATGCAATGCGTCGAGCGGGCGAAGTCCTTGTTTCTCGAGTTGCCTTGCCCTGGCAACTACGAGATTGTCGGCCTTCACGAGGGTTCGCATTCGGCCCAGAATCTCGGCAACCGTTTCTCGTCGCTCCCGGTCGGGGTTGTTTCCGTTCTCGAATTCGAGCACGGCCGACGCCACCATTTCGAGACGGCCTTGTTCGAAAGCCCGCACCAAGGAGGCAACCGCCAGAGCTTCGACCATCACACGGTCCTTCCCTGGCGCGTCAAACGGCCTCTTGAGGGCACAGAGATCCACGTATACTCTCATACCGTCGTATTATATCCGGCGTGGGCTGTGATGCGATTCCTGATCGGGGTTCTCGGCGCACGCATGCTCTTCCGCACATGCAACGGGCATCCGGCGCGCGGACTTGCCGTCGAGCCTGCCACCCTCACGGCGAGCCGCGCCGCGGCAAGAAAACGGCGCCCCTGGGATGCGCCGATGACGTTCGAGGAGCTTGTCGAACACCGGCCCGAAGTCCCGCCTTCGGCGGTTTCACCGTGGTACTTGCTTGTGAACGTACGCGATCTCCGTCCGGGAAAGCTCAGACGCCTGCGTTCGGCGCTTGCGGGGATGTTCCGCCCGCTGCCGTGCGCACGGTGCGCCGGTGGCTCCGAAGAGCGAACGCCGAGGCTGGCGCCATGACGATGACACTCAAAGACCTTTTCGAGCTAGAGTTTCGTGAGAGGCGGGAGAAGGCACTGCGCGAGGGCCGTGCGGAGGGCATCCAAGAGGGCCGTGAAGAAGGCCTTGACTCCGTGGAGACCGCCGGTCCCCGCCCNNCACGGGTTCACCGAATATGTACTGCGCGGCAAAAGAGAGGCGCGCCGTAACTCCTTACTACGACGCGCCTTATGAGCTGGAGCGGGTGATGGGGGTCGAACCCACGACATTCAGCTTGGGAAGCTGATACGCTACCACTGCGTCACACCCGCCTGGTCATGCGTAATTGTACCTGCGGGCGCGAAGAGGTCAAGAGGTTTCCGGGAACGGCCGCGGAGCGGGCGCCAGTTCCGGGGACAGAATGACCGATAACGGAATTGTGCGGCGCGCCGCCGCCACGCAATCCGACAGGGGGAGACCATGCGCCTCGCAGGGAAGGGTTTCGAAGTCTTCGTGTTCGGGAGCGCCACGGCGCTCCTCTGCCTCGTCATCGTCGCGGTGTCGATCGGCTGGCAGGGCGGGGACACCGGAGAGGAAGAGCGCGTCGCGTCGGCCGCGGAGGTGTGCGGCCTCGCCGAGAATCTCGCGGGGAGGGCGGCCGTTCTGGAAAAGGACGCGCCCGCTGCCGGGCTGGAGGGGCAGGTACGGGCGTTGCTCGGTGAGTCCATGGCGCTCGGCCGCAAGATCACCGAGTGGCGCAACGCCGACACCAGGGACGCGTCGAAGGCCGAGGGGCTCGCCGATGCCGCCGGCACGTTCGCCAAGACCGTGGCGGCCATGCAGTCGGACCTGCCCGAGATCGAGCGATCGACGCGGGCGATCGACCGCGCGCGCGACCTTGCGGACGACATGATCCGGATGCTGCTCTACGATCTGGCCGCCGAGGCCGCGCCGCGCCGCGGCCACGCCGGCATTATCCCCGCGGACATCGAGGAGCCGCGCCTTCTCACGTTCGTGCCGGGGCTCTCCGAGATTCTCGAAGCGCTCGCGGAGCGACCGGCGCGGCAGCTTGCCGTCCCGCCGCTCGTCGCGGCGGCCTCGGAGGCGCAGGGGCTTGCGGGCGCCCTGTCCGCCTTCAACAAGGCCGCCGCGGACCACGCGGCCGTTGCAGGCGCTTGGCGCGCCCATCAGCGTGCGCTGGCCGGCGCACGCAAGGAACTTCAGGCCGGGGCCGGCGCGTTCGCCCGCGCGGCGATCACCGTGCGGCCGCGCGACAACACGGAGCGGCTCTGGTTCGTCGCCGTCGCCGCGGCGGTGGTGTGGTTCGCCGTGGGGCTCGTGTTGCTGCTCTCAGTTCTCAAGGGCGAAGACGCGCCGCCGCGCGCGCGCCGGGACGCGACCGCGGCGCCGCGCCGCCGCACGATCGAGCGGACGCGTTGAGCGCCCGCGCATCACCACGCGTTCGGATCCGGCACCGCGCCGGCGTCGATGACCTGCGCGAGGAAGGCGAAGCTGTCCTTCGGGGTGCGCGCGAGCGCGGCGTCGAAGTCGACATGGACGAGACCGCAGCGAGCGCCCGCGTTCGTCCACTGGAAGCCGTCGAGAAGCGACCACGCGAAGAAACCCTCGACCGGCGCCTTGTCGCCGGCGGCGGCCGCAAGCACCCGCAGGTGGGCCTTGAGAAACTCGACGCGCGCCGGGTCGCGGACCGCGCCGGCGTCGTCCTTCGCATCCTCGCAGGGGATGCCGTTCTCGGTGATGAAGATCTTCTTGACGCCGTAGCCGGCCGCGAGCCTGTCGAGCGCCTCCCGCAGGCCGGCGGGATAGATCTCGTCGCCGAGCATCGTGCGCGCCGCGGCGGGCGGCGGCACGACCTTGACCGGGATGGGCCGCGCGCCCGGCGCCGCGAGGACGCGCCTGCGGGTGTAGTAGTTGAGCCCGACGAAATCGAGCGGCGCCGCGATCAGCCCGGCGTCGCCCTCGGCGGCCGGCGAGGGACCCGGGCCGAAGATCGCGTCCGTCTCGGGAGGATAGCATCCCAGAAGAAGCGGATCGAGAACCAGGCGATTGAGATAGGCATCGTAGAGCGCGGCCGCGGCCGCATGCGGAGCCCCCGGCCGCGCCGCGGCGACCGGCGTCACGGTGACCGCGATGCCCACGCGCGAATCCTCGCCGGCGATCTCGCGAATCGCCGCCGCCGCATGCCCGTGGGCAAGGAGGAGGTGGTGGAGCGCCTGGCGCGCGTGCCCCCGCACGCCCGGTGCGTGGGAGCCGTCGCCGTAGCCGCGCATTGCCGCCGACCACGGATCGTTCAGCGTCGTGAAGGACGAGACGCGGTCCCCGAAACGCTCGGCGCAGAACGCGGCGAAGTCGGCGAAGTACGAGGCCGTGTCGCGGTCGGCCCAGCCGCCCCGGCGCGCAAGCGCCTGCGGCAGGTCCCAGTAGTAGAGCGTCGGAAACGGACGGATGCCCGCGCGGGCGAGCGCGTCGAGCAGCGCCTCGTAGCATGCGACGCCGCGCGGGTCGGCGCGGCCCCGTCCCTCCGGGAACACGCGCGTCCAGGCGATGGAGAACCGGTACGCCCCGGCGCCCAGCCGCCGCATGAGCTCGATGTCCTCCTCCATGCGGTGGACGTGATCGCAGCCGCGCTCGGGGCCCGCGCGGCGCCCCTCGCCCTCGGCGAGAAACGCATCCCAGATCGTCTCGCCGCGGGCGGCATCGCCGCGCGCGCCCTCCACGCAGAGCGCCGCGGTCGCCGTGCCCCACAGGAAACCCGCGGGGAAGCGGGCCGTGCGCGGGTCCTTGATCAGATCCTCGAGCATGCTCGGAGCTCCTCGCGGCGCCCGGCGTCCGCCGCAGCGAGCGCGCGCCGCGCGTTTCCTGCAGATTCGAATTCTGCTATACTCCAGGCACGTTGTCCAGGCGCCGCGCGCGCCGGAGAAGCGAGCAGCCATGTTTGATCTTCGCCACACGGTCACGAAGCGACGCCTGGTCGCGGCCTGGGAGCCGGGGCTCTTCGCGTTCTCCGGCTTCCTGTGCGTGTGGGGCGCCCTGGTGGCCCTCCACCGGCTCTCGGCCTGGGGGGCGGAGGCCGACGCAATCCTGCTCGGCGCGAGCATCGTGATCCTCTGGATTGCGGGCGTCGTGATGTGCGCGGGCACCTACGGCACGGTGTTCGCGCCGGCCGAGAAGCGGTGGGGTTGCTTCGCCGGCTTCATCGAGCCCCTGGTGACGCTCTGGCGGCCGCTTGCCGAGGATGACGCCGTCGAGCTGAAGGTCGAGGCGCAGGCTGCGAGCGGCGCCGCGGCGTACGAGCTCGCGATCGCGGGCTCGAAGCGGCGGGCGCTCGGCGTCACGTCCGATGCGTTCGTCGCCGTCTCGTGCGCGGAGAGCCTTGCGACCTTCCTGGCGCGGCCGCTCGTCGTGAACGACGGGGAGGCGTCGAGGCGCATCGAGCGCGGGCCCTTCTGGGGGCAGCTCGCGGCGATGCTCGAGCGCGAGGGCGGATCCAAGCGCAAGGCGACCGGGAGCGAGTTTCGCCTGCCCTGGCGTCTGTTTCCGATTCGCGGCCGCGGCCCCGTGCTGCTGGCCGCCTTCATGGTCGTGGTCGTGGGCCTGAACTGGGAGAGCCTGGCCCTCCTGCGCTCGGCGTGGGGCGTCGCCGCCGCGGCGGTGCTCGCCGCCCTCTGCGCGTGGGCGCTGCCGTTCGGGCTGAACGAGTTCGCGAAGCGCGGCGTCGTGCGGGCGGACAAGGACGGCCTGGTCATCGAGGAGATCGGGCTCCGGCGTACGCGGCGCGTGTTTGCGTGGAACGCGATCGCGTACTGCGCCGTCCTGCCCGCCGCCAAGGGGTTCCTTGGCCTCGCGGGCCGCGAGAGCCGCGTGGTCGTGGGCGACGAGCGGCGCTCCGCGGCGATCGGCGCGACCCTGAAGGAGAACGACATCCCCGAGCTCTATCGCTTCCTCATCCAGCAGATCAGGAAGTACGCGCGCTGAGCCGGCGCCCTTAGGGGCCGCGCAACAATAACT
>DHGK01000173.1:8161-10795 GCA_002402755.1 Planctomycetes bacterium UBA4800
AGTTATTGTTGCGCGGCCCCTTACTTGACCAGCCACACGAAGTCGATCCCGATGGGCGCGGCGCAGGGATTGCCATCGGCGGCGACCGGCGCGAGCGTGAGCGTGCACTCGCCCGCCTCGAGGTCGAACACGCGGTCGCCGGTGTCGCTCCGGAGCATCGTGAGATGCGGCGTCCCGAGATCGATGGCGCGGCCGTCCTTGAAGATCGGCGTGTCGCCGATGCGCACCTGCATGCGGGCGCACTCGGGCGCCTGCACGAACGTGAAGCCGATGCGGTACTTGCCCGCCGCCGTGACCGGGACGCGGAGCGCAAGCGTGTCGCCGGGCCGGGCGGGGGACCACCAGAGCGCCGCGCCGCCCGCGAACATGGGCTCCTCGCGCCTGCGCACGACGCCCGAGCCCTGCGCGTCGAGGCCCTCCGCTTGAATGAACTCCGCCGTGCGGCAGCCGCCCGCGGGGAGGGGAAGCCACGGCGGCAGCTCGGGAATGCGCGCCGTGTCCGGCGTGAGCGGCACGCGGTCATCGCGGGTGCCCGGAAACGCGTAGAAGTACGCGAGGCGCGCGTAGGAGAGATCCGGGGTCGGCATGTGCGAGCAGAGCTCCATGAAGAAGAAGATGCTCCGCGTGAAGGGCAGGGCATCGATGACATGGAAGCGGTTGTTGACCACGTACCCGCGGTTGCCCGGACCGGTCGTGAGCGGCTGCGCGAAGTACGGGTGCCAGAAGATATCGGGTACGCTCCATGCGTAGTTGTAGTAGTCCTCGCTGCCCGTCCCGAAGGTGCTCGGGAAGTCGTCGTCGTCGACCCAGATCTTCTCGTCGCCCTCGCCCCACCAGCCGCCCGAGGGCGTGGGCACGCTCGTCGGGTTCATCAGGATCGAGGCCGTGCCGACGTAGACGCCCTTGCCGCGCGCGCACAGGAACGGCAGATCGACGACCTCGTTGTGGCGCATGGAGTACAGCGCGTGGTCGGCGCGGAAGCGCGCGAAGAAGTGCATGGACTCGCCCTGCTTCCACGCGTAGGGTGCGAACGAGGCGGCGCCCGTCGCGCGCAGCGGGGCGCCCGACCAGTTCTCGATCTCGATGCGCGCCGCCTTGGCGTACGGCATGACGAAGCGGCAGGTCATCGCGCCTGTGGGCGCGATCGTAAACGGCACGCTGGTGTACGGGCAGATGCCGGGGCCGGCGCCGAAGAAGTCGCCGAGCGGCGTCTCGACCTGCGGGCTCGGAGACTCGTCGAAGTACATGCGGAACGCCGTCTGTCTGAGCGCGCGGTCGGGCCGAGGGGCTTCGATCCTGACCGTGAACGACACGATCCCCATCGGGCCCGCGGGCGGCGCGAGCAGCGCCTTGCGCTCGTTGTGGGCGACGGTCGCATCGAAGGCCTCTTCGCGCAGACCGGCGGCGGGCGCCGGGCGCGCGTCGCCGAGCGCCGCGGCCGCGGCCTTGACCGCACCCGCATGCCGCGTGAAATCGTCGCGCGCGAACGTCGTCACCTTTGCATCGGGCTCGTAGCGCCTGATCTGGATCTGGTAGAAGTGGACGCGTTCCTTGTTGCCGATCCAGTGGATGAGGCAGCGCCGGGCGAAGGGGACGGGGAAGTAGCCGGCCTCGCGCTGGTTGAAGGTGTTGGCCGCGAGGAGTCCCTCGTCGCCGCCGAGCGCGGCGTAGGGGTTGTCGAGAAACGGCGCGGCCGCCCCGTCGTAGAGGGGCGCCGTCTCGCCGTCCAGGTAGAGCCGTATCTTGCCGTCGATCGCGGCCGTCCACGTGCGGACGATGGCGCCCGGCCCTTCGACGTCGGCCATGACGTACGTGCCGACCCCGTCGGCGCCGGGCTCGACCGCGGTGCGCACGAAGCCGGGAATCGGCTCGCGCCCGAACCCGTCGGCGTTCGAGAACCAGCCGGGCGCGTACGGCTCCCGGGCGCGGCGGTCGAAGCTCGAGAACTGAAGCGTCGTGTAGCGGGGCGACGGGAAGTACGTGAGCGCGGTCATGCCGGTCATCTCGCCGAGAAGCGAGGCGGTCGTGATCGTGTCGCCGGCCGCCGCGGCGCCGGCGAGGGCGACAAGGATGAAGATCGTACGCATGGTCGAGTCCTCCTGGTTGCTGGCTCCGTCCGCGCGGCGTGCGATCTGCGCCGCCGGGATTCTCCAGCGTACTTGAGAGGCGAGGCCGCGCGCAAGGGCGGAGTCCGCACGTGTTCCGGGTGATTGACCGTACGAATACCGGCCGGTAGCATGGAGGCGGATGACAGCTCCCGCAGGCCGTTTGGGGAGAAGGCGCCTGGAGGAGGAGCCTCGCGCCCGAGAGGAATTGCATGGCGGAACTCCTGAAGGTGCCCTTGATCTTGAGCGCCCACGCGGAGGGCGGCTTCGTGGTCACCAGCCCGGTGTTCCCGGAACTGGTGACCGAGGGGGATACGATCGGGGAAGCCATCCACAATGTGCGCGATGCGGTGCTGGCTGTCATCGAGATCTACGAGGATCTGGCCAAGCCCCTGCCGGCACACATCCGACAGGATCCGGGAGCGTCGCGGATTTCGTTCGAGAGCCTGGTGGCGCTTCCGTGAGGCGTTTCGGCTCAACCGCCTTGTTCGGGAGCGCGTCCTAAGGGGCCGCGCAACAATAACTTCCC
>DHGK01000170.1 GCA_002402755.1 Planctomycetes bacterium UBA4800
AAAGGAACCCGCGCAGGGCGCCGAGTGCGCGCAGGAGGCCGCGCACACGCGGGCGGCCGAGCGTGCGCAGAGCGCCACGCCCGTCATCAACGAGCGCTACCGGATCGCCGACAGGCTCGGCCAGGGCGGCATGGGCCAGGTCTTCCTCGCCGAGGACCTGTGGATGCATCGCAGGGTTGCGCTCAAGAAGCTGCGCAAGGACCGCATGGACCGCAACCAGGTCGCCAACCTCAGGTCCGAGTTCCTCACGGTCGCGCACCTCTCGCACCCCAATCTCGTTCCTCCCTACGACTTCGGCCGCGACTGGGTCTACGGCGATTTCTTTTTCACCTCGGAGTTCGTGGACGCCGACCACATCAACGTCACGCTGGGCGCGTACGACACCGGCTGCCTCTGCGAGGCGCTGGCGCAGTCGTGCCGCGCTCTGGACTTCCTGCACAACCACGGGCTGGTCCACGGCGACATCAAGCCCGAGAACATGCTGCTCCAGGTCCAGGCCGGCAACGGCGACGCGCGCGACGCGCTCAAGGCCGGCCGCTTCCTCGTCAGGCTCATCGACTTCGGCCTCACGGTGACCGAGCGCGGCTTCATCGGCAAGAAGATCGTCGGCACCGCCTACTACATCGCGCCCGAGGCCATCCTCGGCTCCATGCTCGACCGCCGTACGGATCTGTACTCGCTCGGCGTCGTCTTCTACCGGCTCGCGACCGGCCACCTGCCCTTCCGCGGCAAGTCGAACATCGAGATTCTCAAGGGCCACATCGAGCGCACGCCGCCCATGCCCCACGAGCTGAACCCGCAGGTCCCGCTCGCGTTCAGCAATCTCATCATGCGGCTCATGGCCAAGAAGCCGGCCGCCCGGTTCTCCACCGCGGCCGAGGTCCTCGCCGCGCTGCCCGAGGCCGCCGGCCGGCAGGTCCCCATCGAGACGCCCGCGACCACCGAGGCGTACCTCCGGAGCAATCCCCTCGTGGGACGCACCCACGAGATGCACATCCTCGAGACGTTGCTCATACGCGGCCTGGATCTGCCGCGCGATCCCAGCGGGGTGGGCGGCTCCATCGCGCCGGTCCAGGCCGTCAAGCTGCCCGCGGGGAAGTTCGCGATCGTGCTGGTCGAGGGCGCCGAGGGGCTCGGCAAGGCCCGTCTCTTCCGCGAGCTGAGGCTCTTCGCCCAGACCTGCGGCGCGCAGGTCTTCACTCTCGGACCGGAGAACGCCGCCTCGGATCTCGCGTCACAGCTCAACACGGAAGAGGAGGATGCGGCCGTCATCGAACGGCTCGGGGAGCTCAGCAACAAGCAACCGGTGCTGCTTTTGTATCACGATTTCGAGGCGGCGCGCGAGGATGCTGCGGCGTTCGTCAGGGCGGTGGCCGCGAAGACCGCGGCCGCGCCGCATCAATTCCGCATTCTGGCGTGCGTGAGCGCGTCGCTGGAGCACCGCTCGCAGGCCCTCTCGCAGCTCCTGATGCTCCAGGACGTCAAGCGGCAGCTCGCCTCGGTCCGCCTCGAGCCCCTGAGCCACCTGGAAATGCGCGAGCTCATCGACGTCTCGTTTCCCGAGCATCGCTTCCCGGCGTCCTTCCTCGATCAGGTCGTGTGGGAAAGCGAAGGAAGCCCGGGAGCCGCCATGGCGATCCTCGATGCCCTCGTGACGGAAGAGAAGCTCATCCACGGCGCGGACGGCTGGGCGACGACCTTCGCGTCGCTCAACGACGTCGTGCTGCCGTCCACGGGCAGGCTGCACATCGAGGAGAAGATTCATGCCCTGGAGCCGGCCGCGCGCCGCCTCGCCGAGGATCTGTCGGTCCTGACGAGCACGTTCACGATCGAGATGGTGCGGACGCTCGCCACGATACCGCCCGCGAAGATCCTGGGCGCCCTGACCGAACTCAGGCGGCGCGGGCTCCTCACCGCCGTCAACGACCGCTTCCGCTTCTCGACGCGCAGCGCCCGCGAGATCCTGTACGGCGCCGTGCCCGATGCGCCGCGCAGGGATCTCCACGGCAAGGCGGCCGCGTTCCTGGCCGAGACCAAGGCTCCCCCCACGGAGCTCTTTCCGCACCTGCTCATCGCCGGCAAGAACGTCGAGGCGCTGCGCTGCGGACTGGAAGCCGCCGCCGCGCTCTGCGCCGCGTGCGAGATGGAGCAAGCGCTCGGCGTCCTGACACGAATCAAGCAGCTCCCCGAGTGGGCCTCGCAGGGCCCCGAGGCCGAGTTCCTGCTCGCCGAGGTGCACGCGGCGCTCGGCCGCAACCGTGAGGCCGAGGAGAGCCTGCGCGCCCTCGCCGCCCGCCCGGATGCGGGCGGACCGCTCCTCTGCGACGTGCTGGCGCTCCTCGCGATGCTCAGGCTCAAGCTCGGACGTTCGGCCGAGGCGGGCAAGGCCGCGGACGAGGCGCTGCGCGCCGCCAGGGAGACGGGCAGGACCGCCGTCATGCCGCAGCTCATGCACACCGCGGCGCAGCTCCTGTTCGCCCGCGGCGACTACCGCCAGAGCGCCGAGGCGGCGGCACGGGCGCTCAAGGCCGTCCAGGACCGGCATGCCGGCCCGCAGACATGGCGCCTCATGTTCCTGCACGCAGAGAGCCTCGTCCGCCTCGGCAACGTGCCGGAAGCGATCGCGGAGATCTCCCGCGCGCTCGAGCGCGTCGGCGACCGCCAGAACCCCGGCCAGATGACGGCGAGCCTGCGCTGTCTGGCCGCGTTCTGGCGCTACCGCAACCACGCATCGAAGAGCATCACCCAGCTTCAGATCTGCCGCGCGGCCTGCCAGCGCCTCCAGCTCAAGGACGATGAGATCGAGTGCCTCGTCGAACTGGCGGCGATGCACGCGGCCTGCGGCGAGGCGACCGTTTCGCGTCGCTGCGCCCTCCAGGCGTACAAGGAGCTGCAGACCACGGGCAACCGCATGCTGATGCTCGAGACGCATCTCCTCCTGGCCGAGAGCGCCTGGGCTCTCGGCTACCACGAAGAAGCCAAGGCGCACGGCAGCGCCGCGCTCGCGCTCAGCAA
>DHGK01000064.1 GCA_002402755.1 Planctomycetes bacterium UBA4800
CCCCTGCGAATGCTGCGGCCCCTGCTGGTGTTGCGGCCCCTGCTGATACTGCGGATGCCGGTGCTGCTGCGGTCCCTGCTGGTGCTGCGGCCTGTGCTGGTGCTGCGGCCCTTGATGGTGCGGGCGGCCCTGATTGTGCCGCGGCCCCTGCGGATGTTGCCGTCCGGGCGCGTGGTGCGCCGGCTGCCCGTGCGGCTGCGGCGCGTGAGGGTGGTGCTGCCCGCCCGCGTGCTGCGGGTTGTGCTGCCCGGGCTGCCCCTGGTGCGCGGGCCCGCGGCGCGGCCTGCGGCGGCGGCGGCGGCCCTGTCCCTGGCCCTGCTGCGCATGGGGGCCTTGCCCTGGCTGAGGCTGGCCGCCTGCCGGACGGCGGTCCGCATCCCGGCACTGCATGCACCGCGTCGGCAAGTGCGGGGACTGCGGGACCGTGCCGCCGCGCGCCTCGTCCTCGCTGCGTTCAAGCACGCGCCAGCCGAAGGTGCGGTTACAGTGGTCACACTGGATCGTGATTTCCTTGAATACCATAGGCGTTGCTCTTCTTCACGTCCTTTCTTCTCTTCGCCATGCACGCGCGCGACTTCCTCGTTATCCGCTCCGCGGGATCCGCGCGCTCGAGAACTCATGTTTCCCGGACCGTCGATCGGTCCCCACACTGCTACCCTGGGAGGGATTGTAGCACATGAACGCCGGCAGTCAAAGCCCCGGGGGGAGGGGCGGAAAGCGCGCTGCAGGCCGCGTGTCTCGGGTTCGGGTCTGCAACCTCAGGCCTAATGAGCCTATAGCCTATAGCCTACGAAAGCCCTCTCTTCATCCATGATCGGCGTTTTCGGGCACGAAGATAAGCGGCCGTACGGCCGCGGGAGGCTGCGCGAGGATCACCAGTCCTCGTCCTTGCTTAACTCCTCCTCCGCGTCCATGCTCTCGCCGATCTCGTCGCCCTGGAGGTCGTCGGGCTCCTCCGCATCCTCCTTCTCCTCCTCGAAGGTGTCCAGGACCTCGAAGTCCCGCACGGCGAGGACGGGCTCGCCGTCCTCGTTCTCGTCGACGTAGCCGTTGACCTCGACCTCGCAGCCGACGTACGCGAGCAGTTCCTGGAAGCTCTCGCCGCGCTCCACGTGATAGCGCTCGCTCTCGGTCTGCAGGCAGACGTCCGTGGGTTCGTCGTTGCTGTCCCAGTCCACCGCAACGATCTCGCCGACTATCTTCGCCATACTGCCGTCACTCCCTTGTCACAAGTTCTCTCGGAGAGGGGCCGCGGCCCCGCGGCTCCTCCACCAGCATAAGGAAGCATCCGAACGGCTGCTTGTCAAGTATCGTCCGCCGCGCCTGCAACCGCATTGTCACGGTGTATCGGCCGCGGCCGACCCCGGCTTGAGCCTCCCCCCGGCGCTCACCCGAGGGGGGGTATCGTTTCTGGCCTGAGGGCGCGCTGCCCGAGCACCGCGTCGACCATGACCAGCGCAGCCATGGCTTCGGCGACGGGCACGATCCGCGGGCAGATGCAGGGGTCGTGCCGCCCCCCGATCGAGATCTCGCGCGGAGCGCCTCCCCGGTCGACCGTGCGCTGCGGCGTTCCGATCGATGACGCCGGCTTGACGGCGATGCGCGCCGTGATGGGGCAACCGGTCGAGATCCCGCCCAGAACGCCGCCCGCGAAGTTGCGAGTGAAGCCCTCCGGCCCCAGGGGATCGTTGCTCTCCGATCCGCGCATGCAGGCAAGCGCGAACCCCTTGCCGATCTCGACGCCCTTCACGGCGCCGATCGAGAGCAGCGCGGCGCCCAGCCGCGCGCCGAGCTTGTCGAAGACCGGGTCGCCGAGCCCCGCGGGCGCGCCGATGATGCGCACCTCCACGATGCCGCCCAGGGAGTCCTTCTCCGCGCGCGCCCTCTCGATCGCCGCGGCCATCGCGGCGGCCGCGGCGGGGTCGGCGCTCCTGACGGGGTTCTTCTCGATCTCGCCCGCGTTCCATTCCCGCGCCGCCACCTCGCCCACCTGCACTGTCGCCGCCTCGATGCGCATGCCGAACGCAGCCAGCACCTTCTTGGCGACGGCGCCCCCGGCCACGCGGCCGAGCGTCTCCCGGCCGGACGCGCGGCCCGAGCCGCGCCAGTCGCGCACGCCGTACTTCCGCTCGTAGGTGTAGTCGGCGTGGCCCGGACGGTACACGTCCTTGAGCGCCTCGTAGTCCTGCGGGCGCTGCTCCCGGTTCCACACGACGACCGCGATGGGCGTTCCCGTGGTCGCGCCCTCGAACACGCCGGACAGGATCTGCGGCTCGTCCGCCTCGTCCCGCGGGGTGACGAGCGCGCTCTGCCCCGGACGGCGGCGCCTGAGCTCGCGCGCCACGTCCTCCGCCTCGAGCGGAATCCCGGGCGGACACCCGTCGATGACCGCGCCCACGGCCGGGCCGTGGGACTCCCCGAACGTCGTCACGCGAAACAAGCGTCCGAATGTGTTCATCAAGGCTCCTTGACGTGCCGCGCCACGTCGATCACGTACACCTGCCGCGTCTTCTCGTGCGCGGAGTCGATGCAGATCCGGGCGCCGTCGCGGCTCCACCGGGGATGAAGGTCGCAGCGCGCGGCCTGGTGCCAGCCCTCCGGCGAGCGGAGGCGGGCAAGCTCGACCCGTGCTCCATCGCGCACGCGGACGAGGAAGAGATGCCGCATGCCGCGCTGATCCGGATAGGTGTCGCACACGACCCACGCGCCGTCCGGCGAGAAGCTCGCGTGGCCGTCCTCGACCAGCACGTCCTTGTGAAAGGGCGCAACGGCGCCCGTGCGCTCGTCGACCAGGTAGAAGCACGTCCCCGCCGAGGGATGCTGCGCCCACGCGAGCAGCGTGCGCGCGTCGCGCCAGACGAAATGCGACACGAGCTGGTGATCGAGCAGGAGGCGCAGGTTCCCGCCGTCGCCATCCGCCGTGTAGAGCCGCGTCCGCCGCGGCTGCCCGGCGCGGCACCAGCGGTGCAGGAACACGAACCGCGCCCCGTCGGGACTCCACAGGAGGTGGTTCACCCAGTGGTACGATTCGGCGAACTCCGGCAGCGGACGGAACATCGCCACGCGCGCGAGCGGCACGACCAGGCGGCACCCGCCGCGCTCCAGGTCCCCCACGTATACCCCGTCGTCCTCCGGCGCCGCCACGTGGCGCCGCGGATCGAGGATGCCCTCGAAGCCGTAGCCGGGCCGCGTCCAGGCCAGGCGGCTGAAGCTCAGCGAGAGCGCGCGCGTGCCGTCGGGATGCAGGTGGTACACGGGGAAGGGCAGCAGGCGGCGGCGTCCGGTCGGCACATCGACCCGCACCGAGGCCCACCGCTCGCCATCCCGCACGTTGTAGATCACCTCGCGCTCGGGCGCGCCCGGCAGCCAGCCGGGCAGCGCACCGAGCTGCCAGCACCACGCCGCCGTCGCGCCGAGCGGCCGGAAGACCCCGCCCGCGGCGGAATCGATGCAGCCGACCGCGGCCGTCTCGCCGGCCACCGGCTGCCGTCCCGCGAAGGCCGCGCGGTGGACGAGCAGGTAGCGGCCGCCCGCATCCCACGGGCACCGGTCGAAGTACCCGGCGAAGTGGTGGTCGGGCCCCGAGGTCGCCGCCTCGACGGGCCCGCCGGCCGTCTGGGCGCGCCCGCGCACGGCCGCCAGCGCCGCCGCGCCTCCCAGGACAAACCCGCGCCGAGTCATCGCTCGCATTGGCCGGTACCTCCCGGCTTATTCTAACGTCGGGAAGCCCGCCGCAAAAGCCGCCGCGGAGCGCAACCGTTCACAGGGAATCCCGAGCACGCGAGTCTCCGGCTTCGGTGGATCACATTCCGGCGTCCTTCGTGGTGCTCCTTCTGATTCACCACAGAGAAGACAGAGTGCACAGAGAACGAAACGTGAGACGTCGCGTCGCTCCGTGGCAAGTGCGATGGTCTCTCTCCGTATTCTTCTCTGTGCCCTCTGTGCCTCTGTGGTTTCCTTTCCGTCAAGTGACACCTGTCCGTGTACCCGAACGCGGCGAGAACACCGTGAACGGCCGCGGCGGAAACACGGCCGGGCGCCGACCCCCCCGCCGGACGCGCCGGAAAACTCTAGCCTTGCGCGGGCTTCCCTGGTATGATGCAGTCACGCCGCCCGGGAGGACGATCGTGAGACGCCTGCTCGCCTGCACATGCTGGCTGACGATCCTCGCCGGCTGCACGCAGCCGCCCGAGGCCGCGATCGCGCCGGACGAGGCCGATTTCACGATGTGGCTCGTGCGCACCGCCGCCGCGGGCGACGAGCAGGCCGAGCGGCTTCTGGGCCGCTGGGAAGGCCTGTGCGAGTCTGCGCGCGTCCTCGCCTCGACCGCGCGCTCGGCGGAGACCATGCCCGAGGCGTGGCGCACGAACGCACGGGAGGCGCAGGCGCTCCTCGCCGAAGCGCGGCAGTTCCTGAGCGCGGCGCGCGGCGCGACCCGCCTCGTCTTCGCCGTGGGGCGCCGGGAAACCGCCGCCGCGCCGCCGGAAGAGAAGTGGGATCTGCGCGTCGGCGAGAGGAAGCTCGTCATCCTGGAGGTCGTCAACAAGACCGAGGAGAAGATCACCGCCGGCCTGAGCGGCTGCGCGAGCGGCGGATTCTATGTCTGGCCGTGGGACCGCGTCCTGGGGCCCAAGGAGTCGCTGTTCTCGCTCCTCCTCATCCAGCCCCTCGCGCCGGGCGACAGGGAGGGCTTCATCGCGCTCGACGTGACGACCGCCCGCGGCAACCGGCTCCGCAACGAGATCAAGCTTCGCGGCAGCTTTCAGGCGGCGCCTCCCGGGGAACCGGCGCCCGGACACCGCGTGCTGGTCCTGAAGACGACCTTCCGGGACCTCCCGCACCCGGCCGCCCTGGAGATCTCCGCCGAGAAGAACCCGCCCGAGCTCGCGCTCCTCTCCGACGGGCACATGGCGCGGCACGGCGACCGCGTCATCGTGTACTCGCCCGGCGAGGTGCGGCTGGCGACGCCGTCCGCGGAGCTCAGCGCGGCGGCGAGCGCGGGGCCCGCGCTGCGCGCCGAGCGGCGGGCGATCGATCCGGCGGCGGCCGAGGCCGTGCTCAGGCTCGACGACGCGCAGCCGTGGCTCGGCGCGTGGAGCGCGGGAACCTTCCGGCCCTTCGCGCCCGAGGCGCTCGATCTGAACGCGACGCTCCTCGCGCTTGGCGCCGAGGGCTTCGCCGTCGGGCACCTGAGCCCGGCCGCCGCCGATGCCCGCTTCGGCCCCTACCCCGCCACGCTGACCGAATCCCTGCACCCGGGCGGCGGCATCGCCGTCTGGACGGTCCGGCACGAGCACGCCGGCCTCGGCGCGGTGCTCGCGCTCAATCTCCCCGCACTCAAGTCGCGCATGACGGGCGACATCCCCGGCGCGCGCGGCGTACCCGACCTGCTCGCGGTCTGCGACGAGATCCACAACTCCGGGGGCTCCGTCGTCGGTCTGTCCGGCGCCGAGCTTCCGCTCCTTGCGCTCCTGGGCAAGCTCGACGCGCTGGCCCTGTCCGCCGACACGACGCCGCTCTGGTACGACGTCCTGAGCTGCGGCATCAGGCTCGCGCCCGCCGCGGTCGAGAACGGAGAGCTCTGCCGGACGTACGTGCACATGCCCCGCCCGTTCACGTACGAGCGCTACGTGCGCGGCCTGGCGGCGGGCGCGGTCTTCGTCACCACGGGGCCGCTCATCTCGCTGCGCGTCAACGGCCGCCTGCCCGGCGATGAACTGGCCTGCGAGGAGGGCGAGGAGCTGCGGATCGAGTGCGCGGCCTGGGACGCGGGCCGCGATGCGCCCGTCGAGGTCCTCGCCGGCGGCGAGGTGATCGGCGCCGGCGGCGCCTTTTCCTGGCGGGCGCGCGAGAGCGCGTGGATCGCCGCGCGCGCGCCGCGCGCGCACACGGCCGCCGTGCACGTCGTCGTCGACGACCGGCGGCCGTTCTCGATCTCGGCCGCCGAGCGGCTGCTCGGGCGCCTCGCGCGCCTGGACGAGCCGGCGGGCGCGGGCGGCGAGAGCGCCGCGCTGCTCCGGCGCGAGCTGGCGCGCGGCCGCGAGATCCTCGCCGAGCGCCTGAACGCGCCGCTCGTGCCCGACCCGTGGGAGCACGAGCGCACGCGCATGGTGCAGGTGCAGCTCAGGCAGCGCGCCATCGCCGACGAGCGCGTCCTCAGGGTCATGGAGAAGGTGCCGCGGCACCGGTTCGTGCCGGAGAGCATCGCCGGCGGCGACAAGAAGGTGTGCTACGCCGACTACCCGCTGTCCATCGGCTGGGGCCAGACGATCTCGCAGCCCTACATCGTCGCGTTCATGACCGAGGCGCTCGCGCTCAAGGGCGCCGAGAAGGTGCTCGAGATCGGCACCGGCTCGGGCTACCAGGCGGCGGTGCTCGCCGAGCTGGCGCGCGAGGTCTACACGATCGAGATCGTCCGGCCGCTCTACGAACGGGCCGAGAAGACGCTCCGGGAGCTGAACTACCGGAACGTCCAGGTGCGCTTCGGCGACGGCTATCGCGGCTGGCCCGAGGAGCAGCCGTTCGACGCGATCATGGTCACGGCGGCGCCCGACCACGTGCCGCCCGCGCTGGTCGAGCAGCTCGCCCCCGGCGGCCGCATGGTCGTGCCCGTCGGCACGTACATGCAGGCCCTCAAGATCATCACGAAGGACGAGAAGGGGCGCGTGACGGAGCGCGACACCATGCCCGTCCTCTTCGTCCCCATGACCGGCGAGGCGCAGGACAAGAAGTGACGGCCGCCGTGCAGATGCGGCCGCCCCCGGCCCGATAAAGAGGAGGGCGGCGGGGCCGCCCCCCGGAGATCCCCGCGCATGCTCCCAGCACGCTCCTTGCGGATGCCGCGCGCGTCCGCCCTGATCGCGCTCCTGTCGATCGGCTGCGCCTCGATCAGCCTGCACGAGCTCGTGCAGCCGCCCGCGCGCGAACGGCAGGTCCGGGAGGAGAACGCGGGGCTCGCCGTGGTCTGCCGGCTCGTCGCCGCACGCGAGGAGGCCGAGTTCTTCTTCGGCGCCGACCTGATCGGCATGGGCATCCTCCCGGTCATCGTCCGGATCGAGAACACGAGCGGCGACGCCTTCGCGCTCTCGGCCGCGGGCGCGCGCGTGACGCTGGAGGACGGCTCGACGCTCGTCCACCTTCCCTGGAGCGCGGCGGCCGAGGCGGTCTCGTTCTCGTACTGGCGGGCCGTGCCCGGATTCCTCTTCGCCGTGATCCCGGGCCTCGTGATCGCGGATTCGGTCTCGATGACGAACGAGCGCATCGCCGGCCACTACCGGCGCATGGCCATCGAGGAGGCCGCGCTGCCGCCCGGCGCCGGGGCGCTGGGCGTGCTCTTCTTCATTCCTCCGGACGGCGGGAAGCTCCGCATCGAGGCCGCCGCCCGCGGCGCCGACGTGCGCCTGCCGTTCGTGCGCCGCGCCGAACCGGACGCGGCGCCCTGCGAGATCGTGGTCCGTCTGTGAGGACCGCCATGAAGCTCCCCGGCGGGCGCCGCGGCACGCGGCGAAGCCGCCCCCTGAGCTTCGCCATCTACTTTGAGCCCACAGCCTACAGCCTATAGCCTGTAGCCTATAGCCTATAGCCT
>DHGK01000333.1:0-11724 GCA_002402755.1 Planctomycetes bacterium UBA4800
AGCCTACAGCCTATAGCCTATAGCCTATAGCCTATCACCACCCCTTCCGATACATGGTGTAGAATCGAACGCGGCGCAGATCGACGAGGTGACATTCATGCTCGACCGTATCGAGAAGATCCAGTGGGTGGCGAGCGGCCTGGCCGTCGCGGCGGTCGCGGGGCTCTTCTTCTACCCGGGCCTCTCGACGCCCGTATCCGACATCGCCCCGCCGGCCATCGAGATCGACACGCAAAAGTTTGCCCAGGGCATGTCGGCCGCCGCCGCCGAGAAGCACGACAAGGAATCCCACCTGGCCGACACCAGCCGCAAGGCGGCGACCGGCGCGATGACGCCCGCGCAGAAGAAGTACTTTGTCGTTCCGCAGCCGACGATCGCCCGCCTGTCCGACACGCGGCACGTCATCACCGAGCTCGACACGGCCCAGAGCGAGCTGGACGCCAAGAAGCGGGAACTGACGCTCAAGGGCATCAAGGACGAGTCGCTGCTCAAGACCTTCGGGTTCCAGCCGGGCGATGTGATCAAGGGCCTGAACGGCAAGCCCATCCCCTTCGATGACGAGAACGCCCTGTGGGGTCTCTACAACGAGCAGCGCCGGCGCTTCGCGGCCGGCGAGCCGATCATCGTCGCCTTCGAGCGCGATGGCAAGCCGGTCCAGTTCCACTTCACGTCGGACAAGCTCGGAAAGCTGTTGCGGTAGCCCGCGCCGCGCCCGCGCTCAGCAGGTCTCTTCGGGCTCGCCGGCGGACGCCTCCTCGGCCGGCACGGGATCGGGCTCCGCATCGGACGGCGGCGTCAGGCCGTACCCGCGGATCTTGTTGTAGAGCGTCTTCACGTTGATGCCCAGGGCGCGCGAGGCCCGCATCTTGTTCCACTTGAGCGCCCCGAGCACGCGCTCGATGTGGACGCGCTCCATGTCCTCGAGCTTCCAGGACGCGGCCTGCTCGACCGGGACGGCGGCGCCGTTCCCGCAGGCGGCCGCCGCGGGCGATGCGGGCGAGGACTGGGACAGATCCAGGAACTCGGCCAGGTGCACCGGCTCGATCGTGCCGGCGGGGGCCAGCAGGAGCAGCCGCTCGACCGCGTTCTCCAGCTCCCTGACGTTGCCCGGCCACGGGAGCCCCTGCATGGCCGCGAGCGCCTCCACGCTGAAGGCCTTCGGCGCGACCCCGTGCGCCGCGCTCAGCTTCCCCATGAAGTACTCGCTCAGGATCGCGATCTCCTCGGGCCGCTCCCTGAGCGCCGGAAGATGCAAGGTGATCACGTTGATCCGGTAGAAGAGGTCGCTCCGGAAGCGGTTGCGCGCCACCTCGCGCTTCAGGTCCCTGTTCGTCGCCGTGATGACGCGGACGTCGACCTTGATGACCTCGTGCCCGCCGACGCGCCGCAGCTCCTTGCTCTCCAGGAACCGCAGCAGCTTGACCTGCATCTCCAGGCTCATCTCGCCGATCTCGTCCAGGAAGATCGTGCCCTGGTCGGCCATCTCGAACAGGCCCTTGTGCTGCTTGATCGCGCCCGTGAACGAGCCCTTCTCGTGGCCGTAGAGCTGGCTCTCCAGGAGCGGCTCGGGAATCGCGCCGCAGTTGACCTTGATGAAGGCCTTGCGCGCGCGGCGGCTCTGGGTGTGGATCAGGCCGGCGATCAGCTCCTTGCCCGTGCCGCTCTCGCCCTGGACGAGCACGGTCGAATCGGTGGGTGCGATCCGCGCGGCGATGTCGACGACCTTCTGCATCGCCTCGTTGCTGCAGATGATCTCGCGCGCCTCGGGCGGCGCGGCGTCCGCGAGCGCCTCGTCCGCGCCCTGCGCGCCGGCCCCCGCCTCGGGCAGCCCGCCGGGAAGCTCGTCGACCCACAGCACATCCCTGGCGCCCGCGCGCATGAAGAGCCGCACCTGGTCCGCGTTCGGCTCGCTCAGCGCCACGAACACGGGAACCGCGCGCCGCGCCTGCGCCAGGACGCCGAGCAGGCGCATCGTCTCGGACGCCGGCTTCGCGCCGAGGATGACGTACGCCGGCCGCTCCTCGTGAAAGGCCTCGATGAACTCGCTCGCCGTCTTGACGGCGCGCAGATCCGGCCGCCCCGCCGCGCGCACCGCCTCCTCCAGGGCCGCATCGGCCCCGCACCAGCACAGCAGGGTGTCGGTGAGCTCGGCGGTCTTCATGCGCGTCGTTCGTCCCTTGTCCCTACCACGCCGCGTCGTGCTCCCACGGCTCGCAGTCCGGATCCGGGTCGTCGGCGGGCGCCGCCGGCGCGCTGCTCGGCACCGGCCCGCCGTGCCAGAAGTACGGCGCGAAGTCAAGCGGCGCGCCGTCGCTGATGCGGAACGTCTGGATGCAGCGCTCGATCTCGTGGAGCGCGCGCCGGATCTCCGGATCGGCGTTCACGGGCGTGCCCTCGTAGTCGACGATGTCGCGCCGCACGTGCTCGATCTCGATCCACTGGTACCCGGTTCTGAGCAGGCGCTCCACCTCCTCGATGAGCTCGTCGTAGTTGCCGGGCCACGGATAGCTCTGGAGCACGCTGAGGACTCCGCCCGAGAAGCGCTCGCCGACCGGCATGCCGGCAATGTACTCGATCACGGCGCCGATGTCGTCGAGGCGCTCCCTGAGCGGCGCGACCTTCACGACCGACGCGGCGATGCGCTCCCACAGGTCGCCGAGAAACGCGCCGCCGCGCACGTACAGCTCCAGGTCCTTGTCCGTGCCGCACAGCAGGCGCACGTCCGCCGCCGCGCGCGGCCCGAGCTCGCCGGCGGTGAACTCGCCGCATTGCAGGAAGTCGAGCAGCCGCTCCTGGAGCGACATGACCATCTCCTCGGGGTGCACCAGGTACAGCGTCCCGCGGTTCGCGCGCGTGAGGAGCGCCGTCCCCGGCCGCTCCGCGCCGCCGAAGATGATGGCGGCGAGATCCTCGGGAAAGAAGCGCCCGCAGTCGACCATCCGGAACGGCCCGCGCCGCCGCGGGCTCTGCACGTGGATCGTGCGCGCGCACAGCTCCTTCCCCGCGCCCGTCTCGCCGCTCAGGAGCACGCCGCCCGCGCCCCCCGCCACGCGCGCCGCCTCCTTGCGGAGCAGCGTGGTGAAACGACTCTGGCCGACGATACGGAACCGAGAGGCGGATGTCATTCCTTCTTCCCCGTTGCAGGTCCTCGCGAGGCTCGACGGCACGCCGCCGCGAGACTCCAGCCCTCGCATGTGCACGGACCGGCCCTTCTCAACGCGATCCCCGGTGATGCGGTTCTTTCAGACCCTTCTGCCCGCGGGCAGGCGTGTGGTGTATCCTGAAAAATCTACGATGCGGGAAGGGCGGCGTCAAACGCGGGCCGATAAGATGCGGCCGGAGGCGCCGGGACGCGCGTGTCCGCGTGCGAACGGCGAGGAGCCCCGCATCGCGGGCCTCCCGCGCGCCGCGGCGCCGTCACGCCTTCTGCCACTGCAGGCCGTGCACGTGCGGCGAGCCCAGCGCCGCGCCGAGGAAGCTCCACACGGCCTGCACGACCGCGTCGGCGGTGCCGGCGGAAGCGCTCATGAGCTCCTTGGCGCGCGCCGCGACGTCGCGGCGGGCCAGCTCGGCCGCGAGCGCATCCTCGTCCGGCGCCGCGTCCTTGAAGCGCTGCTCGCCGCCGCGCGCGAGCGCCGCATCGCACAGATCCCGGACGATGGCCAGCGCATCCAGCGGCTGCCCGCTGAGCTCCCACACGACGCCCCGCCACACGATCTCGAGCGTGCGCTCAAGCTGCAGCGAGGCGATCTCGAGGCCGCACGCCGGCGGCAGGGGCTCGTCCTGCACGGCCCGCCCGCAGCGCTCGGCGATCGCCGCCGCGACCTTCTCGTACAGGCCGCGGAACTCCGTCAGGATCCGCTCCAGGTCGGTGCTGCAGACGCGGTCGCACTGCATGCGCGCGCGGAGCTCCGCGCGGCGCAGCCCGCCGCCGGCGGCGACGGCCGCGCTCGGATGCTCGGCCGGCCGGTCGGGCATCGTCAGGCCGGTGCAGCTCGAGAGCTCGTCGCGATCGACGCCCTCCCACTGCGCATCGACGATCGCGGCGCCCGTGAAGTCCGACTCCCTGACGAGCGCGCCCTGGAAGTTGACGCGCGTGAGCTGCGTGTTCTCGAACCGCACCCCCACCACCTGGCCGTCGCGCAGGTCGCAGTCCTCGAGCACCGCGCCGCGCAGATCGGCAAGGTCCAGCGTCGCGCCCGCCAGGCGCACGCGCGCGAGCTGCGCCTCCATCATGTTGGCGCGGTAGAAATCGCTGCCCGCCAGATCCAGGTCCTGCCACTTGATCTCCTTGAGGAGCGCGCGCTGCCAGGCCGTCTCCTTGACCGCGCACTCGGCGATCGTGGTGCCGATGACGACGGTGCGGTTGAGCTTGGCGCCCTCAAGATCGCAGCGCTTGAACTGCGCGCCGGAGACATCGGCGCCCTCCAGGTCCGCGCCCCGCAAGCTGCACTCGTCGACCTGGGCGCCGCGGAGGTTCACTTCCTTGACGGCGGCCGACTTCAGCGATGAGCGCTGGATCACGGCCTTGAAGAGGTTGGCCTGGGAAAGATCGCTGCCGGTGAGGTCGACCTCGACGATGCGGCTTCCCCGGCAGACGGCCGCGCGGAAGCGCGCCCCGCGCGCCGTCGCGCCCGTGAGGTCGGCCTGGCTCAGGTTCGCGCTCGAGCAATCGGCCTCCGAGAGGTCCGCGCCGCGCAGGTTCGCGCCCGCGAGGTTGGCGCGCGTGAAGTCGCACTTCCTGAAATCGATGCGGGCCAGGTTGAGCCCCTCGAACGACACGCGCGCGAGGATGGCGCCCGCGAACTTGACGCCGGCGATGCCTTCCTGCGAGAAGCGCGCGCCCTCCAGGCGCGCCCCGCAGAAGTTGACGTCCGCCAGGTCCAGCGCCGAGAAGTCGAAGTCGACGAAGCACGCGCCGCACCAGTCGACGCCGCTCAGCCCCGTGCCCTCGAAGCGCGTGTTCCTGAAGACGGTATCGCGGAAGTCCGCGCCGTCGAGCGTGCAGCGCTTGAGAATCGTGTTGACGAACTGCGCGCCCTGGAAGTTGACGTGCTGGAGGCTGCAGGAGAGAAACACGGCCCCGCCGAGGTTCGCGCGCGCGAACTGCCCGCCGTGCAGATCGAGCTCCGGAAACCGCGCCCGGAAGAGGTTCGCGCCGGTGAGATCCGCGCCGGCGAGGTTCGTCGAGGTGAAGCTGAGGCGCCTGAGATCGGCGCCGGCAAGGTTCGCCCCCTGGAAGTTGGCAAGCTCGATGTTGGCGTCGAACAGCACCGCGCGGCTCAGGTTGGCGCCCTCGAGGTTGGCGCCGAAGAGATTCGCGCCCTTCAGGCCGGAGCCGGAGAGATTGGCGCCGCGCATGTCGGCGCTCTCGAAGTTCGCTCCCTCGAAGTCGGCGCCGGAAAGGTCGACCCCGCGCAGATCGAGGCCGCTCGCGCTCTTGCGCGTGTTGATCTCGGCAACGACTTCCGCTTTTGTAAGTTGAGCCATGCCATACTCCTTCGAGCCGGTATCCCCTCAAGGAAAGTCTACGACAGGAAGCCCGCGCCGGCAAAGGACGCGCGGGCGCGCGGCGGGCATGGTCCGGTAAAGGAGCCGGGCCGAACGCCCGGCGTCACTGTAGCCGTTCACGGTTTTCTCCCCGTGTTCGCATGCACAGACACGTGTTATCTGACGGGAAAGAAACCACAGAGGCACAGAGAGCACAGAGAAGAGAACTGCGAGAGACCACCGCACGTGACACGGAGCCACGTAACGTCTCACCTTCCGTTCTCTGTGTTCTCTGTCTTCTCTGTGGTGAATCGGAAAGAGCAGCACGAACGACGCCGGAATGTGATGTACTGAAGGCGGAGATTCGCGTGTTCGGGATGTCCTGTGAACGGTTACGCGTCACTTGACGCAGCGGTAGACGAAGGCGGGCGGCAGGTTGCGCCAGCAGACCGGCGAGCGGTCGACCTCCGGAAAGCAGCGGGCCAGCTTGCGCGCGAAGGCGCGGCCGGCCGGGAGAAGGAGCCCCTGGAGATACGCGAAGGTGGCGAAGCGGCCGCCGTCGCGGAGCGCCGCGTGCGTCGCGGCGAGGAGTTCGTCCTGGAGCTTCTCGCCGAAGGAGGCCCAGGGCAGGCCGCTCACGATGCAGTCGGCCTGCGATGCGCCGAGCGAGGCGAGGACCGCGCTCACGTTCGCGGCCGAGTCGCGGACGATGTTGACGTGCCCGTGACGCGCGCGGAACGCCGCGTACATGGCGGCGTTGTTCTCGATGGCGACGAAGAGCGCGCCGGGCCGCATGCGCGCCAGGATCTCGCCGGTGAAGGCCCCGCCGCCCGGGCCGTACTCGACCACGGCCGACGCCTGGTCAAGATCGAGGCCGTGGACCATGGCGCGGGCCAGCGCGCGCGAGCTGGGCGCAATGGCGCCCGTGTTCAGGGGATGCCGCAGGAACTCGAGGATGAAACGCGCGAACATGCATCGCTCCCGGCGCGCGCGGAGGCCCGGGCGCCGGGCCGGGGCCTCCGCGCTCGCGCGGGAAGCGCCGCCTACTTCAAGCTCGGGTCCAGTTCCCTGACCTCGAGGTTCTTGAACATCACCTTCACGCCGGGGTGATGCATCTGGAAGGCGAAGAGCCCCTCGGTGTAGAGATCCTTGCCGTCGGCCTTGCCGAAGTGGTCGATCGCCACCTGGTCGTTGAGCAGGATCACGGTGTGATCGCCGACCGCGATGATGCGCATCGAGTACCAGAAGTCGCCCTGTTTCTCGAGGTCTTCCTTCTTGGACGAGTCGAAGCCGACGAGCGCCTTGATGTCGCCGGACCACACGACCGGCGCCGCGTAGAAGGTGCCGCTGCGTTTGGGGTCGCCGCCGTGGCTCAGGTTGACCTGCGCCTCGTAGCCGTTCGGCCAGTCCATCCACTTCTTGTCGGCAAGGAGGTTCTTGTCGCGCGGGCAGCGGAAATAGAAGCCGCTGTTCCCGTCCCTGCTGATGCAGATCTCCGCCCTGACCTCGAAGTTCTTGAAGCTCTTCTTCGTGTAGTAGAGGTGGCTCGAGCCGGGCGTCCCCGGCGCCGCGTATCCCGTCAGGACGCCGTCGGGGCCGGCGGTCCAGTGCTTGCGCGTGTCCTTCTGGTTGCCGGAGGTCTCCCAGGCGGCGTCCCAGGCGAGCGGCGAGCCGTCGAGGAGCTTCTCCCATGCCGACTCGACCTTCGCGTGCCCGATCGTCAGGTTCGCATCGCACAGTCCGTTGCCCTTGACGAGGCCGGCGCGCTCGCCGTCCTTGTTGGCCCTCCAGCCGGCCTGCCTGGCCGCGCCGAGCGCCCACCTGATGCCGCCCATGAGGTGCCGCTGGAAGAAGACGTCGTCCCAGAGCGCGTGCTCGTGGCCGAGCGCGGTGTAGAAGACGCGCCCCTTGCCGTAGGGCTTGCACCAGGCGATCGCGTAGTCCTGGTCGGCGACGCGCGAGGGCGTGCTCTTGCCCCTGAGCGAGGACTTGCTCAGGCTCATGATCACGTGCAGCTTCTCGCGGGAGTAGTTCTTGAAGGCGTAGATCTCGTCCTTGACCACCCAGGGCGAGGGCACGGGCGCCGCGCAGGGGTGCGCCGGATCCTCGATATCGATCGTGACCTTCTCGTTCCAGGGGTGGCTCTCGAAGGAGCCTCCGATCATGTCCGCGAAGGGCTGCCAGTCCTTGTACGTGTCCGTCGCGGCGTGAATGCCGATGAAGCCCTTGCCGTCCTTGATCGCATCCAGGAGCGCGTTCCGGTCGGCCTCGCTCAGCGGGAACTGCGCCAGGTCGCCCGTCGTGTTCGAGAAGCACACCGCGTCGAAGCCCTTCAGGCCCTCGGCCGTGATGAGATCGGTCTTGTCCGTGCAGACCACATCGAAGGCGCCGAGCAGCGGGTCCTTCTTGGACTCCTCCGCGATCTTCTTGATGACCGGAATCGAGTACTCGCACGCCGAGTGATGGAAGCCCTTGGTCGTCGTCACGTAGAGGATCTTCTTGACCGCGGCGCCGTCCGCCGCGATCAGGAGCTGCCCGCACACCCAGAGAGCCGCGAGGGCCGTCGCCGCCAGCGTTCGAAGCTTCATCCTGTTTCCTCCTGGCCGAAAGGCCGTCCTTGGTGCCTGAACGTCCGCGCCGCGCCGCACGGACGGCGCGCGAATCACCCACTCACTATACGGCGTCGGGGAGGGGGTGATCAAGGGACCGCAGGCGCCCGCTCACCTCGGCGCGAGCTGCGCGTGCGCCCCGAGATGGTCCGGCGCCAGGTCGAGCGCCGCGCGGAACTCGGCGTGCGCCTCGGCGTCCTTGCCCTGCCCGCGGTAGCCGAGGCCGAGGAGGTAATGCGCCTGCGCAACGCGCGCGCGCTCCGACTGCTTCTCGCCGAACTTGGCGAAGTAGTCGACCGAGGCCGCGCCGGCGATCTCCTTCACGCCGTGCGCGACGAGGCCGTCGAAGATGCGCGCCGCCTCCTCGTCCCTGCCGAGCTTCCGGAGCGCGCAGGCCTGGTGGTAGCGCGCCTCCGACGCGCCCTCGAGGATGCGCGCCGTCGCCTTCTCGAAGCACACCCTGGCGGCAGCGCCGTCGCCGAGGGCCTCGTGCGCGAGCCCGATGAAGTAGTGCGCCTCGCAGGCGCGCCGGTCGCGATACGGCCTGCCGACTTCGAGGTTCTCGGGGTACTCGAGCGCGGCCTCGTAGGCTTCCCTCGCGCGCGCGTGCTCCTTCGCACGGAACAGGCGATGCCCCCGCGTGAGGCACGCGTCGACGTACACGCGGTGGATCTCGCTCGAGCCCTCCCAGTTGTGGAAGCGCCGCGTGCGCAGCACGGCCAGGGCTTCGTCCTCGTTGCCGCTCCGGATGAGCAGGATCAGCATGCGCGTCAGGGCGTCGTCGCGCTCGGCGACCACATCGGCGTGCGCGCGCAGGAGGCCGAGCCGCTTCGCCACGGGAGCGCCGGCCGCCTCGTAGATGCAATCCAGTTCGTAGTACCAGCGCGCGTCGCCGGGGGCGAGCGCGATCGCCTTCTCGAAGCTCGCGATGGCCTTGGCGGGGTCCTTCGCGGCCCTCGCGTAGCCGTTCCCGAGATTGCGATGGACGGGCGCGAAGGCGGGGTTCAGCGAGGCGGCGCGCTCCCAGGCCTCGATCGCGCGGCGCGGCTGGTGGTCGTAGAGCAGATTGCCGAGGTAGTACGGCGCGCGCGCGTCCGACGGGTTGACGCGCATGGCGTCGGCCAGCGCATCGATCGCCTCGAACCTGAGCGGGAAGCAGCGGCCGGCGGGCATCCGCGCCGCCCGCGCGTAGAAGTCCGCGGCCTCGGCGTCCCTGCCCTGCTTCGCCGAGTACCAGCCGAGGAAGTAATAGACCATCGGGTAGACCTTCGTCTCGTCGCCCGCGGCGGCGGCCGCGCGATCGAGAACGCCGCAGGCCTCCTCGTAAAGCCCCGCGCCGCCGTACTCGACCGCCAGCTCGAGGTACGAGTGCACCTCGCCGCGCATCCACGCGCCCAGGCGCTCGGCGCCCTCGGCTGCCTGGGCTCGCTCGCCCACCGCCGCGAGCGCCAGACAGAGCTCGTTGGCGGCGCGGAAGTCGAGCGGATCCACCGCGGCCGTGGCGAGCACGTTCTGGTAGGCCTCGTCCAGGCGGCCGAGCCTGCGGAGTGTCGCGCTCCTCAACGCCAGCGCCCTGGCATTCGACGAGTTGCACGCAAGCGAGTGCTCGACGAGATCGAGCGCCTTCGCGAAATCGCCGCGCATGCAGGCGATCTCCGCGAGCGCGTGGTACCCCGCGGCCTGCCAGGCCGCGCTCCAGACCGCGCGCTGGAACTCGTTCCAGGCCGCGTCGAGCCGCCCCTGCGCCTTCAAGACGGCGCCGAGGTAGTAGAACGCCTCGCCGTCCTTGGGCCGGATGTGGTTCTGCGTCGCGCGGGCGATCGCCGCGCGCAGGCAGGCCTCGGCCTCCTCATACCTGGCGCCCTTGAGGTGCAGGAGACCGAGCGCCGTGTTGGCCCGGTAGTCGCCCGGGTCCCTGCGGACGGCTTCCTCGTAGTACGCAGCGGGATCGAACGCGGGGCTGAAGAGCTGCTCGAGCCTGAGCCCCGTGAGATACAGTTCCTCGTTGGTGGCGATGTCCTTGGGCGGCGCGGGCTTCCTGACCGGCGCCGGCATGGGAGCGCCCGCGCGCTTCGCGGGCCGGTACGCGACGAGCTCGCGCCCGTCCGGGGCGGCGAGCGAGGCGCGCAGGTCCTCGAGCTCGACGCCGGCGGGAAGCGCCGCCTCGGCGCGGAAGGGCCGGGCCGGGCTTATCGAGATCTCCTCCTGGAGGAGAACCCTGTCGCCCGCAACGAGCATGGCCACGGCGCCCTCGTGCTCGCGGGTCGTGTTGAAGGCGACCGCCGCCGTACGGTCCTTGCCGAGCTCGAGGTTCACCGCCGCATCGATGGTCGCGTTCTTCGCGCCGCCCAGGTTCCGCACCGGATACCACCAGTGCCTGAACTCCTTGGCCTCGCCGGGCTGGATCCAACTGTAGTCGGGCTGGTTGTCGGAGTACGCGCCGGCCATGAGCTCGAGGTACGGGCCGTCCTCGTCCGTGAGGATCCGCGTCCACGCGTCGCCCTCCGGGCCGTTCCCCCACTCGAAGAACTTCTTGCCCGGCACGGCGTGGTGGTCGGCCACGTGCAGGACGCCCGCGTCCTTGCCGTGGTCGTAGCCGCCGAAGAAATCCTCCTCCGAATTCCAGGCGAAGAACGAGACCGGGGCGGGATGGTTCTTCCACCAGCGTATGTCGACGCCGGACGTGTAGTCGACGCCGCCGTAGATCTGGCGCGCGATCGGCCAGGACGCGAACTCGGGCTTCCCGTGCTGGACCGCCCACTCGGTGCTCGGCGGGAAGATCACCTGGTACTCGGGCGTCGCGTGCACGGCGGGGTTGATCCAGAAGAGGAAGGGCGTCGCGACCGGCGTCCGGTTGAAGATCTTGACATCGAGCTGGACCAGGGAGCAGTCGGGCTTGAGCGTCACGCCGACGATCCACCTCAGGCGGTGGCGGAGCTCGGTCTCCCCCACCCAGATCGTCTTGCTCCCATCGTTGCCCTCCGCGGTGGTCCAGTCGACCGTCATGAAGGTCGACGCGCGGTGGTGATGCGGCACGTTCCACTCCACGCCGCCCGAGATCCACGCGCCCAGCATGCCGATGAGCGCCGGCTTGATCACGCGCTGCCGGTAGAAGAAATCGTGGCCGTTGGTCTTGTCGGCGGCCGTGAAGATGCGCCCGCCGAGTTCGGGCAGCACCTGGAGCTTCACGTACGTGTTCTCCAGGCACACCGCGCGATAGGTCCTGTCCTCCTTGACGCCGGTGAGCCTATCCGATGCCGCGTACGGGTAATAGGAGGCCCTGGCGCCCTGGTACACGCGGCCCTGGTAGAAGCGCGGATTGGGATCGGGCGGCGCGACCCCGTAGGTCGGGATCGCGAGCGCCTCTTCCCAGAGCCTGACCGCATCGTCGGTCTGGCCGGACAGGCATGCGGCAAGAAGGCACACAACGAGCGACGTCGAGGTACGGGGTGCGGGCATGCGCATTGCGATGGCTCCTCTCCGGCCGCGGCGCGGCCGATCGAGCGCCATTGTATCCCGGCGGCCTACAAGAACTCCACGGCGCCGGGCTACAATGGAAGGCGTCGAGCGCGCCACGCTCCGGAAAGGGTGACCGTTCACGGTTTTCTCGCCGTGCTCGGATGCA
>DHGK01000333.1:11757-15149 GCA_002402755.1 Planctomycetes bacterium UBA4800
CTCTGTCTTCTCTGTGGTGAATCAGAAAGAGCACCACGAAGGACGCCGGAATGTGATGTACTGAAGGCGGAGATTCGCGTGTTCGGGATGCCCTGTGAACGGTTACCGGAAAGGCAGGACAACGCCCATGCAGTTCCACATTCTCGCGACAAGCTCTCTTGCGCTCGTCCTCTGGTGCCGGACGGACACATCCGCCGCCGCCGCCGGGCTCGCCATCGACAACCGCGCGCCGAAGCCCGGCGAAGTCGGTTACCGGCCGGCCGACGGTGAGGCGGTCAGGCTCAACCCGCCGTCCTTCATCTGGCTCCACGAACGCCCCGCCGCGACGTACACGATCCAGTGGGCGCGCGGGGAGGACTTCGCCGATGCGGCGACGGTGGGCGGCTTCGTCTGGAACACCTACACGCACAGTGCGGCGTTCGCGCCGGGAACCTACTGGTGGCGCTATCGCTTCGCCACCAAGGACGGCGCGGAATCCGAGTGGAGCCGAACGCGCAGCGTCATCGTGCCCCCCGATGCCGTCGAGTTCACGATGCCGACGCGGGCCGAGCAGCGCGAGCGCGTCCCGTCCGGCCGGCCGCGCCTCTTCCTGCGTCCCGAGGATCTGCCGCGGCTGCGAGCGCTCGCGAAAGGGGACGAGGCCGCGCGCTTCAAGAAGCTCCGGGCCGAGGCCGATGCGCGCATCGCCGCGGGACCGACGCCCGAGCCCGCGCACATGGGCTCGGCGCGCGACAAGGAGAACGCGGAGCTGGTCAAGCACTGGTGGCCGAACCGCGTGCAGGCGGACAAGGCCTGCGCCGAGGCCGAGACGATCGCGTTCGTCTACCTGATGACCGGCGAGAAGAAGTACGCGGAAGCGGCGCGGAAGTGGATCATGCATCTCGCCTCCTGGGACCCCGACGGCCCGACGAACTTCAGGATGAACTGCGAGGCCGGGAAGGTGATGCTCTACCGCCCCGCGCGCGCGTACGACTGGGCCTGGGACGCCCTGACGCCGCAGGACCGTGAAATCGTGTGGAGGGTGACGGCGCGGCGCCTCCGGGACGCGTGGGAAAGCGGCGAGGTGTCGCGCGGCACGGGACACCTCAACAGCCCTTACGGCAGTCATGCGAACCGCATATGGCACAAGATCGGCGAGGCCGGGATCGCGTTCCTCGGCGAGATCCCCGAGGCCGAGACGTGGCTGGACTACGCCGTCAACAAGTTCTACGGGTGCTACCCGGTGTGGTCGGACGACGACGGCGGCTGGCACGAGGGCGTCAGCTACTGGGCCGGCTACATGGGCAAGGCGGTCTCGTGGCTGCACGCGGCCCGATGCGCCTTGCGCATCGACGGCCTCAAGAAGCCGTTCTTCTCGCAGGTCGGGGACTACCCGCTCTACATCGCGCCGCCCGGCTCGCCGAACATGGGCTTCGGCGACCTGTCGCATCGCCCGCCGCCCGCGGGGATCGGCGGCTTCATGGAGTACTTCATTCGAGCCAAGGGCGCGCAGCCGGACGGCGCGCAGGCCGCGTACTGGCGCTGGTGGACGGAGCAATGGAAGATGCGGGGCGAGGGCGGCATCCCCGGCTTTCTCGCCGCGGCCTACCTGCCGCCGCTCCCCGATCCCAAGCCGCCCGCCGACCTCCCGCAGTCCAAGGTCTTCCGCGGCATCGGCGTCGCGAGCCTGCACTCGACGCTGCTCAGCAGCAAGGACGACGTGCATTTCCTCTTCAAGTCGAGCCCCTTCGGCACGCAGAGCCACGGGCACAACCCGCACAATTCGTTCCAGTTGAACGCCTACGGGGAACCGCTGCTCGTCGCGTGCACGTACCGCGACCTGCACGGGAGCAAGTTCCATTATCAGTGGGTGCACGGCACCGTCGCCCAGAACGCCGTGCTCGTCGACGGCCAGGGCCAGATCAAGCACTCGACCGCGCCGCACGGGAGAATCGTCGACCACCGTCTGACGGAGAAGTGGGATTACGTGGCAGGCGACGCGACCGACGCCTACGCCGGCAGGTTGAAGCGTTACCGGCGCAACGTGGTCTTCGTGAAACCGGACGTCCTGGTCCTGTACGACGACCTCGAAGCTGCGGAGCCGGCAACGTTCCAGTTCATGCTGCACGCGCTCGCGGCGTTCGCGGTGGACGAGAAACACGCGACGGCGTCGGTGGCGCTGCCCGGCGCGGGCGTCGACATCCGGTATCTCTCACCGGGGCCGCTCGCCTTCCGCCAGTGGGACGGATTCGACCCGCCGCCGTCGAAGGAGTTCCCGAACCACTGGCATCTGGAAGCGGGGACGAAGGAGAAGACGAGGACGATCGGAATGCTCACCGTCCTCATCCCCTACCGCGCCGGCGAGCGATCGGCGTGGACCGCGGAGCGCGTCGAGAGCGCGACCGCGCTCGGCGTGCGCATCGCGCGCCGAGACTCTTCACGCCTCGTCGCATTCCGCAGGCACGGCGCCGAAGGGCCGGCCACCGTCGGCGGCGAGACGTTCGATGGCCCCTTGCTGGTCAGGGAGTAGCCGCTCGCGGGCGGTGCTCGACGCGGCGAGGAGGGCCGCGCAGAGCGTCTGCGGGGCTCGCTCGCCGGCGCCTCGCGGCGCTTGCGCGATGATAACACTCGTGTTAAGATTGTTATCATGATCAGAACGCAAGTGAGCCTGCCCAAGGAAGACTACGAATCCGTGAAAAGGGAAGCCGTGCGCCAGGGCATCTCGATCTCCGCGCTGCTTCGCAAGGCGCTCCGCGCCGTGCTGCCGCGCAACCAGAAGAAGCCATGGATGCGCTACGCCGGCATGGTTGCCTCGGGAGATCCCGCATCGAGCCGCACCATCGACGAGATCGTGTATGGCGAAAAAGACTGAGGCGTACGTCGACACCTCGGCGTTCGTCGCGTTCCTGGACGGCTCCGATTCGTACCACGCGCTCTTCACGCGGCTCTTCGCGGCGGCGCCTCCCCTCGTGACGACGCCGCTCGTCGTCGCCGAGGGACACGGCTGGTTCCTGAAGCGCTTCGACCGGCACCGCGCGCGCCAGTTCCTCAACTTCGTCGAGGAGGTCGAACCGCTCCGGATCGTGCCCGTGGGAGCCAAGGAGCTGGCGGCGGCCCGGCGGTATCTCTCGCGCTTCAAGGATCAAGACCTCTCGGTCGTGGATGCCCTCGGCCTGCACTGCATGGACGCCCTGCGCATCGCCGAGTGCTGGTCCACGGACCGCCATCTCGGCCTGACCGGCAAGACCATCTGCGTCTTCGGCGAGCACTGAGGCGCGGCGGGCCCGCCGTCGCCGGCGCCGAAACCTTCGAGAAGCCCCTCTTCCCGGTCAACGACCAGCCGCGCGCAGCCGCAGCGTCCCGCGGCGGACGGAGAAGCAGTCGTCGCCCGAGAAGACGAGGTGCACCGTCAG
>DHGK01000080.1 GCA_002402755.1 Planctomycetes bacterium UBA4800
AGTACGAGCCGCGGGTGTGCGGCGCGAGCTCCGCCGCGAGCTGCGCGTGCTCGTCGCGCGACACGGCGCCGCGGCTCAATGACACTCTGATGGCATGGAGCCGGACCTGCTCGACCGACGTCGAGGCAACGCGCGCGGCGGCCAGCCCTTCCCGGAGCAGCGGGAGCAGCCGGCCGGCTCCCTCCGGGTGCCGCGCCGTCGCGTAGAGCAGGAAACGCGCGTGCGCGTGCCACGGCATGTGGTCATCCTGGAGGCGATCGGCGAGGAACTCGACGGCCCCGCGCACCGGCGTGTCGGCGGGCGCGGCGAGAAGCCTTTCGGCCAGGAGCCAGGCGGCTTCCTCTCGGCGGCGCTCGCTGAACTCCGGCATGCGCTCGGCCGCGGTGCGCCGCCCGGCGGGATGGCCCCGCGCCGCCAGGGCGAGGACCGCCTCCTCGTCCTCGGGCATGCGGGCGCCGCGTTCCAGGCCGCGGGCGAGGCGCGCGATCGCGTCCTCATCGCCGAGCCTGACGAGCGCCGCATCGGCCGCCGGTTCGCCCGCCAGGAACTCGAGCTCGCGCCGCGCGCGCTGCTCGCCGAGGCGCGAGAGGATGCCGCCGGCCGCGAGCCGCGCTCCGAGCGAGCGATGGCCGGTGAGCTGCGCCAGGAGGCTCCCCACGAGCGCGTCCTTGAGCGCGGCGTCGGGCATGGCCGTGTCGAGCGGATGCGCTCCCGCATCGCCGTCCAGGAGCTTGGCGACCGCCGCCCACACCAGAAGCACGTTCGCGCGGCGGCCGCATTCGATGTGCACGCCTTCCTGCCAGAGATGCGTCGTGACGCGCTCGTCCACGACGCACCACGCCTCGCGCTCGAACCGGGACATGTCGAGGGCCGACGGCGTCGTCGAGCCCGTTGTCACGGCCCGCAGGGAGAGGCGGGCGTGCTCGGGGTCGTCGCCGTCGAGGGCGACGAGGTAACTGCCGCCGGCGGCGGCGATGCGGCCCTCCCGGCCGCGGAAGAACGCCTTCTCCGTGATGCGCCACGGCTCGCCGTCCCCGGGGAGCCGGACGCGGACGAGAACGATCGCGACTTCGATCGGGTTGATGATGCTGATGATGTCCCGGGCGCGGCCGGCCGCCTCCCGGTCCGATCCGGAGAGCGCTTCGCGAAGCGCGGGCACGGCGTCCGGGCCGAGATCGAGAAGCTGCTGATGGGCCTTCTCGCGCGTCCGCCAGTCAGGATCGCCCAGGTCCCGGATGAGATGCCGGACGGCCTCGCCGGGGCCGCCGCCCTCGGCGGCCGCGCCAAGGTCCGGGAACGCGGCGAGCGCGCCGAGCGCCGCCCAGAAAAGCGCCGCGCGCGCGGAGGTCCGAGAACACGCCCGGAGGTTGCAGCCGGAAGGGGGCTTTTGCGACAGGCTCACAGGTGAGATTGTAGCCTGTTCGCCGGAACGGCGGCCAGGGGCGCCGCCGCCGATCAAGGGGCGTTCGGGGGCGATCCGATACTGACGTGGGAGTTCTTCCGCCTATGGCCACGGTGACCCACGGTACGCTGCCTGTTGCCGGCGTCGATGCGGCGCGAGCCTGCGCATGCTGGGCCATCATCAACGGGGCGTCCTTGGAGGAGGCGGCGCGGCCGGCGCTGGCCGATCTGCTGCGCGAGGACCCCGGCTCGGCCTGCGCCTTCATGAGCGTGCGGAGCGCCGATGGCGTCGTGCGCTCCTTCGGGAGGGGCCGGGACGGCGGCATGCTGCAGGACGTCTCGTTCAGGCTCAACCATCGCGCGCTGCGCCGGGCGCTCGCGGGCGAGGACGCGTTTGCGGCCGGCGGCATGCACGACGGGGAAGCGCTCGGTCCCGAGGCCTTCGCGGCGGCCGACCTGTGCGACGGCGGCAGGGTCGTCTTCTCGGTGCGCCGTCCGATCGGCGCGGCCGGGTACGGCGCGCGCGAGTGCGCGGCCCTGAACGCGTCGCTGCGCGCGCTGGCCCGCGCCATCGAGTGCGTGACGGTGCGCGAGCGATACGTCCGGGCGCCGGCGGCCGCGCCGGACGGAGACTCGTACCACGGCCTGTGCTGCCGCAGCCCCGCCATGCGCGAGCTGTGCGCCACGATCGAGAAGATCAAGGACACGGACTTCAGCGTGTGCATCGCCGGGGAGAGCGGCAGCGGCAAGGAGNNGAATCCGGCAGCGGCAAGGAGCTGGTCGCGCGCGCGCTTCACGCGGCGGGCCGGCGGGCGGAGAAGCCCTTCGTTGCCGAGAGCTGCGGGAGCGTCGTCGAGAGCCTGGTCGAGAGCGAGCTCTTCGGGCACGCCAAGGGAGCGTTCACCGGCGCGCACGAGGCGAAGGACGGCCTCTTCGTGCGCGCCGACGGCGGGACCCTCTTCCTGGACGAGATCGGCGACATGTCGCCGGTGATGCAGGCCAAAGTCCTGCGGGCGATCCAGGAAGGCGAGGCCAGGCCGGTCGGATCGGACCACGCGCGGAAGTTCGACGTGCGCATCATCGCCTCGTCGCTGCACGACCTGGAGCAGATGGTCGCCGAGGGCGGCTTCAGGTCGGACCTGTACTGGCGCCTGAACGTGATCGGGCTCAAGGTGCCGCCGCTCAGGGAGCGGAAGGAGGACCTGCCGGAGCTCGTGCGCGAGACGCTGGGGAGGCTCGGCGGGGAGGGCGTGCGCGTCAGGCCGCTCAGCGAGAGCGCGCTCCGGGCCATGGCGGAGTACCACTGGCCGGGCAACGTCAGGCAGCTCGCCTCCGTGCTCCGGCGCGTCATGGTGGCATGCGAGGGCCGCGAGGTCGGGAAGAAGGAGTTCCAGGCGCAGGTCGCCCGCGAGGGCGCGTCGCAGTGGCGCGGTGATGGGCTCGTGCGCGACGAGAGCGGGATCAGCCTGAGAATCCCGGCGCGAGGGAGCTTCAAGGCGCAGGTCGCCGAGTGCGAGAAGGCGATCCTCCTGAACGCCCTCAGGGAGCACCGGTGGAACAAGTCCCGGGTGACGCGCGCCCTGAAGATCCCGCGCCAGAGCCTGTACAACAAGCTGGCCGAGCACGGCCTCGCCGAACGGGAAGGGCCGGACGCGTAGCCGCCGGCGCGGCTCAACTCCTCGACGGAAACACCTCCCGGCTGCCAGTCTGGCAGAACCTCAAAAACGCCCCTCTGCCCGAAGCGCCATAATGGCAGCGCGGGCGTGCTCCAGGAATGGGTGCTTCCTCGCAAACCGTTCGGAAAAGGCGCGTTACGGTGAAACGGCATGTCTTTTGCTACAAACGAGACGTGAACGCGAAGAAGAACTCCGGAAGTGCGTCATGACGGGAGCCTGTTTTTCCTACATCCAGCGCGTGCTGGTGTGCGACGACGACACCGCGTGCCGGGTGTCGCTGGTCGACCTTCTGCGCGCGTGCGGCTTCGAGACGTGCGAGGCCGGCGAGGCGGGCGAGGCGCTCGCCGTGGCCCGGAAGATGCGGCCGGATTTCGGATTCTTCGATTACCAGTTGCCGGACGCCGACGGGGCGACCGCGGTCCGGCGCATCAGGAAGGAGCGGATCAGGTTCCCCTGGGTGCTGATGTCCGGCGCGGAGACCGTCGCGGAGAGTAACGTGGCGGCCGCGGGAGCGGTGGCGTTCCTGCACAAGCCGCTTGAGATCGTTGAGGTGCGCAGGATTCTGAGGGACTGGCTGGGCTCGGCGCCGTAGCACCGCGGCGCGCTGTCCGGCGGCGACTTCTGTGTCAGGCTTGAAAGGAGAGTCGGCGATGGCGAAAACACGCATCCGTCCGTTGGGCGATCGGATTCTGGTCAAGCGTGTCGAGGCGGAAGAGAAGACCAAGGGGGGCATCGTGCTTCCCGACAGCGCGAAGGAGAAGCCCAAGGAGGGCATCGTCGTCGCGGTGGGCGAGGGCAAGCTGCTTGAGAACGGCCAGCGCAGCAAGATGCAGGTCAAGGCCGATGACCGCGTGCTGTTCACGGCCTACGCCGGCACCGAGGTGAAGACCGGCGGGGACGAGTTCCTGATCATGGGCGAGGACGACGTTCTCGCGGTGATCGAGTAGGGGGCCGCGTGCAGGCACGCAGGAGGAAGTAACCAATGGCAGCGAAGAAAATCGTATTCGATCAGGAAGCGCGCGAGGCGATCAGGCGCGGCGTCAGGAAGCTCGCCAAGGCCGTGAAGGTCACGCTGGGCCCCCGCGGCAGGAACGTCGTCCTGGAGAAGAGCTTCGGCGCGCCCACCGTGACGAAGGACGGCGTCACGGTCGCCAAGGAAATCGAGCTGGAGGACAAGAACGAGAACATGGGCGCCCAGATGGTCAAGGAGGTCGCCAGCAAGACGAGCGACCTGGCCGGCGACGGCACGACCACCGCGACGGTGCTCGCCGAGGCCATCTTCGAGGAAGGCCTGCGGAACGTCACGGCCGGCGGCAATCCCATCCTCATCCAGCGCGGCATCCAGTCGGCCTGCAAGGCCGTCGTGGGTGAGCTCAAGAAGATGGGCCGTCAGGTGAAGGGCAAGACCGAGATCGCCCAGGTCGGCGCCATCGCGGCGAACAACGACAAGGAGATCGGCGCCATCATCTCCGACGCCATGGATCGCGTCGGCAAGGACGGCGTGATCACGGTGGAGGAGGGCAAGAGCCTGGAGACCACGGTCGACTTCGTCGAGGGCATGGAGTTCGACAAGGGCTACCTGAGCCCGCACTTCGTGACCAACGTCGACACGATGACCTGCGAGCTGGACGAGCCCTACATCCTGATCCACGAGAAGAAGTTCGCGACCATTCGCGACCTCGTGCCGCTGCTTGAGAAGATCGCGCAGGCCGGCAAGCCGATCCTCATCGTCGCCGAGGACATCGAGGGCGAGGTGCTGGCGACGCTCGTCATCAACAAGCTGCGCGGCACGTTCAGTTGCTGCGCGGTCAAGGCGCCCGGCTTCGGCGACCGCCGCAAGGCCATGCTGGAGGACATCGCGATCCTCACGGGCGGCAAGGCGATCTTCGAGGACCTCGGCATCGATGTGAAGAACATCACCATGGACTACCTGGGCTTCGCCAAGAAGGTGAAGATCACCAAGGAGTCGACGACGATCATCGAGGGCGGCGGCAAGACGGCCGCCATTCAGGGCCGCATCGGCCAGATCCGCAAGGAGATCGAGGAGACGACGTCGGACTACGACCGCGAGAAGCTCCAGGAGCGCCTGGCCAAGCTCGCGGGCGGCGTCGCCCAGATCAACGTCGGCGCCGCGACCGAGGTCGAGATGAAGGAGAAGAAGGCGCGCGTCGAGGACGCGCTGCACGCGACCCGCGCGGCGGTCGAGGAAGGCATCGTGCCGGGCGGCGGCGTGGCGCTGCTGAAGTGCGTGAAGGGCATCGACGGGCTCAAGCTCGAGGGCGACGAGGCGATCGGCGCCGGCATCGTCAAGCGCGCGCTGGAGTCCCCGATCCGCCAGATCGCGGAGAACGCCGGCGTCGACGGCGCCGTCGTGTGCGAGAAGGTCCGCGGCATGAAGTACGGCGAGGGCTACGACGCCCTCACCGGCGAGTACTGCAACCTGCTGGAGCGCGGCATCGTCGATCCCGTGAAGGTCGCCAGGACGGCGCTGGAGAACGCGGCGAGCATCGCCGGCCTGCTCCTGACGACCGAGGCGCTCGTGAGCGAGATTCCGGAGGAGAAGGAAGAGCCGGCGCCGGGCGGCGGCGGCGGCATGGGAGGAATGTACTAGCCGCGGGCCGGTGCCGGCGGCGCGTGCCGCCGGCCCGCGCATCCGCCGTCCTGAGATTCTTGCACGCCCCGGCCCGCGCCGGGGCTTTTTTCTTGAAGCCGGTCCTGGTATCCTTCCGATTGCCGGAGTATATGAGCACGCACAAGGCGACGTTCACGCGGATACTGGTCGCGGCCGATCCTCGCAACCCGCGGTGCACGGCCGCGGCGTCCGATCTGCAGGGCCGGCTGCGCAGGGCGGGCTTCGCCACGGTGCCGGCCGCCGAGGCGGGCGCCGCGGGCGGGGAGGATCTCCTCGTCGTCCTGGGCGGCGACGGCTGCCTCATGCACACGCTGGCCTCGCTCGGCTATCCGCCGCTCGCGGTCTTCGGCGTCAACTTCGGCCAGGTCGGCTTCCTGATGAACGGGCCGGACTCGGCCACGGACATCGTCGCCATCCTGCGCGAGGGCCGCTGCCGCGAGACCGAGCTTCCCGTGCTGAGCGCGCGCACGATCGACGCGCACGGCGAGCGCGAGTTCCTGGCCATCAACGACTTCGTGCTGGAGCGCGTGGGCGGCCAGACCGCGCGCCTGGACCTCTTCATCGAGGGCGTGCTGCTGAACCGGTACTCGGGCGACGGCCTGATCGTCGCGACCGGCACCGGCTCGACCGCGTACACGCTGGCCGCGGGCGGGCCCGCCGTGCACCCCGATGTGCACGCGATGATCATCACGCCCGTCAACCCGCATCGTCCGGTCCAGTTCCACTCGCTGCAGTTTCCGCTGGTGCTGCCGCTGGGAGCGCGCCTGGAGATCCGCGTCGTGGACCGGGACGCGCGCGCCATGCGCCTCGTGGCGGACGGCAACCAGGCCGCGGAGCCCGAGAGCACCGTGATCTGCTGGTCGGGCCGCAAGGTCCGGCTGCTCAGGACCAAGGACTTCAGCTACGTGAGCGCCCTGGTCCAGAAGGTGATCGGGAACAAGAGTGAAGGCGCGTGACGGGCTCACCGAGCGGCTCTGCGCGCTCGCCCGCGCGCTGGCGGGCGGAGGGCCCGCCGTGCGGCGCGCGGCCGCCGACGCGGCCGCGGCGCTCATGCGCTGCGCGGGAGCCGACCGCTGCATCGTGGCGCGGCTTGCGCCCGATGGGCACATCCGCGATGCCGAGGGGTGGACCATCGAGGGCGCGCGCGTGCGCGCGGCGGCGGAGGCCGCGAGCCATTTCCTCATCCGGCGGGTTGTCCAGGCCCGCGCGCCCGTGCGCGTGGACGATGCCCGGCGCGACCGGCGGTGGCGCAGCCAGCGTGCGGTCCAGACGCGCAAGGCCGAGCGCGCCCTGCTCGGGCTGCCTGCGTTCCGCGGGGACGCCGTCGCGGCCGTCGTTTGTCTCTCGCACGACGCCGTGCCGCTCAGGTGCGACGAGGACGATCCCGCGCCGCTGCTGTGCGCGCAGATGCTCGGCCTGGCGCTCGCGCCCGCGGCGCGCGCGGCGGAATCCGCGCCGCGCCGCGCCGAAGCGCTCCCGGCGGCGGCCTCCGCGGGCGCGCTCGCGGAGCCGTACCTGTGGCAGGGGTTCGTGACCCGCTCGCCGGCGCTCCGCGATGTGCTGAGCGAGGCCGCGCGCATCGCGCCGGTCGATCTCCCCGTGCTCATCGTCGGGGAGGACGGCACCGGCAAGGATCTGCTCGCGCGCGCGATGCACGCGGCGTCCGGCCTGCGCGGGCCGTTCGTCGCCGCGAGCCTCGGCGCGATTCCCGAGACGCTGGCGGAGGTCGAGCTCTTCGGCTGCGAGCCCGGCGCGTACACGGGCGCGACGGCGGCGCGCCGCGGGCTCGTGGCGGAGGCCGAGGAGGGCACGCTCTTCCTCGACGACCTCCAGGAGGCGCCGCGGAGCCTTCAGGCCGCGCTGCTGCGCGTGCTTGCCGAGGGCGTCGTGCGGCCGCTGGGCGGCGCCGTCCCGCGCGCGGTCGATTTCAGGCTCATCGCCGCGAGCACGCTCGGGTTCTCGGCGCTCTGCGCCGAGCACATCGTGCGCGAGGATCTGCTGTACCGGATCAACGGCGCGGTGCTGGCGCTGCCGCCGCTGCGCGCGCGGCGCGAGGACGTGCCGCTGCTCTTCAGGCGATTTCTGGAGGAGGCCGGCCGCGGCGCGTGCCCCGCGGTCGCCCCCGAGGCGGAGGCCGCGCTGATCATGCACGCGTGGCCGGGCAACGTGCGCGAGCTTCGCAACGAGGCGCGGCGGGTCCGCGCGCTCGGGCGCGACACGGTGGTTGCCGAGGACTTCGCGTGGGTCCGCGAGGCCGGCCCCGCGCGGGCGCCGGCGAGCCGCCTGCGGGAAGCGGTGCGGGAGGCCGAGCGCGCGCACGTGCTGCGCGCGCTCGATCTCGCGCTCGGCAACAAGTCGCGCGCGGCCGCGATGCTCGGCATCACGCGCCGCTCGCTGTACCGGCGCCTCGATCGCTATGCGGCACGGGCGCCGGAGGGGCCGGCGGCGGAGTGAGCGCGCGGCGCGGCGCTACTTCTCGGCCTTGGGGGCCTCGCGCGGCTTGACGTTGTGGCAGAGGACGCACATCTCGACGCCTTCCATCGCCGGCGCGAACACGACGTCGTCGGTGTCCTTGCCGCCCTGCATGACCTTCGTCGTGCCGTTGTGGCAGTGGCCGCAGAACTTGCCCTCGTTGATGGCGTCCATGGTGATCTTGTTGCTGTTGAGGGACTTGTCCTCGGAGAACATCTTGTCGTCGTGGCAGTCCTTGCACTTCTTGTAGCCGAAGCGGGCGTGCGATGTGTGGCTGAAGGCGACCGGCGCATACTCGCTGCCCTTGGCCGCGGGGAAGATCACGGTCGCCCGCATCTTGGGCTTCTCGGGTTTCTCGGCCGCGGACGAGGCATCGAAGCGCTCGAACAGGTAGATCGCGCCGAACGCGACGATCATGCCGATGGTGAAGAACAGCGTCTTGCGCATGAGTGTCCTCCATCTCTCCGTAGAAAGTCTACTCGCTGAAAACACAGCCGGCAATCTTACGTCACACCCCGATGCTTGACAAGGTCCCCGCAGAAGTGTGCGAGGACCTCCCTGAGTTCCGAGAATGCGTCGAGCCTTATCGGCGCGTCCGGATACGCGTTGCCGCGCGGCGCGATGACGCGCGTCACGCCGCAGTGCGCCGCCTCCCTGACGCGGGCCTGGAAATTGTGGACCGCGCGCAGCTCGCCGCGCAGGCCGACCTCGCCGATGAAGGCGACCTGCGGGGGAAGGGGCGTCTCGAAGTGCGAGCTCGCCACGGCCATGACCGTGCCGAGGTCGGCCGCGGTCTCCGAGAGGCGGAACCCGCCCGCCACGTTGACGAAGACGTCGCGCTGCCCGAGGCCCGCGCCGAGCTTCCCGAGCAGCGCCAGGTACAGCGCCACGCGGTTGGGGTCCAGACCCGTGACGCGGCGGTTGGGAATCTGCCAGGGGCTCGGCGTCACGAGCGCCTGCACCTCGACCAGGAAGCAGCGCGTGCCCTCGCACGTGACGACCGTGGCGGCGCCCGGGGCGGGCGGCCGGTCGCCCGGGCAGAAGAGGCGCTCGGAGCGCTCGACCGGCGCGAGCCCCCGCGCCGCCATCTCGAAGACGCCCAGCTCGCCCGTCGGGCCGAACCGGTTCTTGACCGCGCGCAGCAGCCTGAAGTCGTACTGGTTGTCGCCCTCGAGCCTGAGGACGACGTCGACCAGGTGTTCGACGACCTTCGGCCCGGCCACGAGCCCGTCCTTGGTGACGTGGCTCACGACGCAGAGCGCGTACGGAAGGCTCTTGGCCTGGGCGGCGAGCCGCGCCACGGATTCGCGCACCTGGCCCACCGTGCCGGGCGACCCGGCCATGTCCGCCGTCCTGAGCGTCTGGGCGGAATCGACGATCACGAGCGCGGGCTTGTGGCGAAGGCAGGCGCCGAGGACGGCGTCCACGTCCGGGTCTCCCAGGACGCGCACGCGCTCCCCCCCGATGCCCAGGCGCGAGGCCCGCAGCTTGAGCTGCGCCGCCGATTCCTCGCCGGAGACGTACAGTATGTCGCCGGGAACCCTGTCCGCGATCTGCAGGAGCAGGGTCGACTTGCCGACGCCCGGATCGCCGGCGAGCAGGACGACGCTGTCCGGCACGAAACCGCCGCCCAGCACGCGGTCGAACTCCGGGATTCCCGTCGCCAGGCGCGCGCCGTCTCCGCACTGCGCGATCGCGCTGAGCGCCGGCGCCTCGGGCGCCGGCAGCGTGCGGTCCGGCACGGCCGGTCCGGCGCGCTCCTCGACGAGCGTGTGCCACGCGCCGCAGTTCGGGCAGCGGCCGAGCCACCTGAGCGCGCGCGCGCCGCAGTCCTGGCAGACGAAGTTCGGGCGGTCCTTGCTCATACTCGCACCGCGGCCTGTCCGAGGCGGCGCACCGCGTCCTTGAACGCGTCGCCGCGGGCCTGGAAGTTGAGAAAGGCGTCGAAGCTCGGCGCGCCCGGGGCGAGGATCACCGTGTCGCCGGAACGGGCTTCGGCGGCCGCGGCCTCGAACGCCCGCGCCATGTCCTCCATCACGATGGTACGCACGGACGGCGCCTCGCGTTTGAAAGCCTCCCGGAGCTGCGGCGCCGTCTGCCCGAAGAACACCGCGCAGCGGGTGCCGCGGCGGGCGGCCCGCGCCAGGACGTCGAAGGGAAGGTTCTTCTCGGCGGCGCCGCCCGCGAGGAGCACGGTCACGCCCGCGACCGCGTCGAGCGTGCGCGCGGCCTCCAGCGGCGTCGTCGCGACCGAGCTGTTGACGAAGGCGATGCCGTTGATCGTGCCCGCGTGCTCGATCCGGTGGGGGAGGCCCCGGAAGGTCCGCACGGCATCGAGGATCCCGGTGTGCGTCGCGCCTGCGAGCACGGCCGTTGCCGCCGCGAACGAGGCGTTCGCGAGATTGATGGCGCCGGGGAGCGCGAGATCGCGGCGCGCGAAGAGGGGCTCGGCGCGCCCGTCGCGGCGGAGCACGATCTCGCCGGCGCCCGCGATCGATGCGGCCGCGCCGGCCGGCGCGCTGCCGACCGCGAAGACGCGGCGCCCGCTCCGGAGCGCCCACGGGAGCGTGAGGCCGTCGTCGCCGGCCGCGACGGCCCAGGCCTCGTCATCGCGCGGCGCGAAGATCAGGCGCTTGCAGCGCGCGTACTCGCCGAAGGCGCCGTGCCAGTTGAGGTGGTCGCAGTGGACGTTGACGAGGGCGGCGATGCGCGGCGGCCGGTAGGGCAGCCCGCGTATGTCGAGGTGGTGGAGCTGGAAGCTGGAGAGCTCGAGCACGACCGCCTCGGCCGCGGCGAGCTCGGATGGGCGGTCCAGCAGCGACGCGCCGACGTTGCCGCCGAAGAGCACGCGCACGCCCGAGGCCGAGAGCATGGCGGCGCAGAGCGCCGAGGTCGTGGACTTGCCGCTCGTGCCGGTGACGCCGATGACGTCGCAGGGGCTGAGCGCGAGCGCCAGGCCGATCTCGGTCGCGATGCGCGCGCCGCGCGCGCGGGCCCGGGCGACGAACGGATTGCCCGGCGCGACGGCCGGGTTGACGAAGAGCGCGTCGCAGCGCGCGAAGTCCTCCTCGGCGTGGCCGCCGAGCCGCAGGGCGACGCCGGGAAGGCCGGCGACCGCCTCGACGGATCGCGCGAGATCGGCGGCGGGCGCCTTGTCGGTGACCGTGATTTCGGCGCCGAGCGCGGCCAGAAAGCGGATCAGGCCGAGCGCGCCGCCGAAGCGGCCGAGGCCCATGACCGTGATGCGGCTCCGCGAGAGCTCGTCGAGCAGCGCGCGCGCGGGTTCCCCGAAGAGACGCGGATCGAGGGGCGGCGGGGCGGCATCGCCGGGCCGCGCGGTCATTGCTCCTCCGCGTGCATGGCGCGCTCGGCGGCGCCCATGTTCCCGAAGAGCTCGTCCAGCTCGGCGTCCGCGCCCGGGCTCCCGGCCAGCGTGAAGCTCTTCTCGTGCCGGTCGACGACCCGGCCGGGCCAGAGCTCGACGAAGAGGTCGCAGGGAAAGCAGGCCCACCAGGGGGCCTCCAGATCGACCGTTTCCGAGATCGTGACATGATCGTCCAGCGCGAGCACGAGCGCCCGGTCGCCGTAGTGGTCGAACGTGTAGGTCGCGGGCGTGATGCCGACCATCTGGCCGTTGATGTATGCCTGCGCGCCGGGAGGATCCGAGCGTATCTCGAGCACGCGCGTCAGGCAGCCGGCGAGCAGGACCGCGGCAAGCGGGGCGCACGCGAGGCGCGCGGCGGCGCGGTGCGAAAAGGAAACACGCGACCGGATCTCGGCTCTCATCTTCACCTCTGTGCGCTCGTTCGGCGCTGCGTGCCGTGATTATATGCGCTCGGGGAGGGGGAGGAAAGGCCTTTCTCCGCCGATGCGCCGGCGAAGAGGGCCCGGCGCGGGGGAGGCCCCCGTCGACCCTGTCATAGGTGGCCGTTCACGGTTCTCTCGCCGTGCTCGGCTGCAACGACAGGTGTCATCTGACGGACAAGAAACCACAGAGGCGCAGAGAGCAC
>DHGK01000200.1 GCA_002402755.1 Planctomycetes bacterium UBA4800
GAGTGCGTGCGGGGGGCGGAGTAGGTTACTTCCTGGTCGCCTTGCGGGCGCTGCCTTTCGGCTGAGCAGCGGGCTTCGGCGGGTGAGGCCGCCACATTGAGTGCCCCGACGACTCCTGGCGTTGGCGAGCGTCCTCTATCATCGCGAGGAGATTGCCCCCGAACTTCTCTGCGATTCGCCTACGTGTGCGATGAATGTCCTCGATAGTCGAGTCATGCGTCGCTTCAGTCTGCTGCATCGGACAACATCTCCTCCGGCGTGCATATGATCGGCCTCGGCAGGCCGAGATCGTCCAGGACTCGATAGACCCGCGGGAGATTCCGGGCGTTGGCCAAGTGCGCGATGCCAGGTCAACAAGTATTCTACCCGATGGTGCGCTACGACCGAGATGTGCAGCGTATCGATCGCTGCCGAAGGGGGAAGGATCTTCCTCGCCAGGATCTCCTCCGCTATCGCCGCAATCTCAGGTATCACTGGCAACAGCGGTACTCCGGCGAGCAACGCAAGCCTATCCCGGGCGAGCATGGGATCGCCGTCTCCGGCTTCATCTATAACGTACTGGGACGTGACGAGATCGTAGTCCCCGCGTTCGCGATCCCACCACCTACGCGTCAGAATCTGGCGCGCCGCAGCAACAACCTGTGAACTGGGCGGGTCGCGCAGATAACTGACGATCGACGTTTCAATATAGAGCGTCGGCATCTCACATCTCGCTCCGACACAGCTCTCCCGGGCAACCGGTCGTGCGGGGCCGGACGCCTGACCGGTAGGTTACAGGGTCTACAACCTACCATGGTGCGAGCGTGCGGACAAGAGGCAACGCCGTACACCGTGATCGGTTACTCCTTGACGGGCGCGCCGGCCGGGGCGGCGCGACTCGAGGGCTTCGCGCGGCGGTGTTCTGCCGCTACGAACGCGGCGCGAGGATCGCCTCGACCCGCTCACGGTACTCCCTCGAGAGCTTCGCGGCGAACGCCCGCAACGCCGCCCCCATCGGCGGCGGCGGGCCGACTTCCCAGAGGAAGTCGAAGAGGCAGTCGGGGCCTTCCTTGCGCAGCATGCGCATGATTCGCTCCTCGGCTTTCGGCGCCTTCCAGTTGAGGAGAAGGAGCGCTGCCGCGAGCGGTTGGTCGAGCGAAAAGCGCAGGGATTCGCGACCGGACTGCTCGCGAAACGCGATCGACGGGTCGGCTCTGCAGTCCTCGCGATAGAAACTCGCGTCGTCGGAGACGGATATGTCTTCCCCGGCGAGCTTCTCGAGAACCGCGGTGAACGCGGTGATCGGCCGGGCGGCACGCAGGCGCAGCAGATGGAAGAGCACGTTGGCGGCGCGCAGAGAATCAGGCAATTCCTCGAGGAGACGCGCATCGACTTCCGGATCCTCGAGGCCCGCGAGCACGCCGGTGAGCTCCTCCGAAGCGTCGCTCTCGCCGTCCAATCCCGCCCAGAGCCGCAACACTTCCGCGCGAAACTCGAGCACCTCGCGCCGCTCGCACCACCCGAGTATGCGGACGAGCATCTGCCCGACCTCCCAACAATCGGCCGCCGCCGCGAAGAGGCGGCGCCTTCCTTCCGTGTCGAACGCCGTCCACCAGCGCCTGGCCCACGACGCGTCTTTCTTCACGCTCCTGCAGTCGAGCCTGCGCTCGATCGCCTCTATCGCCCCGTCGAACGCCCCGGGCACCCGCCATTTGAGGAGAATGATCACGGCGAGGAGGCGCGCATCGTCCGGGCCGCCGTGGCAGAACGGCCCCTCATCCAGGGCCTCGATGGCGCCGTCATCCTCATGCGCGAGCGCGGTGAGCGGCTCGACCATTGCCGGTATGGGCGCCGCCCGCACGGCGAGGGCCGAAAGCAACCTCGCGCGCGGAACCTCTCCCGGGAGGCGCCTCTCGACGAGACATCGCGCGAGGAAGGCATCCGCCGTCGGCGACTCGATGCGGACGAGCGCATCGAGCGACGCGAGTCCCTTCCGCTCGCCGACGCGCAAGGCGATGAGCCTCTCCGCAAGAGGCCGCAGCGCCTCTGCGGGCAGCAGCGCAAGCAGCGCTTCGGCGTATTCCCGGAAGGTTCCCCCCTCGAGCGAGCCGAGCACCGCGCGTGCAAGGCGCGCGTCGTTGAGCCAGCCGAAGCTGCCCTGCGCCCAAGGGACTTTGTCATACCTGAGGAGCCGCATGAACGACATGCGTGCGATCGCGGGATCGTCCGCGTACATGCAGGTCAGAATCGCTGCTCCGCGAATCGACGCGTTCGTCGACTCGCGGAGCGGACCCGCTGCGGCGCAGGTTGCGGGATCATTCGCGAGCACGGCCACGGCGCGCTTGCGGATGCCGATGTCGGGGTGCTTCAGCAAGGGCAGCGCGAGCTTGATCGCCGCGCGGTCATCGAATTCGAGGTTGTAAAGACCGCGGTAGATAGCATTGACATCGCTCGACCGGAGAAGCGCCGCCGTATCCTCGTACGGCTTCGCCCCCACGGCGAGCACCCACTTCGCCGCCGCCTCGGAGCTCGCGCGCGCACCCCCCTTCTCGAACCCGAACGGCACGACACCCTTCGCATCGTCTCCCCACGACAAGGCCCTCGACAAGCGCTCGCCCTCCGGCACGAGCGCGAACCGAAAAGGAGGGCCGAGCACGCGTCCCTCCGAATTCACGACGACCAAGTTGGCGTAGGTTCGGCGAGGATCCCGACTGACGCACAAAACCTCGTAGCACTGCGCGCCCGTGGCGTGGTCCGTACCGAAGGCGATAAAACGCGGGCTGTCCGCGCCAAGCCCCTCGACCGCCCCGCGAAGATACTTGCGCAGCCGCCCTGCAAGCTCGGGGAGTTGCTCCAGATCCCGAGGTCGCTGCCTTTTCAGCTCGTCGACGATCTCTCTCCACGGTCCCGTCGCCGGCACGGATGGCGCCTTGGCTTTCGGTTCTTCCGGGGGCGGATCCGGCTTCTTCGTCGCCAAGACGCTTCGCGCAACCTCGCGGAACTCGCCCCCAAGGCGGCGAAGCGCGAACTCGCGGAAGAACTCATCGTAGAGCGGCATCGCCCCCTCCCGGCGGACGAACTCGAGGAGACGGGCATCGGCTCCCGGGGCATTCCACGCAACGAGAAGGAGCTGGGCCGCGAGGTGCCGGTCCACGTCCGCGATCTCGTGTTCCGTCTCGTCCCCCGGCTCCCGATCGCCACGGAGCTCATCGAGCCACCTCGGCTCGGGATCCCAATGAGCATACCGAAACGGGTTCTTCCAAGTCGTCCTCTTGAGGACATCCTCGACGAGCGCCGTTGCGCCGGCGACGGGCTCCTCGCGACGCCACGCAAGCCAGTTGACAAGCACGGCAGATGTGCGCACCGAGTCCTCGATCTTGAGCGCCGCCGCCATGTGCGCATCGATTGCGGGCCTTCGCTGCCGCACGAGCGCTGCGCTGAACGCATTGAAGACGCCGCCTTCGGGAAGCATGGAATCCCAGAGCTGCAGGAGCCCGGGATCGAGCTCGCCCAGCTCGTCCTGCGCGCCCCACGCCAAGACGGCCGCGGCGTGCTCGGCGAACAGATCGGGCCGCACGAGCGCCTCCGCGAGAAAGCGGCGCTTCTCATCGAGTGTCAGCGCGCGGCACAAGACCTCTCCCCATCGCAGCCCTTTCTGCCACGGCTCTCGAGAAGTCTTACACAGGAAATCCCAGGGCGGCACGAACTCGATGCAGGCATCAAGCAGACGCTCGAATGCCCCGGGCGCACGCCACTTGACGAGGAGCACCACCGTCAAGCTGCGGGAGCTCGGCGCATAGTCCGACTGACGATAATCGCCAATGGGCTGCACGGTGCCGGCACTCTTCTCGAGCATGGCCAGTGCCTCGGGGAGCGGCGGCGTACGCTCGCCAAGCGCGCCGAAAAGCATCCCGAGTGCGGGCTCCTTGAGTTCCGCACCTGCCAGGCTGCGCACGAGGCAGGCATCTGCGGCCTTCTCCTCGGCGCGGGCGAGAGCCCGGAGCACCGAGTGAGCGACGTCGTCCGGGACGTACGCAGAGGTCGCGCGCAACCGTTCCCAGACGGCGACGAGCAACGGAAGCGAGGGCGCGAGCTCTTCCTTGCGCAGCGAGTCGATGCACGCCGCGAGCCCATCGGGCAAGTCGTCTTCCCGGGTGTAGTTCGGATTCGCGCGCCGAAGCGCCTCTTGCTCCGGAACATAGCCATCGATCCGCTCGAGGATGGCGCGCGCCACGCGGGCATCGCGCAGGCGCGCGAAGTCGAAGCGGCTGTGAAAGAGCTGCGCGATGTGTCCCTTGCCGAGGAGATGGATGAACGAATTGCGCGCTTCCTCGACATTCGCGCAGGAAAGCGCCGCGACATGGGCCGTCGCGCTCACGCGCGGCACCTGATCGTTGCGCAAGGGCAGAACGGCGTTGCAGGCCTCGGGATCGTTGGCGAGAATCGCGGCCGCGCGCGCCCGCACCTGCGGGTCGGCGTGGGCAAGCAGCGGCGCCGCGCGGCCCACGGCGCGGAGGTCTTCGTTCTCCAGGTTATAGAGCCCGCGCAGAATGTCGCCGACGTCGCCCGACGCGAGCAGCTGCGCCGTATCGCCGAAGGACACGTACGGCATGCTCTTCCTGGACCTCGCCCATGCGGGCGTGCAGGCGGTGCTGACCAGCATCGACGCGTCCCAGTTCCAGCCCCCCCCGAGCACGTACCCAAGGGGCACGACGCCTTTTGCATCGAACTGGAACTCGTAATCGCCGCCGTCGTAGATTGCCGCTTGGACGACATCGCCCCGCGCGGCGTCCTTGTGCGCCAGCCAATCGAATCCCAGATCGCCCCCGTGGACGAAGCCGAACGGCCGCCCACGGATGGTGCCATCATTCCAGAGAACGACATACTCCACATAGTCCGCGATCACGCCCTCCGGGTTGTGAGCGCAGGAGACCAGATACGCGCGCTCTCCGCGCAGCGTCGCCACGGACTTGAGCGCGTCGGCATGTCTCGTGGCGTCCTCCGGCAACTGGAGCGCAAGCACGCGCGTCAGCACGCGGCCCACCTCCGATTCGGGCCTGAACCACCACGTTGCCGCGTTCCCCTCGCGGTACCTCTGCGCACACCCCTTCGCGACGTCGTCCCTGATCAGCTCCCACAAGACGCGGATGACGACGGCATCGTCGGCGGGAGCGGCGGGCTTCCCCTCCTGCCCGAAGGCCGCAACCGCGAGAACACCGAGAAGAACGATCGCGCGCGTGCTGTGCATGGACGCACCTCCGGTTGTCCTATGCCGTCACCCCAGGGCTCATTGTACCGCGGCCCCCGTTCCGGGAACATGTGCCCGAGCTCACGGTGCCGCGGGTGCTCAGGGGCGGGTTCATGAGGGAGCGGCGGCTGCTGGGGGAGCTGGTACGCACGGCGTACGACGTGACGAGGCGGTTTCTGGCAGCGCAGTTCCCGGGCGTGACGCGCGCCGCGCCGTACTTCGTGGGGGCGGTGGAGACCTGGGGATCGGTCGTCAAGCGGAGCTCTTCAGGCACGCGGTGCTGGCGATGCTGGTCGAGCGGGAGCGGCTGGCGGAAGAGACGCGGGAGGCGTTGCT
>DHGK01000011.1:0-6650 GCA_002402755.1 Planctomycetes bacterium UBA4800
CCGACGCTCGACTGCTCGCAGTGCATCCTGACGCCGCGCATGGTCGAGGTCGCCGCGCACCCGAACATCACGCTCCACACCTACGCCGAGGTCGAGTCCGTGAGCGGCTTCATCGGCAACTTCGACGTGAAGATCCGCCTGAAGGCGCGCTCGGTCGACATCACAAAATGCACGGGCTGCGGCCTGTGCGCCCAGAAGTGCCCCCAGAAGAAGATCCCGAGCGAGTTCGACGAGGGCCTGGGCATGCGCACGGCGATCTACACGCCGTTCGCGCAGGCGGTGCCGAACAAGCCCGTCATCGACCGGGCGCACTGCACGAAGTTCCTGACCGGCAAGTGCGGGGTGTGCCAGAAGGTCTGCCCGGTCGGCGCCGTCGACTACACGCAGCAGGACACGTTCGTCGAGGAGAAGATCGGCGCCATCGTGGTCGCGACCGGGTACCGCCTGTACGACTACAAGAACGGCGAGAAGGACTACGGCATCGAGGGCTACGGCGAGTACGGGTACGGACAGTACAAAGATGTAATTGATGGCCTGCAGTTCGAGCGCCTCGCGAGCGCGTCCGGCCCGACGGGCGGCGCGATTCTGCGGCCGTCGGACGGCAAGGCGCCCGAGAAGGTGGTCTTCATCAAGTGCGTGGGCTCCCGCGACTGCGCCAAGGGCCTGAGCTACTGCAGCAAGATCTGCTGCATGTACATCGCCAAGCACGCGATGCTCTACAAGCACAAGGTGCACCACGGGACCGCCTACGTCTTCTACATGGACATCCGCGCGGGCGGCAAGAACTACGACGAGTTCGTCCGGCGCGCGATCGAGGAGGACGGGGCCGTGTACATCCGCGGCCGCGTGTCGCGCATCTACAAGCGCGGCGACAAGCTCGTCGTCGCCGGCGCCGACACGCTGCTCGGGGGCGGGGCCGGCGGGCAGGTCGAGATCGAGGCCGACATGGTCGTCCTGGCGACCGCCATGCGGCCGCAGTACGGCATCGAGGCGCTGGCGCAGAAGCTGAGCATCGGCTACGACGAGTACGGGTTCCTCTCCGAGGCGCATCCCAAGCTCAGGCCCGTCGAGACCAACACGGCGGGCATCTTCCTGGCCGGCGCCTGCCAGGGCGTCAAGGACATTCCCGAGGCCGTGGGCCAGGCGAGCGGCGCGGCCGCGAAGGTCCTGGGCCTGTTCTCCGGCGACGAGTTGGAGCGCGAGCCGATCGTGGCGCGCGTCAACCAGAGCCAGTGCGTGGGGTGCTTCTACTGCGAGCAGGTCTGCCCGTACCACGCCATCGAGCGCGAGGAGAAGCGCGACAAGGCGGGCAGCCTCATCGCCAGGGTCGCGAAGGTCAACGTGGGGTTGTGCCAGGGCTGCGGCGCGTGCGTCGCGACCTGCAGGTCCAACAGCATCGACCTGGACGGCTTCAGCGACGAGCAAGTCTTTTCGGAAATCGGAGGGCTGAAGTGATGGAGACGACGACGGCGGAGTTCGAGCCGAAGATCATCGCCTTCCTGTGCAACTGGTGCACGTACGCGGGCGCGGACCTGGCCGGCACGAGCCGGCTCAAGTACCCGGCGAACATCCGCGCGATCCGGCTGACGTGCACGGGCAGGATCGAGCCCATGTTCCTCCTGAAAGCGTTCCAGGAAGGGGCCGACGCCGTGCTCGTGTCGGGGTGCCACCCCGGCGACTGCCACTACACGAGCGGCAACTACCACGCGCGGCGCAGGTGGACGGTCTTCCGGAAGCTGCTGGAGTTCAGCGGGATCGACCCGCGCCGCGTCCTGTTCTCGTGGGTCTCGGCGGCGGAAGGCCGGAAGTGGTCCGAGCTGGTCGCCGAGATCACGGCGCAGGTCCGGGAGCTCGGACCGTTCACGAGCTTCGAGCGCATCGTCAAGGCATAGCGAGGGACGAGCATGATCGAGCAACTACGGCAGCGCGCCCGCGAGCTCCTCGGGGAGGGCACGGTCGCCCTCGTCATCGGCTACGGCCGGGGAAACTCGCCGCAGGCGACATTCCCGGTGTTCATCAAGAAGGCGGACGAGGTCGACCGGCTGGTGTTCAACCCCTTCTGCCGGAACAACCTGGCCGTGTACCTGACGCGCAAGGACATCATGCCGAAGGGCGCCGTCGGCCTCGTCGCGCGCCCCGAGGAGGTGCGGAGCGTGGCCGTGCTGGTCCAGGAGCAGCAGTTCGACCCCGACAAGGTCGTCCTGATCGGCGTTGCCTGTGCCGAGCCCGGCAAGGAGGGCGCCGCCTGCGAGATGCTCAAGGGCCGGACTCTCAAGGAACTCGAGGCCGAGGTCGCCGAGCGCCTGAAGGGCCGCGATCCGGCGCAGGAAGTCGCGGCGAAGGTGCAGGAGCTCGAGGCCATGACGCCCGAGCAACGGCTCGCCTTCTGGGAGAAGGAGTTCTCGCGCTGCATCCGCTGCTACGCGTGCCGCCAGGCCTGCCCTATGTGCTACTGCGAGCGCTGCATCGTCGAGAAGAACCAGCCGCAGTGGATTCCCTCCAGCCCCCGGCCGCTCGGCAACTACTTCTGGAACGTCATTCGCGCCTTTCACCTCGCGGGCCGCTGCATCGGCTGCGGCGCCTGCGCGCGCGCCTGTCCCATGGGCATTCCGCTGGACCTTCTCAACGCGAAGGTCGCGCGGGAGGTCAAAGAGAGCTTCGCGTACGAGGCGGGGTTCGACCACGAGGTCCCGCCGCCCATGGCGAGCTTCAGGACGGACGACGAGCAGGAGTTCATCAAGTAGGAGGACGCTATGGCGATGCTGCTGGCGAAGAAGAACCTGCGCGCGCTGCTCCGCGGCGCGATGGACAGGAAGTACCGCGTCGTCGGGCCGGTGCGCGAGCACGGCATCGTGCTCTTCGCCGAGATGTCCGACCCCGGGGCGCTGTGCCTGGACGAGCTCAACACGCAGAACTCGATCAAGGAGTTCTTCTTCCCCAAGACCGAGAAGCTCTTCACGTACAGCCTGGGGAAGAACGATGCCGCGGTCGCCGACGACTTCGCGCCGCCGCGGACGGTGCTCATCGGCGGCCGCGCGTGCGACGCGCGGTCGCTCGTCGCGCTCGACCGGCTCTTCGGCTGGGACTACAAGGACAAGTTCTACTTCGCGCGCCGCGAGGCCACGTGCGTGATCACGCTCGCGTGCGACCGCTTCGACGAGGCCTGCTTCTGCACGTCGCTCGGCTTCGGGCCGCGCGCGGCCGAGGGCAGCGATATTCTGCTCGTGCCGGTCGAGGGCGACGAGTACGCAGTCGAGGCCGTGACCGACAAGGGCCGGGCCCTGATCGCCGAGGTCAAGGATGTCTTCACGGAGGGGACGCCGGGCGCCGAGAAGGTCGCCTACCCGGAGAAGAAGTTCGACCTGGCGGCGGTGAAGCCGTGGCTGGAGCGGAACTTCGAGCATCCCATCTGGAAGGAGGAGTTCCTCTCGTGCCTGGGCTGCGGCACCTGCACGTACCAGTGCCCCATGTGCCATTGCTTCGACATCGTCGATGAGGGCGACATTCACGGCGGGGCGCGCTGCAAGAACTGGGACTCGTGCCAGTTCGCGCTCTTCACGCTGCACACGTCGGGGCACAACCCGCGGCCGGCGCAGGCGGCGCGCTGGCGCCAGCGGCTCAGGCACAAGTTCGTGTACTACGCGGACAAGTTCGGCACGGAGGCGTGCGTGGGCTGCGGCCGCTGCATCCGCAACTGCCCCGTGTGCCTGAGCATCCTTGACAAGCTCGTTCTGATCGGCCGCGAGGCGGCCGCCGCGCCCGCGCAGCCCGCGGGCGCGCAGCCATGAGGAGTCACGAAGCGATGGCGAGCGACAACATCTATCTCCCGTACCTGATGAAGGTCGACGGCGTGCGCGACGAGACCCGCGACGTGCGCACGCTGCGCCTGAAGTTCGCGCGCGACGAGGATGCCGCGCAGTTCAGCTTCAAGGCCGGGCAGTTCGGGGAGTACTCGGTCTTCGGCGCGGGCGAGTGCACGTTCTGCATCGCCAACCCGCCGACGCGCGCGGGCTTCATCGAGTGCACGTTCAGGAAGGCCGGCCGGGTCACGAAGGCGCTGCGGGACCTCGAGGTCGGCGACACGGCGGGCTTCCGCGGGCCGTACGGCAACGTGTTTCCGATCGAGTCCTGGTACGGCAAGAGCGTGCTCTTCATCGCGGGCGGCATCGCGCTCCCGCCCATGCGCTGCGTGATCTGGAACTGCCTGGACCTGCGCGACAAGTTCAAGGACATCACCGTGGTCTACGGGGCGCGCACGGTCGGGGACCTCGTCTACAAGGACGAGCTCCGGGAGTGGAGCGAGCGGTCGGACATGAAGCTCATCCAGACCGTGGACCCGGGCGGCGAGACGCCGGACTGGCGCGGCCAGATCGGGTTCGTGCCCACGGTTCTGGAGAAGGCGGCGCCGGCGAGCGCCGACACCATCGCGGTCGTGTGCGGCCCGCCGATCATGCTCAAGTTCACGTTCCCGGTGCTCGATCGCCTCGGCTTCGCGCGCGCGAGCGTCTACACGACGATGGAGAATCGCATGAAGTGCGGCGTGGGGAAATGCGGCCGCTGCAACGTGGGCGGCGTCTACATCTGCAAGGAAGGCCCGGTGTTCACGGCCGAGCAGGTGGCGCGCATGCCGGCCGAGTACTGATGTCGCCCGCGTCCCGCGGGGGCGACGGCGGCCCGCACGACGTCGCCGCGCCGCGTCACGCCTCGTGCGCCCGCAGCCCGTAGCGGGCGAGCGTCGCCAGGAAGTCCTCGGGCAGGGGCGCCGTGATCTCCGCCGTGAGCTTGAGCACGGGGTGGTGGAAGCACAGGCGCGCGGCGTGGAGCAGGAAGTGCTCGGCGGTGGGCGGGCACGGCGGGCCGCCGAAGCGGGTGTCGCCGATGAGCGGGTGACCGAGCGCCGCGCAGTGAATCCGGATCTGGTTCTGGCGGCCCGTGACCGGCGACGCGCGCACGAGGCTCGCCTCCTCGCCGCGCTCGAGACACTCGATGATCGTGATGCTCTCCTTGCGCGCATCGCCCCCGAGCGCCTCGGCAAGCGCCGTGGCCGGCCGGATGGGGATCCTCACCTCGTGCCTGCCCTCGGGAAACGTCCCCGCCGTGATGGCGAGGTACTGCTTGGTGACGAGCTTGCGCTCGAACTGGCGCTGAATGCGGCGCCGGACGAGAAGATCGAAGACGATGAGAATGGCGCCGCTCGTCTCGCGGTCGAGGCGGTGGCACGTGAGCGGCGGCGCGTGCGGGTATGCGGCGGCGACGTAGTTCATCAGGGTGTCGGCCTGGTGGCCCGCGGTCGGGTGGGTGAGGATGCCGCTCGGCTTGTTCATGACGACGAGGTGGCGGTCCTCGTAGAGGGCCTGGATGGCGCCGGGCGCGAATCTGAGCGCGGGCTGCGGCCGCGGCGGGGCCGACATGACGATCGCGTCCCCGCGCTTGATGCGATAGGACGGCTTGGACGGGCGGCCGTTGACCGTGATCTCCCCGCGGGCGAGCATCTCCTGGATCTGCGTCCGGCTGCGCCAGGGGAAATGCGCGTGGAGGTACACATCGCAGCGCGGCCGGCGCGCCGTGCGGGCCTGGAGCGCGAACGTCTCGGGCGGCGCGGGCGCCGCGGCGGCGCGCGGGTCGGGGGCGCCGGGTGCGTCACGCATGCGGCAGCTCTCCGGGTTCGGCGCCGGCGGCGGCGCGGTCGCGAAGATGGGGAAACGCCGCCAGCAGCGGCGCGGGGGCGCGAGGGGCGCGGCCCAGGAGGTGCGCGATGTCGATCGCATTGGCGGGCGCCTGGCCGCGATAGTGGTTGTTGGCAATGACGAACACCGCCGGCGCGGCGGCCGCCGCCTGCCGGATGTGTGCGACCCACGGCGCGAGCTCCGTGTCGGAGTACAGATAGTCGAACTTCCGATCGCGGCCCGCGGACGCATCGAACCAGGCCTTGCGGTTGCGGCCGTGGAAGCGGAAGTACGCCGCCGGGCCGAACGCGAACGCCGATGCCGGGAGGCTGGTCGCCGTCGCCGGCAGGTCGATGTTGGCCAGGCCGATTCCGCGCTCCGCGAGAAACTCCGGGAACCCGCCGTCCAGGAACGAGCGGTGGCGGAGCTCCAGGACGAGCGGCAGCCCCGCGAGCCCGTCGGCGAGGCGCCGCAGGCGGTCGAAGGTCGCGGTCGTGCGCTCGAAGTTCCACGGGAACTGGGCGAGCACCGCGCCGAGCCTGCCGGCCGCGCGCAGGGGCTCGATCGCGGCTCGAAACGGCGCGGCGGCCTCATCCGAGCCCTTGTGGGTGATGTCGCGCAGGAGCTTGCAGGTGAAGAGGAACCCGGGCGCGGCATCCTCGGCCTGCGCGGCCCAGCGGGCGGCCGTCTCGGGACGCGGCAGCGCGTAGAACGAGCTGTTGATCTCGATGCAGTCGAAGAACGAGGCGAGGTACGGCAGCCGGGCGCCGGGGGGCAGCCCGCGGGGATAGACCACGCCCTGCCAGTCCTCGTAGGACCAGCCGGCGACGCCGATCTTGATGACCGTTGAGGATGTCGCGCGCACGGGCTGCATGCATAGAAGTCTACCCCGCCGGCGGCGCCGTGGAATCGGGATTCGTAACCGGTCACGGTTTTTTCGCCGTGCGTGGATGCACAGGCAGGTGTCATCTGACGGAAAGGAAA
>DHGK01000011.1:6742-6913 GCA_002402755.1 Planctomycetes bacterium UBA4800
GAAGGCGGAGATTCGCGTGTTCGGGATGCCCTGTGAACGCTTACCGAAACCCTTCTCGCGAGAAGTCCCCTGCCGGGGGTCGTCGCTACGGACGGAGGCTCTCGCAGAGAGCGCTGAGATCGCGGAGGTAACCGTTCACGGTTTCTCGCCGTGCTCGGATGCACAGACATG
>DHGK01000372.1 GCA_002402755.1 Planctomycetes bacterium UBA4800
CCCGGCGCCTCGGAGACGATCACCTACAAGGGCAGGGGCACGCTGGTCGTCACCGGCGACGTGAAGCTGAACAGCAACTTCTATCCCACGGCCGCCGATTCGTATCCCTCGAAGAACATCATGGGTCTCATGACGCCCAAGAGCATCACGTTCGCCGGCGCGCAGACCAAGGTCGCGGGGCTTTTCTACGCCGGGGAGAAGATCACCGCCCGGCAGCAGACCTCGGTGGCGGGGACGTTCGTCTCGAACTTCTTCGACATGGGGCAGCAGGTGCCCTCGATCTACCAGGTGCCCATGCAAAGGAAAGACCTGCCGCCCGCGCTCATCGGGTCGCAACCCAAGTACATCATGACCCTGGTCTTCTGGGAGCGGCTGCCCGTGGAGCAGGATCTGAGCGCCGCCGCGACGACGGCTCCCGTCGCGAGCACGGGCGGGATGACCGCCGCGAACTACTGATCCCGGCGTTCGGAGAACGGGGTCGAACGGCCCGCGGAGGCGCTGCGCGCGCCGCCGCGGGCCGTCGTCGTTGACCGCCGGCCCCGCGGCCGCCGCCGGGTCGCCGAACCGGCTTCGGCCCGAACTCCCGCAGGTACTCGCGCCCCACGATCCGCGCGCGGTCCCCTCGGCGGCGCCGGGATCGTCTACGGCGCGCCCCTTTCCCTGTGGTAGCGGTTTGCCAGCGCGAGGACTCTGCCGGCGGCGCATGGCAGCGACGGGCCGGTGCGGGCGTAGCGCTCGAGCATCGCCCGCATGTCGGGGGGCGCGCCCGGCAGCGCGGCGGCCGATCCCAGCAGCCGCGTGAGGTCGCGGACCTGCGATCGAGGGCTCATGAACGACCACGACCCAAGGTCGATCACCGTGGGTACGGGCCGCGAGGCGAGGAAATTCCGGAGGCGCGGATCGCCGTGGCACAGCTCGGCCCGGTGGATGGCGCTCAGCAGATCGACGGCGCCGTCGATCAGGCGCTCGTCGGGTTGCCGCGCATACGCCGCGTGTATCGGCTCCGCCTCGATGTGCGCCGTCGCCACGAGGCCCGCACAGAAAAGGCCGAAGCGCCGTTCGCGGCCCCAGAAAAGGAGCGGGGCGGTCGGCAGACCGCGGCGGGCGAACGCCTCGTATCCCCGCGCCTCGTGCGTCGCGCGATCCTCGAGCAGCCGCCGGAGGATGCCGTGCGCCTTCCGCCGCCGGTACACTTTCACGACGACGCGGCGCCTTCCGTCGCCGTACGGCGACTCGACGATGGCGATGTGCGTCCTTCGCGCGCGCACATGGCGTTCCCAGACGCCGTACACCCACGCGAGATTCACATCCGGAGCGACCGCCAGCGTGATGCGTCCGATCCTCGTCGTGACGAGCGGTTGTTCGATACCCATGGCTCGCGCGCCAGTGTAAGGGAAACGCACGCGCATTGAAAGAGCCGCGGCGGGTTCCCGCGCGCGCGGCCGTCAGCGCGGCGGCGCGGCGCGCGAACCCGGTCCCGTGCCGATCGTGCGCCCGATCGCGCGGATGCGCGCCTTGATGCACTCGTCGCAGTGCTCGGAGGACTCGTCGATGCAGGCCTTCTCCGGGTAGATCTCGTAGAGCCGCCGGTAGCGCGCCGGCGTCAGGTTCGGCATGACGACGTTCGCGCCGGCCCGGAGGGCGGACTCGCGGCCGTCCGTGCGGTTGATCGTCGCCAGGGCGGTCGTCGCCGGAATGTTGGCGCACGGGCAGGCGAGCCGCGCGAGGGCCACGGCCTTGAGCGCCATCGCTTCGGTCGCGGGCGCCTGTTCGGCGCCGAGATTCGAGGCGGCGCCTGCGAGCGGCGTCGCCGGGTGGGGGATGTACGGGCCGATGCCGACCATGTCCAGGTCGAGGTCCGCGAAGAGCATGATGTCGCCGGCGACCGACGCGTAGCTCTGGCCGGGCAGCCCGACCATGATGCCCGAACCGGTCTCGAACCCGAGCGCCTGCAGGACGCGCAGCGCGTCGATGCGCGACGGATAAAGGTGCGCGGGCCGCAGGCGGCGCAGGAGCGCCGTGTCGCTCGTCTCGTGCCTGAGGAGGTAGCGATCGGCGCCGGCCGCCTTCCACGCGGCCCAGTCCTCGCGCGGCCGCTCGCCCAGGCCGAGCGTCACCGCAAGCGGCGTCGCCGCCTTGATCTCGCGCACGAGCGCGGCTATGTCCTCGACGCCGAAGGCATCGGACTCGCCGGCCTGGAGGACGACCGTGCCGTAGCCGTACGCGACCGCCGCGGCGGCGCATTCGAGAATCTCGTCGCGCGTCATGCGATAGCGCGGGAGCGCCGCGTTGCTCGCGCGAAGCCCGCAGTACAGGCAATCGCAGCGGCAGATGTTCGAGATCTCGATGAGGCCGCGGAGATGCACGGCGTCGCCCACGTGCGCGCGGCGCACGCCGTCGGCCGCATCGAAGAGCGCGGCGAGGCGTCCCGCATCGGTCTCCCGCAGCCAGGCGAGGATCTCGGCGCGGCGCCGGTCGGGCGGCAACGCGGCAAGCGATGCGGGAGGATCGAGGCTCATGTCGTCTCCGGGAACGGAAGCGGTCCGCGGCCGGTCGCGGGACGGCCGCGCAGGTGATGGTACCATATCGCGCCGCGGCCTCGGGGATGATGCCGCCCGTCCGGCGGAGGGCTTCCTTTCGAGTGCGGGGGGGGGCTATCGCCTCGCGCCGCCGGGGGCGACCTTCTCCGTTTCCCAGGGATCCGCCCGGTACTGCGCGCGCACGAGCCACCTGATCACCCTGTCCAGGTCGCGCACTTCGTAGAGGCACTCGTCGGAGAGACGGAAGAAGAGCTTGGCGCGCACCTCCTGCAGGTCCGCGATGTCGCCCGGCGCCGCGATCGCGATGATGTGGCGCGGCTCGACCCACTTGTACGTGCCGCATGTCAATCCGTGGTTCTGCTGGTACTCCGCGATAGCGGCCTTGAAATCCTCGCGCGAGAGCTTCTTGTCGCCGGCGCGCGGCGCGGCGAAGGCGGCCCGCCCCTCGGCGCGGGTCGCGCGGATCGCCGTGCGCCGCTCCTCGGCGGTCTTCCGGTTCCAGACGGATCGCTCGGTCTTCAGGATGTCCTTGAACACGTGATCGAGGGTACGCGCGAAGTCCGCCTGCCGCTTCTCGTCCTTGACGTCGCGGGCCTGCCGTTCGATCGCGGCGAGCCCTTCCGGCGACAGAAGGCGGACGAGCGCGGCCAGGGCTTCGTGCCAGACCTTCTCCTCGCGATGCGCGAGCAGCGGGATGATCGATGGCGCCGCCCGGAGATCGCCGTACTCGTAAAGCGCGTACTCGCAGGCATGGAGGACCTCTGGGTCGTTGCTCGTGAGGCCGTCGGCGAGAAGCTGGAAGTCCGCGGGATGTCCGAACGACCCCAGGGCCTTGATGGCGCGGAGGCGGACGGGCCCCGCACCGGACCTGGCGATCTTGCGGATGTCGGGCAGCGCGGACGAGTCGAGGAAGTCCGAGATCACGCAGAGCGCGATCTCGTGCTCGACCGGATCCTTGGATTCGGCCAGCGTGCGCTTCAAGGCGGGCAGCCCCTTCGGCCCGAAGGCCGACCAGACCCACGAGACGGTCTGAGGCCACTTGAGCTTGAGGGCATGCGCCGAGAGAAACACGGTGCCCTTGTCGTCCTTGAGCAGCGCCTGCAGCATGGGCAGGGCGCGCATGTCTTGCGTTCGTGCGGCGTCGAACGCGGTGTAGAACACGTAGTTGTATTGCTCGTGCACGGGGGTGCCGTTCCATATGTCCGCGATTGCCTGCGCCTCGTCGAGCTTCGCGATCTGCGCCATGAGCGCGGCGGCCCCGAGCTTGAAGAAGTGGTCCTTCTCTCCGGCCTCGTCGACGGCGCGCACCTCGGCCTTGAGCGCGGTCATACCGCGCGCGCCCGCGGCCTGCAGCGTCTTCCATGCCTCCTGGAGCTCGGTGCTTTTCTTCTCCTTCTCGTCGTCGGACAGCGCGTCCATGGAGATGTTCCGCATATTCTCGATCGCCTGGGCGATCTTCTCCGGGCCGACCGCCTCGGCCTCGCCCGCGAACGCGTGCATGCACCACGCGCACGCGAACAGTGCGATACGACATGCCGCCGGTGATCTCATGGCACCTCCTTTCCGGCGAGCCGCGCCCTCGACACCGCGAGCGACGCGCGCGCGGGCAGGCGTATCGAGCGTAGGGGAGCGGCCGTGCTCCCGGGCCGCCGCATGACGGCATTCTAATCCCGCAGCAGGCTGTGGATCAAGATCCGGGCGCGTGTCTATGCAAGCCGCCGCCTCTATGCAATCCGAAGCGCCTGTCATATAATCCCGGGACGTTTTTTCGATCCCGCGCGCGGGGTCGGCACGGACGGTGCCGTGATATGCCTCGTACCCGCAGCTCCCTCATGGAGGAACGAATGGCTGAGCATAAGGTGATGAATCGTTGGCTTGTCGTTTTCGGGGGGATCCTGATCCAGCTCTGCCTGGGCGCCATCTACGCATGGTCCGCCTTCACGGGCAAGCTGACGGCGGAGCCCTTCGGATTCACCAAGACCGAGACCCAGATCATCTTCTCGCTCGGGCTTGTGAGCTTCGCCGTGGTCATGGCGCTCGTTGCCGGCCGCTGGCAGAAGAAGGCGGGCCCGCGCATGGTCGCCCTCGCCGGCGGCGTCGTGCTCGGGCTCGGGTACGTCGTGGCCGGTCTGAGCGGGACGAGCTTCTGGGGCATTCTCGTCGGCGTCGGCCTCCTCGGCGGGGCGGGCATCGGCCTGGGGTACGTGTGCCCGATCGCGGCCCTCGTGAAGTGGTTCCCGGACAAGAAAGGGCTCATCACCGGCCTGGCGGTGGCCGGATTCGGCTTCGGGGCCCTGATCTGGATCAAGCTCACGAGCGGCTTCAAGTTCGGCCCCCTGGACCTGACGCCGGGGTGGGGCGGGCTGTACTCGATGGAATGGACCGTGAGCCACGTGTTCATCCTCTACGGCATCCTCTTCGCGGCCCTCGTCGCCATCGGGGCGAAGTTCCTGGTCAACCCGCCGGACGGCTGGAAGCCCGCCGGCTGGACGCCGCCCTCGGGCGCCGCCGCGGCGAGCACGGGGGCCGTCGATTTCACCGAGCGCGAGATGGCGGCCACCCCGCAGTTCTGGGGGCTCTTCACGTGCTTCCTCGTGGGCTCCACGGCGGGGCTGATGGTGATCGGCGTGATTCAGCTCTTCGGCAAGGATGCCCTCACGTCCGGCGGACTCAGCGCGGATCAGGCCAACACCATCGCCGGTACGGCGATGGGGCTCTTCTTCGCCCTCTTGAACGGGCTCGGCCGCATCGTCTGGGGCAAGGTCTCGGACTGGATCGGCCGCAGGCCGTCGATCGCGGCGATGTGCCTTGTCCAGGGCCTCATGATGATCGCGTTCTACTTCATCGGCGGGAAGGAATGGGGCCTGTACCTCGGCGCGGCGGTGATCGGGTTCAACTTCGGCGGCAACTTCGCGCTCTTCCCCGCCGCCACGGCGGATTACTTCGGCAACAAGAACGTCGGCGTGAACTATCCCTGGGTCTTCATGGCCTACGGCGTCGGCGGCGTGGTCGGCCCGATCCTCGGCGGCGTCATGGGTGACGCGAAGGCGTGGATGTGGGCCTTCGTGCCCGCGGGGATCGCGTGCCTCGTCGCGGCCGGCGTGGCGTCGATGCTGAGGCCTCCGAAGCGCGCGTGACCGAAACAGGCGCCTGACCGTACGGGCCGGGCGATCATCCCGGCGCGGGGCCGCCGTCCTCCGGCGCCTTCTTCGCGGGCGGCGGCACGGCGGCCTTCTTGTACCTGAAGCCGGGGTTGGCGCGCATGGCCTGGAGGAGCTTCGCCAGCGCCGCGCGTTTGATTCCCGCGCCCTTGTCGTTCGGCGAGAGCGTTTCGGTGACCTCGCCCGGATCGAGGACGAAGCGCACGGCGCGCGTCTTCGGGTCCATGACCGCGAGCTTCGCCGTCCCGCGCCAGACGCGGCTCACGACGACCTCCTCGTAGAACCGGTTCTCCGACACGACCTCGGCCGACAGCTCGACGCGGAGGATCCAGGTCGGGGGGATCTTCCTGTCGCCCTCGGGCATGACCGTGAAGGGCGGCCGCGCGTTGACGAGGAAGCTCTTGATGCGCTCCCAGCTCTCGCTGTCGGGCGCGGTCGACTTGCCATCGCCCGCGACGGCCTCCAGGCGCAGGAACACGGAATCGACCTCGCGCCACGGCACCTTGGAGCGATCCTGCGCGGCCAGGGCGGCGAGCTCCTTCCTGGCGCCCGCGTGCTGCGGGTCGAGCTTCAGCGCGGCCTCGAGGAGCTCCTTGGCTTCCTTGAAGAGCTCGACCTTGCGGCACCAGGCGCCGAGCGCACAGTGGGAGGGCGCATCGTGCGCCAGCCTGGCCCGGCGGCGTTCGTACTCGCGCCCGATCGCGCGCTGCGGGATCCGGTCGGCCACATCGGCCGGCGCGACCGAGACTATGCGGTCCTCGACCTTGATGAAGAGCGCGCGGTCGTTGCGCAGGACGATCTGCCCGAAGTGCTCCTCGCCGCTTGTGAGGACGAAGAGCTCCTTCTCGGGCGCGTCCGCGCCGGCCAGGGCGAGCAGGGTCAGAACGAGGGCGGCCATGCACACCAGTATACGCGGCGGCGCCGCCCGGCGACAGGTATGCGCATATTGACGCATCGCGCCGGGCCTGCTACAAGGGACGGGACGCGCGGCGCAACGCCGCCGCGCCCGAGAACCGCGGCATTCACCGAGGAGGTCTGCAATGCGAAGCATCGTTGTGTGTGTCCTGATCGCCGCCGAGGGCGTCGCGTGGGCGCAGGAGGCCGGCGGGAATCCTCTTGCGGGCATCGAGCGTCTCAGAAAGGAGCGCAGCCGGCGCGCGTCGAGCGCCGATGAGAACTGGCGCAACGGCAACGCCGATGCGCGTCCGATCGGGCCGGGCGACACCTTGACCGTCGCGGAGCTCGAAGGCCCGGGCCGGATCACGCACATCTGGTTCACGATCGCCGCCGCCGACCCGTACTACGGGCGCAGCGTCACGCTGCGCATGTACTGGGACGGCGACGAGCAGCCGAGCGTGGAGTCGCCGCTCGGCGACTTCTTCGCCGCGGGGCACGGGATCGCCGTCCCGATCAACTCGCTGCCGGTCCAGGTCTCCTCGGAGGGCCGCGCGTACAACTGCTACTGGCCGATGCCGTTCCGGAAATCGGCCAAGGTGACGGTGACGAACGACAGCCCCGAGCACATGGTGCACGCGCTGTACTGGTACGTCGACTGGTGCGCAACGGCCGACCCGGGCGAGAGCACCGCCTACTTCCACGCCCAGTACCGCCAGGAATTTCCCTGCGAGGCGGGCAAGAACTACCTGCTCTTCGATGGCGCGGGCGCGGGCCACTACGTCGGCACGGTCCTGTCCGTCCACATGAACAGCGGGAGCTGGTTCGGGGAAGGGGACGA
>DHGK01000261.1 GCA_002402755.1 Planctomycetes bacterium UBA4800
ACAGTCACTGGGGACAGTCACCGATGACCGATTTCTGAACCGAAGACCGTCACCCAACACGGGAGCTCACTTGCGCGGCCGGTCATACCACGCGTTCGGATGAGCCCGACCCGCGTGAGGACCGGCCGCGTCAAGTGGAGCGAGCGAACGCCAGCCGTGCAACAAGATCGCGGGCAAACCCGCGACCATACCCATCGAGTGCGCCGATCCCCCCCGCCGGCCGGCTCGGAAAAGGCATCGATACCGATCACGCCGCCGGAGGACTCGTCAACCGATGACGGAGCTCACTTGCGCGGCCGGCCGAGCGGCGCCTCCGGAATTGTCGCACCTCACCGGCGGCCGGCCGTGTCAAGTGCAGCGATCACGCGCCGGTCGTGTAACAAGACACAAGCGTACCGGCGACCGGCCGACGCCACGGCACAAGTCCGCCCCTGATGTCCGCTTACAGGGCATACCCACGACCTGGATTGACTGGCATCCCCCCCGGGGTTACAATCGTCTTTACATTCAATACTAGACGAGGACTTGCGTAATTACTAGCTCCGGTGAGACCGCGTTGTCGACCCGGGCGGGTGCATGCGCACGGTTGTGCTGCATTCGTGCAGGGCGGCAATCGACAGGGGAATCAGTGATGATGGCACACCGAACCTACTCCGCGAGGCTGGTCCTAGGAGCATGTATCGCGCTTGTGCTCGCGGTCGCGTGCGGATGCCATCGCGACCACAGCCGCCGGTTCCGCAGAGCCTCGGATGATTCGCTCCCGCGCTTGAGCGCCGTCAACCCGGCGATCGGCCCGCTCGCGGGCGGCAACACCGTCGAGCTGACCGGCAAGAACTTCGCGGCGCCCGACCAGACGCAGATCTTCTTCGGGGCGAAGCAGGCCCAGATTCTGGCCCAGCCCGAACCCTCGGCAACCGCCATGAAGGTCGTCGTGCCCGCGGGCGATGCCCCCGGCGCGGTCGATGTGACCGTCCAGACCGGGGCGGACAAGCACACGCTGTCCCGCGCGTACCTCTACGCCGTGCCCGAGATCACGGCCGTGTCGCCGGCCCGGGGGCCGCTCGCGGGCGGCACTGCGATCCAGATCTTCGGCGCCCGCTTCACTGACACCGCCGGCACGACGATCACGCTCGGCGGCACGCCGGTGACGCAGTTCGAGGTCAGGGACGACCGCGTCATCGACGCGGTGACGCCCCCCGCGGCGCACGCGGGCTTCGCCGATCTCCAGATCGCCAATTACTATGGCACGGGCACGCTCGTCGCGGCGTTCAACTACGTCGGGCCGCCGGCTGTCGCGTCGGTCACGCCCGCGCGCGGCCCCGTGAGCGGAGGGACGGCGGTCGTCATCGAGGGTACCGGTTTCGCGGACGCCCCGGGCGTGGAAGTGTTCTTCGGCGACGGCCGGGCGACGTCGGTGAGCGTCGAGGCCGAGGGCACGCGCATCAACGCGACGACCCCTGCCGCGGCGCGGCCGGGGCGCGTCGATGTGAAGGTCGAGAACAGCTTCGGCGAGGGGGTTCTGGCCGGCGGGTTCACGTACTTCGATCCCGCTGCAGGCGAGGTGACGATCGAGTCGGTGACGCCGCCGCACGGCCCCCTGGCGGGCGGCACCCTGATCACGATCACGGGGACGGCCTTCACGTACACGGGCGACCTGCGCGTCCTTCTGGGGGACCGCGAGCTCGTCGGAACCGAGGTCATCGACAGCCAGACGGTCCGAGGCACGACGCCGCCCGGCGCCGCGCCCGGCCCCGTGAACGTGCAGGTGCTCTGCGCCAACGGCGATGCGAACCTGCCCGACGGCTTCACGTACCTCGCGTCGATGCGCATCGACGCCGTCGTTCCCGACAACGGCCCGGTGGCCGGCGGGACGACCGTGACGATCAGCGGCGCGGGATTCACGACGCTCCAGGACACGACGGTCAGGTTCGGCGCCGCCACGGCCTCGATCACCGAGCTTCCCGACAGCGGCACGATCGTCTGCGTGACGCCCGCGGCCGCCGCGGCGGGCAGCGTCGATGTCACGGTCACGTCGTCCAACGGCCAGGCCGTGCTCGCGGACGGATTCCTGTACTACGCGCCGCTCGCCCTCGCCTCGGTCACTCCCGCGTCGGGGCCGCTCGCCGGCGGGACCTCGGTAGAGCTCAAGGGCGCGGGATTCACCGCCGCCGATGACATGACGGTCCGGTTCGGCGAGAACGTCACCGCGTCGGTGAACGTGGTCGACAGCGAGACGTTGTACTGCGTGACGCCGGCAGGCGCCGCGCCCGGCGCGGTGGCGGTCACGATCACGCGATTCGAGGGCACGGAGACGGCGACCCTTGCCGATGGGTTCACGTACCTTCCGCCCGCCTCGCCGCCGAGGATCGATTCCATCGCGCCCGCCTCGGGCCCGGTGACGGGCGGCACGCAGGTCACGATCTCGGGCGACTTCTTCACCGCCGCCGGCACGGAGGTCCGCATCGGGGCCAACTTGCTCCAGAACGCGGTCGTCCAGAGCGCGACGACGATCACCGGCAGGACGCCCGCCGGCCAGGCGATCGGCCCGGTCGACGTCACGGTCGCGACGCCTCACGGCCAGGCGGTGCTGGAGGACGGGTTCCTGTACACCGCGGCTCCCGACGCGCCGGTCGTCGAGATCCTGTTCCCGCTGGGCGGCATCACGACCGCGCCGGCGATCACGATCGAGGGGACGGCCGACGACAAGGACGGCGTCGCCGGCGTGACGGTCAACGGCAGCGCGGCGCAGCTCGCCGCCGACAAGCGCCATTTCCAGGCCACGGTCGCGCTGGCTCTCGGCGAGAACACCTTCGTCGTGGGAGCGGTCGATGCGCTCGGCCAGGCGAACGACAGCGCCGCGGTGGTGTCGCTCCTGCGGACTGTGCGCGAGCCCCCCGACGGGCCGCTCGGCGTCGCCTTCGACTCGCGCGGGGAGCCGCTCTACAGCGACCACGTCCAGCGCGGGATCTTCGCGGCCGCCGCCGCATCGCCGTCGATCCGCCCCTTCCCGGCCTGGGACATCGACGGGGCCGGCGGCATGATCGATGCCGTCTACATTCCGAACTTCATGAGCGTGTCCGAGAACGGCGCCGACCTGGTCGGTCCGGTCACGCTGAAGAACGCCGTCTTTCTCGCGTTCGTCCGCACGAGCCTCGAGGCCGCGTTCTGCACGTCCCTGAGCAACCGCGCCGTGTGGCGCATGAATCCGGTCAGCGGCGAGGCGTTCGTCGTCACGAACGGCGAGTTCGGCAGCGGGGCCGCCCTCACGTCGCCGCGCGGCATCGCGGCGCTCCAGGACGGCGCCCTGCTCGTGGCCGACTGGGCCGAGGGCACGATCGTGCACATCGACGAGGACGGCGCGCGCACGGTCGTGAGCGGCGCGGGCATCGGCGCCGGCCCGGCCCTCGCGCACCCCGGCGCGATCGCCCTCATCGACCAGCGCACGCTGGCCGTGGCCTGCGCGATGCCCGAAACCGTCATCCTCTCGGTCGAGCTGCCGAGCGGCAACCGCACGGTGCTGGCCGATGCGCAGCACGGCGCCGGCCCGGTTGCGGGCGCGGTCTTCGATCTGGAGGCCGACCCGCAGGGCGGTTCGCTGGTGCTCAGCGACCCGGCGGCTCCCGCGATCATCGGCCTCGACCCGGGCACGGGCGATCGCTTCATGCTCCTGGCCGGCGCGTGGGGCAACGGCCCCAAGCCGCGGCGCCCGCAGGGCATTGCCGCGGCGGGAAGCGCGCTGTACGTGGTCGAACGCGCCAAGGGCGATGTGTACCGCGTCGATATCCAGACCGCCGACCGCACGCTGGCGAGCAAGGGCGCCGACGGCGCGCCCGCGCTCGACGCGCGCGCCATCGCGGTGCGCGGCGACGCCGTCGCCTACATCGCCGGCAGGAGCAGTCAGAACATCGTCGCCGTGACGCTCGCGACCGGCGCGCGCCGCGTGCTCTCCGGCGGGTCGATCGGCACCGGCCCGGCGCTGCGCGCGCCCGCCGCCCTCTTCTGCGATGCGAACGACACGCTGCTGATCGCCGACCGCGACGCGGTCATCCGCGTGTACGAGAAGGAAAACGGCCGCCGCGAGACCGTGGCGCAGGGCGCGCTCGGCGATCTGACGGCGGTGGCGCGGGCGGGAGGCGAGGTCGTCGTCGCCGCGCCCGGCGGGATCATTGCGCGGGCCACGACGTCCGGACAGCTCGTCCAGATCGCCGTGCTGCCCGCGCCGGAGGGTTCCGCGACCTGCATCGTGCCCTCGGGCGGCGGCGCGCTCGTGCTCACGCCGCGGGCGGTGTTCGCGCTCGACGTGGCGGCAGGCACGCTCCAGATGGTGTCGGGCGGCGCCAAGGGCATCGGGCCGGCGCTCGCCGGCGGCGCGGGCATCGCGCGCGACGGGGCCGGCAGGCTCTTCGCGATCGACGCGGTCCGCGCCGCGGTATTCCAGATGCAGGAGGCGACGGGCGACCGCACGCTGCGTTCGCGCTGACAGCAATCGACAACACTACTGGCCGCGGTTCGTGCGTCCCCGCGCGCGAGCGGTACCTGGGTGCCGCGCATGCGCGCCGCGGCCACAGGAGGGTGAGGCGAGGAAAACGGGGGCCAGGAACGCGCGCGGCCGTCGGAGGTCGCGCGCGTTTGTTATTCCGGCCCCTACCGCACGATGCCCCACGAGATCATGTTCGGCAGCAGGTCGGCGCGCGATGCCGGGAGAAACGAGCCGCCCGACGCCAGGTACGGCGGCACGCCGTAGGCCTCCCCGAGCTGCAGGGTCCTGTCGCCGGCGTGCACGACCATGCCGATGCGCGCCGTATCCGTGCCGGCGCCGAAGCTCGGCACGGCGCGGCGCGGAATGCGCGCCTCGACGATGACGCCGTCGCGCGTGCGCACCGCCACGGCGTGCGCCCCCTCGACCGGGGCCGCTCCGCGGAGAAACGTCTCGCCCCAGACCATCGACGGGTCGTGCAGGCACAGGACGCTCGCGCCGCCATCGGCCTGCGGCGCGATGAGGAAGAGATGCTCCGTGTCCCTGATCAGGCCCTTCCAGTACCACGGGTCGCCGGGCTTGCGCGGGCAGTCCGCGCTCCGCGTCCCCGCCCCGATGGCCGCCTGGATCGCGAACCCCGCACATGCGGCGCGCAGGCCGGCCGGCGATGCATCGCCGTTCCACGCGGTCGCGGCGTTCACCCCGGAGATCCTGCACGCGAGGTACAGGGCCCCGCGGTCCTGCGCCGCCCAGAGCATGCCCTGCGCGGAGGGCTCGCCGCCGGAAGGCTCCCCACCCGCGCGCGGCGGCGGGAACGGAAGGCCCGCCATGCGCTCCCACTCATCGAGCTTGCCATCCACGCTCGCGCTCGCGGACCACACGAGCGCCGAGGGCACCATGAGCTGCCACTCGCGGACGCCGAAGCGCGTCTCGACGCTGACGCGGAACGGATGTATCCCATCGTTCCTGCGGGCGATCTTCTTCATGGCCACCTTGAGCTCGGCGGCCTCGCCCGCCTTCAGCGTGAAGCGCGTGCCGCCTTCGGACGCCGCCTGCCAGCCCTCGCTCTGGACCTTGACGAGCCCATCGAGCGCCCGCGTGTCGCTGTTGTCCAGGAAGAGCCGCACATCGGGAAGCTCGAGCGCGGGACGCGCGAGCGGCATGACCGCGCAGTAAAACAGGTCGAGGCCCCGGACCTGGGCGTGGCGGAGCTTGCCGGCGAACTCGGCCGCGCCGAGGCTCCGCGTCGTGACGAAGACCGGCTCCTCCCCGAACGGGAGCACGAGCGCATCGTCGCGCCGCACGCCGACCGCGTTGCCCGAGAGGTCGTACGCGGCGCAGTCCCCGCCCTTCTGGATCGCGATCTCGCCCGCATCGGCGAGGCGCGCGGCGCGGCTGAAGATGACGGCGACCTTCAGGTCATCCTGCGGGCCCTGCTCGGCCGCGTCGCGGGCGGCGAGCACCGCGGACCTGACTTCATCCTTGGGTCGGGCGTCGGGACGGGCGAACACGCACCCGGTGAGCAGCGTGTGGTGCGGCCACAGGTCGACGACCGGCACCTTGCCGCGCAGGAAATGCGCGAGCACGGCGTGCACGTGGCCGAGCACGAACCCCCCGCTCCCGGGGGACTCCATGATGCCGCCCGGCCCGCGCGCATTCACCGCGTGGAAACCGGCGAGCGACGCCTGCGTGTAGGCGGCGACAAGCGACGCGGCCTCGCCGCCGCACGCCCGCGACGGCGCGAACCCGTGCAGCGAGACGCGCGTGCCGTGCGTTCTCGCGACCTCGGCGCAGCGGTCGAGCATGCGCAGGAAGTACGGATCCGGAGGCGGCGTCGGACCGTCCCCGGCGCCCAGCACGAATCCCAGTTCCAGGAGCTTCGCTTTGTCCGCCTGCTCGGCGCGGGCGAGCAGGTACGCAAGCTGCGTCACCTCGCCGCAGAGCGTGTAGCCCTGCAGCGTCTGCCGCGCCGCATGCGCGAGCACCGCCGTCCGCTGCTCGTCCGGCGGCAGCACGAACGCGCAGCGGTTCCACGCGACCCGCGTGCCCGCGGTCGCCTTCTCGGCGCCCCGGGAGGCCATGACGGTCTGCGCCGCTCCGAAGAGCGCATCCGTGTCGCACACGGGCACCAGCGACAGGCCGCGCTGCCGCGCCGCCGTCGCCCAGCCGTCGAAGAGCTCCTGCGAGGTCTGGCTCGCGACGGGCACCATGGCGACCTTGGCGCCGAGCCGGCGGCACACTTCCGCCGTGTACGGCCGCCAGAGCCTGTCGCCCTCGATGCGGAAGAACGCATCGGACACGACCTGCGGGCTGACCGGCGGCGCAACGGAGAACTCGCCCATGAACTGCTTCTCGCCGAGGGCGGCGAGCGCGCCCTCCCCGCGCAGCGTCACGCGCAGCGTGAACACGCCGCGAGCGGGGTCGGTCGTGAACGCCACGCGCGTCTTCTCGCCGGGCGCGGCATCCACGGCGGTCTCGGCCGGACGGACGGCCCGCCGGTTGCCGCGGAAATCGACCACCTCGGCGCGGCAGGCGATGCGCGCGCGCTCCGCGCTCGTGTTCTCGAGCACGAGCGTCATCATCGGCTCCCGGAACAGGCCGGGAAAGTCGCTCTCCAGGTACACGTTCGTGACCTCGGCACATGCGACTCGCACCCGGACAGGCCCGAAATCGCCGTACCGGCCGCCATCGGCGGCGCCGCACACCACAAGCAGCACACAGAGACTCGCCATGGGTACCCTGATTCTCTCACGTGCGGATCCCCGTTCCCGCGCACGGCGGAGGCACCAGCGCCGCCGCGGCGCGCCCGATGCGGAGACGACCGCGCTCTACGTACAGAGAATCGGCCCCGCGCGGCCGGGGGTTGACCCCGATTCCCCGTGCGCCTGGAAACGCAGCCGGGGCATGCCGGTCGGGTCTCCGCCGCGCGCCGGCGAACGGGCCGCGCAGCATTAGCGGAACAACGGGCGGCGCCCGCCCGCGGGGATGGGCGGGCGCCGCGCGGGGCTGGGCGGCGATGTCGCGCCGGCGCCGCCGCGCGCCGGGCATCGCCGCCGGGTGCAGCCCGGGGACGGCCTTGCGGCGGGCTCTACAGGTCGAGCTTCAGGTCCAGCGCCTCGTTCGCCGCCTCGACCTCGTCCCAGGTCATCTCCTTCCGGCGGTACGCCGCCGTGCGCCCCAGGACGCAGGTCTGCGTGCTCTGCGCCGCCTCCTCGCCGTTGTTGACGAGCTTCCCGCTCTCGATGCTCTCGATGAAGCCGCGCGCGTTGGCCAGGGCGCCCGAGTAGTACAGGCCCTGCGTCGAGCCTCCCTGCCAGGCGTGGTCGCCGGTGATCGTGACGGTGCCGTCGTAGTGCGTGTCGATCGTGCCCTCGCTGCCGTACACGCGGGCGCACAGGTCGCCGTAGCCCTTCGCGAACTGGTTCGAGCTAAAGTCGATCTTGACGTCATTCGGGTACTGGTAGGCGACGATGAAATGATCCCAGCAGTCGCCCACATCGACGCGCGCCTTCCTGCCCCCGATGCCGTAGGCCGCGAGCGGGCGCGCGCCCAGGATCCAGTTGCAGACATCGAGCACGTGGATGTTCTGCTCGACGATGATGTCGCCCGAGAGCGCCTTGTCGTACACCCACTCGCGCACGCGGTTCTCCGCGGCCGATGCGCCGGCCACGGCCTGGCGGCCGAGCCTGCCGGCGTGATAGTAGATCTGGCCGCACACGGGCTGTCCGATCGCGCCCTCGCGCACGCGCTTGACGGCTTCCTTGTACAAATCGTGCGCGCGCGTCTGGAAGTCGACGAAGTAGCTCACCTTGCCCTTGGCGAGCGCCGCGCCGCGCGCGACCCGAGCGCAGCCGGGCACATCGACGGCAACCGGCTTGGCCATGAAGACGTTGACGCCCGCCTCGACGGCCGCGAGCCCCTGCTCGGGATGGCAGTACGGCGGGCTTTCGATGAGCACGCCCTCGATCCCGGCGCCCATGAGGTCCTTGTAGGCCCCGAGGCCCTTGAAGCGCTTGCCGTCCGGGACCTTGAACTTCCGCACGGCGTTGTCCAGGCGGTCGTCGAAGAGGTCGTGCACGGCCGCGATGCGCGCGTTCGTCTTGCCGGTGAAGATGTCCGCGATCCACAAGCCGCGGCCGCCGCAGCCGATCAGGCCGAGCGCCACGGCGGAGTTCGCCTGCGTCCCGGCGATCGCGGCGGCGGGCAGCACGGTCGCGCCGGCGAAGGCCCCGGCATGCTTCAGGAATCGACGGCGTTGCATCGTGCGGTTCATTCGTGTCCTCCTTGTGTTGCAGGCCGCAGGGCCGCGGGAAACCGTTCCGGCGCCGCGCGGCGCGGGCCGGCCGCGCCCGACAGAGCCTCATCGTATGCGAAGGGGCAGCGCAAGGCCATAGCCCCGGGCCGCCGGGGACGCGCCGGACCCGGGGCGGCGGCGGACCCGCACGAGACGGGCATGCCCCGATAAAAAGTTGTTTACTCGACACTTGACACGATGCGCCCCGGACGCTATTCTCTTCCTGTGCCGGGGTCCGCGCAGGGCTCCGGCACGTGCAGAAAACCACCGAGGTCCCCGCCCCGGCCGCGGGCAGGGGCCCTGTTGCGCATACAACTGTCGATATGTGATAGTTCAGCCGCGGCGCGGGGACGAATCGCCGCCGCCGCGAACGTGATGCGCGCGGCGGCGCCGCCGCACACGGTACGAGATCCGCGGAAGGTTTATGCACTTCGGCTACACGCTGCGCACGCTACGAACGGCCGCCGGCATCAGTCTGCGGCGCCTCGCCAAGGATGTGGGCGTCTCGCCCGCCTACCTGAGCCAGGTCGAACGCGGCACGCTGCCGCCTCCCACGCTCCCGCGCCTGCGCGACATCGCCAAGGTCCTCGGCGTGCCGCCGGCGTCCCTCACGGACCTCACCGATCGCCTGGCCACCGAGGTGCTCAAGCTCGTCCGCAGCATGCCCGAGGCCGTCCGCTTCCTGCGGGTCGCCTCGGAGCACGAGCTGGCGGGCCGCGAGTTCCAGCTCCTCGCGGACGCGCTCGACGCCCTCGGCCGCAAGGCCTTCACCGGCGCGCTCCGCGAGCTCCACACGCGCGTGTCCCACGAGCGCCGCTTCGGGCCGCTCGGCGACCACATTCACGAGGCGCTCGTGTGGCCCAGCCTGCACGTCAAAGACAAGAAGCAGCTTCTCAAGATCCTGACCGCCGGCATCGCCCGCTGCCACGCCGAGTTCGACGCGGAAACGGCGCTCAAGCGGGTGCTCAAGCGCGAGCGGGAGGCAAGCACCGGCATCGGCAACGGCATCGCCGTCCCGCATCTCACCGTTGCCGGCCTCCCCCACGATGTCGTCGCGCTCGCCACGCTCGCCGAGGCGATCAACTTCGATGCCATCGACAATCGGAAGGTCTCCGTCGTCTTTCTCCTCGCGGGCCGCGAGGACGAACGACCCGAGCAGCTCAAGCTGCTGGCGCGCCTCGCGCACCTGGCCTCGCGGCCGGGATTCGCCGAGGACCTGTGCGCCGCGCGGTCGGCGGCGGAGCTCGTGGATATGGTCCAGCGATCGGACAGGCACGCGCATTGATGGGCGGGGAGGTTGCACGCGATCGCAGGACGAAGAAGCGAACGACGGCCGCATTCGACCCGAAGGAGTGACGCAATGCCGCTCGACAACATGCAGATGGAGGAGATCCGCCGGCTGCTGCAGAAGAAGAAGCAGGATCTCACGGAGGCGACCGACAAGAAGCCCGAGAAGGCCCCGGTCAAGAAAGCCGCCGCGAAGAAAGGCGCCAAAAAGGCTGCGGCCAAGACGGTCAAGAAGAAGCCGAACCCGGTGCAGGCGGCCATCTCGGGCGAGCTCAGGGAGGTCGATGCGGCCCTGAAGCGCCTCAAGGAGCAGGAATCGCGCTTCGGTTACTGCGAGCACTGCTTCATGGAGATCCCCTGGCGCGAACTGGCCGTCAATCCCGCACGCCGCTTCTGCTCGCGCTGCGTGTAGCGGAGGCTGTAGGCCGTAGCCTACAGCCTAATACTCCCACGGCGCCCGGTAATGCACCGCGGCGACGTCCAGGTCCGCGATCACCACGGGCACGCCCAGCGCTTCCGTCAGGCTCGGCCGCGTGCGGCCGCCGTCGCCGCTCGCGAGCTCCTTGATGTACGTGCCCGCGCCCGCGCGCACCTGCCAGATGAAGGACCGGGCGTCGAGCACGGTCGCGAAGCTCTCCGCGATGGCGCGCGTTCTGACGAGCTCGGCGCGCCTGTGGCGTACGCGGTGCGGCGTCTCCTGTGCGACGACGGCGCCCGTCAGCGCGCCCACGCGCGCGGCCGCATCCGCGGGGAGCGGCCGCGCGGCGGTCACGGTCGCAAGGTACGTCTTCTCGCCGGCGGCTTCCTTGATGGCCGTCACCATCGCGGCGGTCGCCGGTCGCAGCGGGCCGGCGACCGCCGCGAGATTTCGCGCCGCCGCGTTGATCTCCGCGGCAAGCCGTTCGTACGGGAGGCTGCGCCGGCGCGGCGCCGCGATCTCCACGATGAAGGGCCGTCCCGTCCCCAGCATCCGCACGTCGATGTCCTCGCGGCCGGCGCCGTGGAAGTAGTACTTCCCGCCGTCCGCGGCCGCCTGCAGCGGGCGCCCGATCAGCTCCCCGACGCTCCCCTCGGCGAAGTGGCCCCTGAAGCTGCACACGGGGCACCCGCGGCCGCCGCAGCCGAAGTGATGCCAGTGCGTCGAGGAGATCGTGCGCGCGAGCTTCACGTACCGCCCGCCGATGAAGAGCGGCGCGGGCACGGCCGCAACCGCGCCCGTCGCGGCGTCGATGTGGATCTGCAGCTCGGGACGCCGGAAATCGACCGTGCGGCCCGGCCAGAGGCGCCGCTCGAGCATCGCCCCGAGCGCCTCCTTGAGCGGCCGGCCGGCGCGCGAGCATTCCTCGTGCGAGCCCGCGCCTTCCATGCGCACGCCGATCAGGAACGACGCGAACTCGTACTCCTCGCCGATCGCGAGAATCCGCGGGAGCACGTCCTCGGGCGCGGGGAGCTGCTCGGGGCGCATCATCGAGACTCGGCCGCCGCGCGCCGCCGCCTCAGGAACCGCCACAGGATCGCCGCGGCGCCGATGGCGAGCAGGGCCCACATCACGTACTCGTAGCTCTGGACGATGGCCTTCATCCGGTCCCATTCCTTCGCGGCGTAGAACCCGAGCGCGAAGATGACGACGTTCCACAGGACCGCGCTCACGCACGCCATCGCCAGGACCGGGACCAGCCTGAAGCCCGCCATGCCGGCCGCGACGAAGAAGAACGCCCGGATTCCCGGCAGGAACCGGTTCACGGCGATGAGCCAGATCCCCCAGCGCGAGAAGCCTCTCAGGACCGCCGCCACGGCACGGTCGGTCTTGCGGTCCTTGCCCTCGCGCCAGGCGTGGAGCTTCCTGCCGAACAGGAAGTCGAGGGCCGCGCCGGCGACGCTCCCGGCCGTCACCGCGATGAAGACGAGCGGCAGGCTCCAGCCGTGCCGCCCGACGAACCACGCGCCCGCGAGCGTCACCGTGTCGCCCGGAAACGGCGGGCAGACGTACTCGATGCCGGCCGACAGGAAGAGGAAGGCGAGCCCGAGCGGATGGTCGGGCCTCCCGGCAAGCCACTCGATCGTCGCTTCGAGCCACTCCACGTGTCGTCACGCGCGGCCGCAGGCGCCGCGCCTACTTCCCGTCGAATGCGTTCGCCGGAATCGTCGCGTTCCCGGTCGCCGCCCACTCGACGCAGCGGCACAGGAGCACCTTGTAGGCCGAGGTGCTGCGCGCCTTCACATCGTGGCCGTAGAGGTTCTGCGCCACGCGGCCGCGGCCGTACGTATGGGTGAAGACGAGCGGCTCGGTGTTCTTGCTCCAGTCCGAGTCCGCGGTGACGAGCACCTTGATCGGCGCGTCGCCCGAGAGCTTCGCGTACAGCTCGTCGTCGGCCTCGAAGTCCCCGAGGCCCCTCGTGATCGGATGGTCGGGGTCGACGATCTTGTTGGCGAACGTCGACCGCGGCCCGTGCCCCGCCTCGCCCTTCTTCCAGATGCGGCCGATGAGATTCTTGTACTCGGGCCAGTCCTGGTACGCGCTGCACGCGAAATGGAGCGGCACCAGGCCTTTGCCGTTCTTCACGTAGGCGAGGAGGTTCTCCTTGGCGGCCGGCGAGAGATCCGGCGCGGTCCAGAAGCCGTAGTTGAGCAGGATGACGTCGTAGCGGCCGAGGGACGAGGCCTCGAGGATGGCCGAGTCCTCGCACACCGTCACCTCGAACCGTCCGGACGCCTCCAGCGTCGCGCGGTCGTACGGGGTGGTCTCGCGCCAGGGGTGCGCCGGCACGACATCGTGCCCGGTGATGAGCAGCACCTTGATCTTGGGCGCCTTGGCCTCGTCGGCCGCGAACAGGCCCGCGCCGAGGACGGCGGCGAGCACGGCGAGCTTCGTGATCCGGTTCATGGTTCTCCTTTCACGCATCGGTTACACCCGGCGGCGGATCCGGCGCCGCGCGCGGCGCACGTCTGCGAAACTCCCCCATTCTCGCCGCCCGCAGCGCGATCGGCAAGAGCGCGGCGCGGGGATTGCGGGTATACTCCAGGCCGGAGGTTGTAGCCTCCTTCCGGCGAGGTTCCCATGGCGCTTCACAAGGCGACGATGCAGTACCGCGTTCCGTACGCCGAGACGGATCAGATGGGCGTCGTGTACTACGCCCACTACCTGGTCTACTTCGAGCGCATCCGCGGCGTGCTCCTCAGAGACATAGGGCTCCCGTACGGCGAGCTGGAGCGCAAGGGCTTCGCGCTGCCCGTGATCGAGGCGCACGTCGAGTACAAGAAGCCCGCGAGGTACGAGGACGACCTCCAGATCGCCGGCTGGCTTGCGTGGGCGCAGGGCGTACGCTGCCGCGTCGACTGCGAGGTCAGGCGCGACGGCGTCCTCCTGGCGGAGGGGTACACGGTGCACGCCTGCATCGACCGCGCGAGCGGCAAGCCGACGCGCATCCTCCCCGAGTTCGCGCCTTTCTGCGCGCAGGACGCCCCCGCGCACTGATCCCGGCCGGACGCCGGCGCGCGTGCAAGGCTGGAGCGCCGGCCGGGCCGATACTGTAGGCAGGCGCCGGCCGGGGCCGGCGCGGACTCGTGAGACATGCAGGCAGAGCAACGCGATCGGAAAAGCGCCCTGGCGATCCGCACGGGCCTTGCGGGCAACGCCCTCCTGGCGGTCCTCAAGACCTGGATCGGCATCGCCGGCCGCAGCCCGGCCCTGCTCGCCGACGGCATCAACTCGACCTCCGATGTCGCCTACTACCTCGTCGTCGCGGCATTCATGCGCCAGGCCCGCAAACCCGCCGACGAGCAGCACCCGTACGGGCACTCGCAACTGGAGGGCATCGCCGCGATCGTCGTCGGCGCCTTCGTGCTCACGACGGCGATCGCGGTCTTCTGGGGCTCGGCCAACGCCGCGTACGAGATCCTGTCCGGCGCCGCCGTGTCCGAAGGCGCGGCGCAGATCGCGCTCTGGGTCGCACTCCTGACGATCGTCCTCAAGATCTTCCTGACCGGCTTCACGCGCCGGCTGGGCGCGCAGACCGGCAACGCCGCGGTGGCCGCCCTCGCCCACGATCACCGCAACGATATCTTCTCGGCGAGCGGCGCCGCCATCGGCATCGTCCTCGGCCGCGCGGGCTACCCCTGGGTCGACCCGCTCGCCGGCGCCCTGGTGGCGATCGTGATTCTCAAGACGGGCATCGGGATCCTCCGCGAGGCCTCGGCGGATCTCATGGACGCGGTGCCGAGCCGGCTCCTCGCCGACAGGATCGCGGCGCTGGCGGCCGCGATCCCCGAGGTGAAGGACCTGGAGGAGGTGCATGCCCACCGGTTCGGCCCGTACCTCGTCATCAACGTGACGATCGGGGTCGAGGGCGGGCAGAGCATCGCCGAGGGCGATCGCATCGCCTCGCAGCTCGAGCGCGCGATCAAGCGCGAGATCGAGTACGTGCGCAGCGTGTACGTGCACTATCACCCGGCGGGCGCGGCGCCGCGCGGGGATGGGCCGGACCTCCTCCACGACTGCCGGAGGCCGCACGGGCTGCACTGACCGCGGCCGGCGCTACGTGTCCTCGTCCCCCGTCGCGATCGTGTGCGGGGACTGCAGGCGCTCGACCGTGCCCGGCCTCCTGAGCACCTTCCAGAAGCAGAGGGCGCAGAGCGTGACGACGAACCCGACCGACCCGAGCATGAAGATCCACCCGCCGAGCGTCATATCGCATCCTCCCAGCCCTTCACATCCTCCCGGGACGGCGGCGCGACATCGCCGAGCCGCGGCTCGGGCCGCGTCTCCGCGTTCCATCGCCTGCCGCCGACGCTGATCAGGAGCAGCAGGAAGATCGCGAGCCCCGCGATCATGCCCACGGTGAGCAGCGGAACCCCGCCGCCGGCCAGGTCCTTCACGTAGCCGGGGAGCTTGATCGAGCACCACATCACGAACACGGCGAGCAGGTAGACCGGCGACACGTACTTGACGATGAACTTGAAGACGCGGGGCTGCCGGAGCTCGGCGCCCTCGGCCGCGATCGCCCCGCCCTTCTCGACCCCCAGCACCCAGGCATAGAGAATCACCTGGCACGTGGCGAGGACGAAGATGAGGGCGGTGCCCACCCAGAAGTCCATGGTATCGAGCGCCGCGAGGTTCTTGCTGAAATAAACGATGAAGAGCGAGCCGCCCACCGTCGCCAGGCCCAGGACCGCGACCGACGCCCGCCGGCCGATCCCGAGCGCCTCCTCGAGGAACGCGATGGCGGGCTGGAGCATCGAGAGCGAGCTCGTGATCGCCGCCAGGAACAGCATGAAGAACCACAGGAAGCCGAAGAAGTTCCCGAACTTCATGTGCATGAAAACGACGGGCAGGGTCTTGAACCCGAGGTCGAAGGACGAGCTCATGGGGATGGCGGCGCCCAGGAACACGAAGGCCGCGGGAATCGTGATGAGGCCGCCCAGGCAGACCTCGAAGAACTCGTTGGTCGCGCTCGCCGTGAGCCCCGAGAGCACGACGTCGTCCTTGCGCCGCAGGTAGCTCGCGTAGTTGATGATGACGCCGAAGCCGACCGACAGGCTGAAGAAGATCTGGCTCGCGGCGCTCATCCACACCTGCGGGTTGGCCAGGACGACGTACCAGGGCTCCTCGCCGGCGACGGGTTTCGGGTTCCACATGAACCCGAGCCCGTTGATGACGCTGCGGTCGGGCTGCGCCGGGTCGGGCGTGCCGAGCGTCAGGACGCGAGCGAGCACGATGAAGGCGCACAGGGCCATGAGCGGGATTCCCCACGTGCACACCTTCTCGATGCCCTTCTCCAGGCCGCGGAAGATCAGGAAGAAGTTCACGGCGAAGGTGAGCACCCAGAAGATGACGCTGGGGTGGATGCCGCCGCTCAGCATGATCCCGTCCTGGTCGGCGCCCACGAACCGCGTGAAGTGCTCGCCGCTTCGCTGTGCCCACGCAGCGGGATCGCCGCCCAGGTCGATCGTGCCGCAGAGGTACGAGACCGCGTACCCGAGGCACCAGGACTCGATGAGCACGTAGTACATGAGGATGCCCACCGGAACGAGAATGCCGAGCACGCCTATGTAGCGCCAGATCGGCCGCCTGCCGATCGCGCCGAAGATCGCGGGGCACGAGTTGAATCCGAACATGCCGCCGTACTTGCCCATGGTCCACTCGGCCCAGCAGATCGGAAGCCCGACGAAGAGGAGCGCACAGAAGTACGGGATCATGAAGGTGCCGCCGCCGTTCTGGGCGGCGACGCCGGGGAACCGCAGGAAGTTGCCGAGCCCGACCGCCGATCCGGCGACGGCCAGGATCACGCCGACGCGCGTGCCCCAGTGCTCTCTGCGCCGTCCGCTTGTGCCGTCCAAGGTGCGACCTCCGTGCCTGCCGCCGGGCCGATCGGCGCGCGGCGCGCGCCGCCGGGCCGCTCGGGCCTCGGACCATCTTTACCTTGCCCGCCGCCGCTTTGCAACAGCCGGGGCGCGCGCGCTTTTTCCGGATTTTGATTAGGCGGCGCGGGGCCGCCCGTACAATTCACGGATGAGGGGGCAGCCGATGTCCTCTCACCCTGCGTGTCAGCGCGTGCGGCGTGTGTGAGCTCGGAAGTCTCCCGGCGGAGAACGAGCGGCGCGGGCGGCGGCGCTCCTTCCTTCCGGGGGTCTCCCGAAGAGTAAAAGGAGAGAGCCATGATTACCACGGAAGAGCTGCGCTTCGCGCACGTTGTCGTCAGGAAGGGCTGGCTGTCGCGGCCCGAGATGGAGAAGGCGCTCTGGGGACTGCGGCGCGAGCGCGCGACGGACCCGTACTGTTCCCTCTACAGCCTCCTGGTGCGCCGGGAGATGCTTTCCCCCGAGCGCATCGAGGAGGGCCTGCGCGCGGTGCGAAGCGCCGCGGGGGAGCCGCTCCCGGCGATGCGCGCCCAGGCACCGCCTCCCGCGCAGCGCCCGCTGCCCATCCTCGGGGAAGAGGCGCCCGATGAGGACGGCGAGGAGGATCACGTCGCCGGCTTCCTCCGGCGCGCCGTCGATCGTCTCCGGGCCATGCCGTTCTGGGGAACGTCGGCGCTGCTCCACGTGTGCCTGCTCGCCCTCTTCATGCATATGGTCTGGTCGCAGGAGCGCCCCGAGGCTGAGGAGACCGCCGTCTCGATCATCGTCCCCCTCTTGCCGCCAAAGGAGCGGCCGGTCTACACGAAGCCGCTCCCCATTGATCTCCACGAGAAGCCGTACGTCCCCGGCCGCCCGAGCGAGACCGAGCAGCCCTTCTTCAAAATCAAGGAGGACATCGAGCCCCCGAGCCCGGATCCGTACGGAACGGACCTCCGGAACCTGACCGACATGCAGATCGCCCCGATCGACGGGTACAGCGATGGCGTCAACACGGCAATAGGTCTCGGCGGCGGCGCCTCGGCCATGCTCGGCCGCCGCGGCGGCGATGGCCCGCCCGGCGGCGATAACGGGAGCGTGGCCGCGCGGAGCGCGGTCAACGCGGCGCTCGACTGGCTCGTCCGCCACCAGAGCCCCGAGGGCAACTGGTCGTGCCGCGACTACGCGCACATGTGCGACAAGGCGACGGGGCCGTGCAAGAACCACCCGAGCAACATCGACCCGGCGGGCGGCGCGGGCGGCGGCTGGAAGGAGCACGACATCGGCGTCACGGCGCTCGCGGTCCTCGCCTTCACGGGCGCCGGGCACTCGCACGTCCGCAGCGCCGAGCCCGCGTACCGGGAAGCCGTGAGAAAAGCGTACGGCTACCTGAAGCGCGTCCAGATCAGGGGGACGGGCGATCCGAGCCTGGACGGCGCGTTCCGGGCGAGGGAGTCCGTTCCCGCGGACAGATCGGCGGATGCCCGGGTCGACGAGGACGTGCAGTGGATGTACGACCATGCCATCGCCACGATGGCGATGAGCGATCTGCTCCTGCTCTCGATGGACACGATCGGCCTCAGGCACTGCGTCGAGGACGCCTCCCGGTTCTGCCTGCGCGCCCAGAACGAGGGCTGGGGCTGGCGCTACGGCGTCAAGATGGGCGACAACGACACCTCGGTGACGGGCTGGATGGTGCTGGCGCTCAAGCTCGTGCGCGCGTGCCGCGAGCTCGATCTGATCGGCGCGCCGGGCGCCGATGAGCTCGCGCACTCGTTCAAGGGGGCGCTCAACTGGATCGACCACGTCACCAGCGCGGCGAGCGGCGTGACCGGCTACAAGTCGCCGGGCGATGCGGGCTCGCAGCTCCCCGAGCTCGACAGGGTCGCGGGAGGCTACCCCTTCAGCAAGGAGCAGTCCTGCATGACCGCCGTCGGCGTCCTGTGCCGGCTGTTCGCGGGCCAGGCGCGCGCGAGCGACATCATCAGGAAGGGCGTCATCAACTCGCTCGCCAAGCACCCGCCGAAGTGGCGGCAGCGCGCGGGCAAGGTGCCGAGCACCATCAACTTCTACTACTGGTACTACGCGAGCCAGGCGATGTTCCAGTACGAGGGCGGCCTGTGGCGCGACTGGAACACGCAGATGGTCGAGACCCTTCTCGGCGCGCAGCGAAGCGCGGCGAAGCCGGGAGAGTCGTGGTGCACGGACGGCTCCTGGGATCCCATCGACGAGTGGAGTCTGGCCGGCGGCCGGGTCTACACGACCGCGCTGGGCGCGCTCTCGCTCGAGGTGTACTACCGGTACAAGCGCGTCGCCGAGGCCGCGAAGCTGTGAGCGCCGCCGGGCGCTCCCCTGCCGGCGCGGGCGGAGAATGAACGCCGCCCGCGCCGGCAGGCGCGGAAGATGATTGCCCCGCCCCCCTCGCGCCCGTACACTCGAAGTGAGGTTGTCGAGCGCGTGACGGAGGCGACGCCATGACGGGCATCATCGTCCTTGCGAGTTTGTGCGCGGGCCCGGACTATCTCTTCGACCTTCCCGACGAGACCGCCTACTACCAGGTGGCGCTCGAGGATCACAGCCGGCCCGACATCACCGCGGTCACGAAGTACCTGGCGCCGGCCGCGGACGATCCCGCGCTGCTTGCGACCGTCTACCAGAACGTCGCCGTCTACCCGTTCCACATCGATTTCATGGCGGCCGAGTTCCCCGAGATCTTCCCCGGCCTGACGCCGAGCGAGTATCACCTGCTCGTCGAGGTCCGCGCCTCGCGCCGGTACTTCGCCGGGGCGCTGTACCGCATCCTGGCGCTCGACGGCGCCGTCGTCTACGGGTTCGACCTGTACACCGATCCCTCGTCGCTCCTGGAACTCCCCTACCCCCACGAGGTCGACTGGGTGTACCGGAAGGTGCGCGCGACGTGCGCCGCGGGCCAGGTCGCCTACGCGCCCACGCGCGCCGAGGCGATGGCCCGGGCCCGCGAGTGGCAGGACGCGCCCTTCCCGATCTACCTGCCCGCGAGCGGCATCGTCGGCGACTACCGGGCGTACGTGACGGGCACGGGCTACGGAAGGCTGCGCATCTTCACGCTGGACGAGCTGGCCGCGCAGGAAGCCGCGGGCGGGCTCACCTACCAGGACGTCGTCGTCGTCCAGACGGCGCCGGGCGACCTCGCCTCCCCCGTGGCGTGCGTCGTCACCGGGACGCCGCAGACCGAGCTCTCGCACCTGAGCCTGCGCCTGAGCCAGCGCGGGACGCCCAACGCCTACGACGCGCGCGCCGCGGAGGAGCTCGACCCGTACCGCGACATGCTCGTCAGGATCGACGTCGGCACGACCGCCATCGCGGTCCGCACGTGCGACATCGCCGAGGCGGAAGGCTGGTGGGCGACGCACCGGCCGCGTCTCCCGCGCGTGCCCGCCTTCGACCTGGCCGAGACGGCGATCAAGTCGCTTGCGGAGATCGCGCCCGATCCGGACGCGGCCTCGAGGTACGGCGCCAAGGCGCGCGGCATGGCGCTCCTCAGGCAGGCGCTTCCCGAGGACACCGTCGACGGCTTCGCCGTGCCGTTCTTCTGGTACGAGCGCTTCATGCGCGAGAGCATCCTCGTGGATCCGCGGACGGGCATGCTCGCGACCTACGCGGAGTACATCGCATCGCTCCTCGCCGACCCCGCCTTCCGCACGGACCCGGTCCTGCGCACGACGCTCCTCAACGCCTTCGTTGCGACGGCCGAGGCGAACGGCACGGTGCCCGAGGAGCTCGTCGATCTTCTGGCCGCGCGGATCGAGGCCGTCTGGGGCTCGCCCGAGGTCGAGGTGCGGTTCCGCTCCTCCTCCAACCTGGAGGACATCGTGCCCTTCAACGGCGCCGGCCTGTACCGCTCGACATCGGCCTGCGTCGCCGACACGCTCGACGGCGACGCGCTCGGGCCGTCCCGGTGCGACCCGTCGCAGGACGACGAGCGCACGATCGAGCGCGCGCTCAAGCGCGTCTGGTCGAGCCTGTGGCTCCCGCGCGCGTTCAGCGAGCGCGAGTACTGGCAGGTGCCGGACGGCATCGCCAACATGGGCGTGCTCGTCACTCCCGCCTTCTCCGGCGAGGCCGCGAACGGCGTCATCATGACGGGCAACCCGTCCCTCCCCGGCGACAACCGCTATGTCGTCAACGCGCTGCCGGGCGAGCTCGATGTGGTCGACCCGCCTGACGGCGTCCTTCCCGAGAAGCTGCTCCTGACGCTCGCCGGCGGCGTCGTCACGGAGATCGTGCGCGCGCGGGCATCGACGGTCATGCCGCCCGGCGTCTGGGTGCTGTCCGACGACGAGGCGCGGCGCATCGGCGAGCTTGCGTATCAGGCCGCGGCGAAGCTCGGCCCGATCTTCTCGGCCGGCGGCGGCGACATCCTGATCGACATCGAGTTCAAGGTCACGGCGACCGACCCCCGCAACGTGGTCCTCAAGCAGGCGCGGCCGTTCCTGCGCAGGGGGCCGGAGGACGACGATGCGCTCGCGCTCGTCGTTCCCCCCGGCACGCGCGCCTGCGGAGTTTTCCAGGACAACCGCTCGCTCCCCGAGGAGTGGGCGCTTCTGAGTTGCGCGACGTTCATCCCGGGCAGGCTGGAGCTTCCGGCCAGGGCCGGGACGCACACCGCCGACCTGTTCTCCGAACTGCTCGTGGGGCCGGCCCAGGAGCGCGCCGTGCCGGTCGCGCCGGGCGTCTTCACCTGCGAGACGATCGTGTCGGGCACGCGCACGTACTACACGTACCGCTACGGCCAGAAGTTCGCGGCGGGCGGCAAGCCGCTCCAGGTGAACCTGGAGTACCTGAGCTTCTGGCGCGACGCGAGCGGGCAGGAGATGGCCGAGATCGTCGTCGATGAGTTCTTCCTGTGCTTCCGGCTCTTCATGCACGGGTTCTGGGGCGACCCCGCGCAGCCGGATCTGATCCGGTACGCCTCCTGCACGTACGAGCTGCTGCCGCTCTTCCAGATCGAGGTCGAGGCCAAGAGCGGCGAGCGCGCATCGCTTCGGATCCGCTTCGAGCCGCCCATGGCCGGCAGCGGCCCCGCGAACCTCGTCCGGGCCGCCCTGACGCTCGGCGCGGAGACGCGCGAGACCGCCGAGTACTGGCGGCTCGTCTACTCGGCCGACCACCACAACTGGAACGAGCGCTTCTGGATCTTCCTCGACCCGCCGGTCGGCGAGGCGCATGCGGTGGAGATCCGCGCGGGGCAGCTATGGGAGGAGCCGCCGCTGCCGCCCGAGTTCACGCTGCTGGACGGTCACATGAAGCCGATCGCATCGCTCGATGTCGCCCTGTACGAGAAGACGCGCATCCCCGACCTGGAGAGCCCCGAGTTCCGGCGCGGCGATGCCAACGCCGATGGGAAGACGGACATCGCCGACGCCGTGGCCGTGCTCAACCGCCTCTTCGGAGGAGCCCCCGACCTTCCGTGCGCGGACGCCGCCGATGCGAACGACGACGGCCGCGTCGATCTGTCCGACGCCATCCGGATCCTGCTCCGGCTCTTCCACAAGGACCAGCTCAAGTGGCAGTTCCCGTGGCCGGGCGACTGGCGCTGCGGCCACGACCCGACCGAAGACGACCTGCCTCCGTGCACGTACGACCTGGGGACGTGCTTCTGAGCGTCTCCGCGGGGCATCGCTCAGTGGGAGTCCGCCTGTGCCGCGACCTGCGCGTGACGAACGCTCCACCAGTCCCTCAGCTTCACGCGCGTCTCGGCGGACGTCTCGCCCGCAAGGTAGGGATCGGCATCGAGGAGGGCTCCGGCAACCGCGAAGAGTGCGTCGATCTCGGCGTGGATGGCCTCCAGGCGCAAGGGCCACGCGAGGAGCTCCGTGAGAATCGCGTCGTAGTCATCCTCCCAGTGCGCGAACAACACCGAGGTGTACTTGGCGGCGAGGCCCGTGAAGACGTTCGGGGCCTTGTTCATGACGGTGTCCAGATCCCAGGGGAAGTAGGCGCGCCCGCCGCCCGCGTAATCGTAGAAGTAGTAGTTGTTGTCCTTTATCAGGGGGCCGTCGGTGTTCGACATCATCGCGTTGACCGCTCCCATGCGCAGCATCTGGCCGATGTCCAGATGCACGGGCAGCGAAACCGCCAGCTCGTCCGCGGGCGGGACGGGGCAGGCCGCGCCGCCGTTCGCCCAGAAGCACAGGTACGCCTCGAAGGGGTTCGCCAGTCCCTCGTTGGTCTTGTACCCGTCGTCGTCGCCGCTTTTCTTGTACAGCCAGCCGCTGTCATCCCCGAGCCGCGTCTTGAGAAACGGCTCGTCGACCTGCTCGACGCTGACGTAGACTCCGAGAGGCCGGCCGTTCACGCTGAGATGCACGAATGCCGTGCGGCTGGACTGGCAGCCTGAACGCACCATGAGACGCCACGCCAGGTACTCGGTGGCGAGCGCGCCTATGGAGGATTCGGCATCCCCGTCGCTGACGCCGTTCTCGAGGCTGAGCTTCTTGAGGCCGAAGAAGCGCTGCGAGGAATCGTAACGGTTGATGTCGATCTTGAGCCCGACCTTCTCGATCGCGCCGGAGCGTTTGTGGCGGACTCCCACGAGCAAGGGTGCGTGGTCGTTGCAGGCCAGATCGGCCGGGAAGTAGATGGAGTCCGTGGCATCGGCACACAGAGCGTTCCAGTCCCCGGGGTCCATGGTCAGGCGGTAGTCGGCGACGGACTGGTGGTCGAACGGCCCCCGGCATCGCCGCCCCGCGAGCTGCGCCGCGACGTTCGCAAGCCGCCCCGTCCACCAGGCCGCGAGGTCCGCCGCCGTGGCGGAGGCGGAGACGCCCTGATAGTGAGGATCCGACTCCAGAGAAGCCCCCGCGACCGCGACCGTGCGATCGATCTCGCCGACGATCCGTGGGAGGGCCAGCGGCCCGGAGATGAGCGCGCCGACGATGTCCGCGTAGCGGTCCTGCCAGCGGTCGAAGAGCACGTACGTGAACCGGACGTTCCACGTGGAGAAGATGTCGATGGCCTCCTCCATGGCACGGTCCAGGTCCCACGGCAGGTACAGGCGCGGTCCTCCGTCCCAGTCGTAGAAGTAGTAGTTGTCCTTCTGTGCAAGCGGGCCGTTGCCGTTGCCCATGATCGCGTTGACGGCGCCGATGCGCAGGAGCTGGTCCAGGTCCAGGCGCGACGGCAGCGTGGCGGCGATCTCGTCCAGGGGCGGCGTCGGACAGACCGTGTCCGCCTCGCCGAAGAAGCAGAAGTACGGCGCGTAGGGATCGGGAACGCCCTCGTTCGTCTTCCACTCGCCTCCGCTCGATCCCTCCTCCCACAGCCAGCCCGTGTCATCGCCCAGGCGTGCGCGCAGAAAGCGGGTGTCGACCGCCTCGAGCGCGATGTAGGCGCCGAGGTACTCGTCGTTCACGTGCACGCGGGCCGGCGCCGCTCGGCTCGATACGGCGCCCGAGAGCTGCATGATCCGCCACGCGAGGTACTCCGCGACGAGTTCTCTCATGGAAGGCGTGACGGTCGCCGTCCCGGTCCCGCTCTCCAGGATAAGATTCTTCAGGCCGAAGTACGTCTGCCCCGAGACGAAGCGGTTGAAGTCGATCTTGAGGCCCACCTTGCCTCCGCCGGAAGACTTGCGGCGGACCCCCACCCGCATGCCGTCTCCCGCGCCGCAGGCGAACTGGGCGGAGAAGTAGATCGAGTTGGTGAGATCCGCCTTGAGGGCGGTCCAGTCGGCGGGAACGAGCGTCAGGCGGTAGTCCAGGACCTGCCCCGGATTGAAGATGCCGGGGCAGCCCTCGGCGGTCGCGAGCGAATCGTCCGGGGGAGGCGCCACCGGCTCGCGTACGGCGATGTTCACGATCTCCCGCGCCTCGCCGCCCCACCCGTCGGCCGCCGAGAAGGTCACGGAGAACACGCCCACATGGCTCCAGGCCGCCGTGAACAGGAACTCGCCGGTGTCGGCCGAGAACTCCGCCCCGGCGGGCAGCGGCTCTGCGGACAGGACGATCGGGTCGCCGTCCGGGTCGGAGGCGATGACCAGGATCACGAGCGTGTTCCCGACGATGACGACTCGATCTCCGATCGGGTTCATGCTCGGAGGGCGGTTGGGTGGAGCCACGAAGACCGAGCGCGAGCTCGCGGCGCTCGCGCCGCCGTCGTCGGTGACCCGGAGGGTCACGTTGTACGTACCCTCCGCGATGAACACGTGAGTCGTCGCCGCGCCCGACTCGAGCCCTCCATCGCCGAAATCCCACTCGCAGGCGGCGATGGCCCCGTCCGGATCCGTGGAGCCGGACGCGTCGAAGGCGACTTCGAGCGGCGCCCTTCCGCTGATGGGCGTCGCCGTGAACGAGGCGATCGGCGGCCGGTTCGCGGCGCACTGGAGATAGGAAGCGCAGTCGAGGCCATCGGGGGTGGGATCCGGTCCGCACGATCGCGGTCCGGGGTCAGGCGGCGGAGAACCGCTCTGAAAGAGGTACGAGAGCATGAAGATCGGGTCCGCGATGTCGTTCGTGCCGTCATCGTTCGCGTCCCCGGCATCGAGGCACGGCGGAATGCTTCCCGCTCCGAAGACGTGCCGGAGGCTGAAGACCGCGTCGGAGAGGTCCAGCCGGCCATCGGCGTTGGAGTCTCCCCGCCGGAACGGCATGTCCTGCCCGGCCAGAGAGGACACGAGGCACGCGAGCAGGAGACTGCCCGAGCTGCACACCCGCGCGAGCATGCGACCGCGGGATCGAACGCGTGGCCGGACGGGGAGATCTGCGCCGCAGGAGCCGCGGCCGCTGTCCGCGTCGCTGCCGTCACCCATCCGGCACCCGCCCCATCGCGATCGCCCGAAGCGAGGCCGTGCGCACACAGAAGACATCTTCTTCCTCCGTGGTCAACCGGGCGCTCAAGAAGCGCCGGCATGCTCCAACCACGACCCGCGCCGTGCATACGCGCCCTTTGACCACTCCTGCACACGTTCATTATACCGCAGGCTGCCGTGCACTACGACGGGAGAAGAACGCATGAAGAACCGCGTTCCGTTCCGCGGACGAATGACCTCGAAAGCGCCGCTCCCTCGGGTCGCTTCACTCCGGCGACCCTCGGGCTGAGGGCTCCGCGGGGACCGGCGCGGCCGGCTCCTCCGGCTTCTGCGGCTCCTCGGGTTTCCGCGGCGCTTCGGGCGCGGGCTCCGCGCTCGTCCCGGCCGTTCTCTTCTTGAGCCCCGCGCCGACCAGAATCTCCTCGGGGATCTCCACCCCGAGCCCCTGGAGCTTCTCAACGGCCCACACCTGGTCGAGCACGCCCTCGATCTGGAGGCTCCTGGCGGCGAACATGCACTTGTTCCACGACACGCCCACGCGGCCCGCGGGGAACGCACCCGGCGACGCCGGTTTGATTCTCTCGATCCTGGAGACATCCCTCCCGCTGAGAATCGCGGTGAGGCTGCCGGCGTCCTCTCCCTCCGGCCACGCGAGATCCAGCGCCCACTCGCTCGATGTCTTCACGACCCAGTCCTTCGGAGGCTTCGTCATCGCGCCGGCGACGGTGCTCGGCGCGCCGGCCCTGAATCCGAACACCCCGGTCACGTGGCCGGCGATCGCGCCGAACTTGCAGCCGTAGCCGTTGCCCGACTTGTCGTTCATGACGTGCACGACGACGTACGCGTCGCCGGCGGCCACGACTTCCAGCGCCACGGTCATGGATACGCGCACTTGGCGCACGAACTGGGGCTCGATGAAGAAGCAGCTCATGTCGCCGCCGGCATCGAAGGAGGTCTGCCGCCACGTTGACGCGCTCTCGCGCTGGAACACGAGCTTGGATTTCCCCAGCTTCTTCACGATCGCGTCTCTCTCCAGGTCCCTGCCGTTCGAGTAGTCAAGCAGGACCCGGCCGCCCGAGAACTTCGCCGGGCAGCCGAAGAGCTTGTCCTTGTGCCGGTCGAAGAACGCCCACACGCCCGTAGGCTTCTCCGGCTCCTCCTCGGGGACGGCCGCGACGCCGGTTTCCGCGGCCTTGGGCCGCGGGACCACAGCGCCGGCGCCGCTCGGCGTCGCGGCGATTTCCTTGCGGGGCGCGATGCGCGCAAGCTCCTCCCGCGCCCGGCGTTCGGCCTCGCGCGCGGGCCAGTCGGCCCTGAGCTTGCCCTGGACCTCAACACCGGCGTACGCGACCCTGCTCCCGGCCGTGAAGAGCGAGAACGAGCCCTGCGTGGAAAGCGTGTCGCCGAGGCGCGCGATCTCGGGCGCCCTGGGAAACGATACGGCCTTGCCTTTTACCAGCCATTGAATCGCGCCCCTCCCGACGCCGGCCTGGAAGACGAACGGCGCCGCGATCTTGCCGCTCCCGCCCTGGGCCCAGAGGAGCTGCTCCAGGCTGCGGCCGAGGTTCCAGCCGTGCTCGCCGGTCATTATCACGTAGCACGGCTCGCGAGTGTACACGGGGCCGGGCACGCGCACGCCCGGTTCGGGCAGGGCGGCGCGGAGCACGCCGCCGCCGCCGCGCGCCGGGTCGATCAAGGGTTGCTCCGCTTCCTCGGCGGGGACGTTGATGAGCGGGACGTAGTAGCCCATGCCGAGGACCAGGTACTCGGGCCGCATGGACCGCCCGGTGCGGCGGCGCCACGAGCCGTCGTACTCTCGCATCGTGAACGTGACACGATCCTCGGGCGAGGTGAAGAATGCGATGTTCACGTTCGGCGCATCGGCAAAGCACGCGGCCACCCTGCCGGTGACGATGATGGTCTCCTCGAACGGGTCGCCGTGCAGGAACCGCACCTCGCCCTCGAGCTCGAGCGCCTTCTTGTCGGCAAGCCATCTGCGCGCGGGCCTCTCGGGCTCGGCGCCGGTCGTTCCGCGGCCGCCTCGGGCCGGCGCGGCGGTCCCCGGCAACGCCGCCCGAGGCACGGGCGTGAAATCCTCGATCTGCGCCTCGCTCGCGAAATCGTACGTCAGGTGAACGCTGCCGGCACGCGGCGTCTTCACGGACTTGGCGTGGAAGAAGCTCTCCAGCGGCCCGCTCGCGAGAATGCCGGCGCGATCCGCGACGAACCAGGCCCTGAGCGCGCCCGCGATGTCCGCATGCGCGTTCGGCCACGCGCAGAGCAGCCGCGCGGCCTCGCGCACAGCGAAGACCCGCGTCTCGGGCGCCGCGTTCGCGGCCCCGGCAAGCTCCTCGCGGAAGGCCTTGAGCGCCTCGTAGCGCGCGGTCAACCATACCGCGCCGTGGTCGGCCGCACGCATCTCGTTCTCGGCGCGGGTCTCGGCGGGCAGATCGGGCGCGAGGAGAAGCGCGGCGGCGGGCTCCTTGCCCGCGCGCAGGAGCCACAGAAGACCGAGCGGCGGCCTGAGCTGCGCGTCGCCGAGGATCGCGAGGATCGCATCGGGCGTCACCTCGAACACGGAGCGCATTTCCCGGCGTTTCCCGGCGCCGGCGCTCTCGAGGCTCAGGCGGTCGCGCGCGATCGCCATCACGCGGAAGCGGCCCTCGACCGGACTGCCGAGGGGATCGGGAAGAAACGCGAGGTCGGTCTCCTTGCCGGACGCGGCCGCATCCTTGAACGCGCCCGTGAGCCGCTCCCAGAGCGCCGCCGCCCCTTCCGCCTCGGCCCCGAGCGATGCAAGATCGTCCGCGGCGGCCGGCCGTTCCGCGAGGAAGTCTTCGATCGCCCTGGATGCCGCCGGGAAGTCGAGCCCGCCCATGCGCGCCATGACGTCGCGCGTCACGAGCCGCACGCCCTCGACGACGGCCGCGCGCGCGTCGTACGCCTTCGCGACGGCCTGCAGGAGCGGCTCGATGCGCGCGCTCTCCGCCCCGGGCAGTCGGGCGCGGAGCTTCTCGACGTCGGCGCGGGCATCCTCGAAACGATGCGCATCGCAGAGCGCCGCGACGCGGGACATGCAGGCGGTCAGCTCGGCCTCGATCTTCGAGCGCAGCGTCTCTGCGAACAACGCGCGCACGGGAGCGAGCTCCGCCGACGCGGGAAGACCCTCGATGGCCGCGGCGGCGCGGGCCAGGTCGTTCTCCGCGAGCAGCCCTTCGATCCGGGCCGCCTGTTCCCGAGCCGCGCGCGCGGCTTCGGCCTCGGCCGCGGCGCGTTCGAGCTCCTCCGCGCGCGGCGTCTCGCGCGCCGCGATCGCCGGCTCGGGGGCGACCGCAGCCTCGGGCGCCGCTGCTGCCGGCGCCGGAGCCGGGTTCGGCGCCAGCGCCGCGTTCGCGGCAAGTGTCGAGGCCGAGGCCGGCGCCGGGGTCCCCTTGGCCGTCTCGTGTGCGGGCGCTCCCGAGTATCTGACCACCAGGAAGACAACGACGAGCAGCGCAGCGGCGGCGGCGGCCATCGCGGCGATCCGGGCGGCGGGGCCGGGCTTCTTCTGCGAGGCCTCGTGCACGACAGGGCTCTCGCGCAAGACGGGCGCCGGTGCGCGCAGGGCGGCAGTGAGCGCCGCTTCGGCTTCCTGCGCCGAGGCAAGACGGTCGGCGGGGTTCAGCGCAAGGAGCCTGGCGACGACATGCGAGAGGCGCGGCGGCACCCCGGGGACGCGGTCCTTGAGGGGCGGGGCCTCCTGGGACACCTTCTTGTTGACGATCTCCTTGACGGTCGCGCCCTCGATGGGCGGCACGCCCGCGATGGCGTGGTAGAGCGTGGCGCCGAGGGCGTAGAGGTCGGCGCGGTGATCGAGCGCCTCTCCCCGCACCTGCTCGGGCGCCATGTAGGCCGGGGAGCCGGCGGTGGCGCCTTCACGCCCGGCATCGGGCTGCCGCAGGTCGAGCGCGATGCCGAGGTCGCAGACCTTGACGGCGCCGTCGCCCGCAAACAGGAGGTTGCCGGGCTTGATGTCGCGATGCACGATGCCGTGCGCCTGGGCGAACGCCAGCGCCTTCAAGGCGTCGCAGGCGATCGGCACGGCCTCGCGGAAGGGGATCGGGCCGCGCCTGAGCATCACGTCCTCGAGCGCGCCGCCCGGCAGGTACTCCATGGCGATGAAGTGCGTGTCGCCCTCGCAGCCCGCGTCGTGGACCTGGACCACGTTCGGGTGGTTGAGGCGCGCGGCCGCGCGGGCTTCCTTCATGAACCGCGCCACGAACTCGGGATTCGTGCCGAGCGACGTCGCCAGGATCTTGAGCGCGACCTCGCGCTCGAGCGAGAGCTGGTGCGCGCGGTAGACGGTGCCCATGCCGCCGCGCCCGACGCGCGCCTCCAGGCGATAGCCCCCGAGCGTCGTGCCGATCCAGGGGTCGTCGTGCGTGGCGAGGCAGGAAAAGGCCGAGTCGCCGATGCAGACCAGATCGCCGGGGGCGAGCGGGCTCTTCCGGACCGCGGCGCCGTTCACGACGGTGCCGTTGCTGCTGCCCGCATCCTCGATGCTCCAGACGCCCTTCTCGCCGCGCAGGATGCAGTGGACGCGGGAGACCATGGTGTCGCGGACCTGGACCTGGCAGGTCTGATCGCGGCCGATGCGAATGATGCCGCCCGCGGGGAGTATGAACCGCTTTCCGCGCAGGCTTCCTCTCTCGAAGACAATGCTCGGCATTCGGCGATCCTCGTGCGGAGGCTCTGCAGCCGGTTACGCTACTCCATGGAACACTTCAGACACGCGAAGCGTGTCGCAGATTCCCTCCAGTTCACGACAGCGGCAACGGGGCGGCTCTTGGGCGGGGCCCCCATGACGGGATCGCAGCCTACGGTCCCGGGAGCCGCCTGCATCGCCGTCGCGCGCCTGACGCCGCATTCCCTCCGGACCGCCGACGAGAACGCGCGCAACGCCAGTCATGATATGCCGCCAACGTCTGGAAATCAAGCAACGAATCGATCGAGGATGCCGAGCGGCTGCGAACTCCGGGGACAGTCACTGATTTGTCATCCGAGTGAAAGTGTGAATCTTCACGTCCGGAGCGACAAATCAGGTCGCGGTAGGGACCGCC
>DHGK01000212.1 GCA_002402755.1 Planctomycetes bacterium UBA4800
GCGCGCGCGTACGCCGGCGTCGCCGGCCCCGACGGCGAGCCCCTCGATGCGCTCGCCCTGCTCGGCCTTCACGAGCTCGGGAAGGTCGATGCGACCGCCGTCGCGGAACGGCTGAGTCGTCTCCGGCATGCCGTTGCTCCCGGCTGGCGCGCTGCGCTCTACCGGCGCATCGGCGCGGTCGAGCCGCCCGCCGATCCGGCCGTCGAGGCGGCGTGCGCCGCCGTTGCGGCGCTCGGGCGCGTTCCCGAGGCGTTCGCGCTCGACGGCAGGCTCTTCCTGTGCCGCGCCGCCGAGGGCGGGCCCGTCTTCGCGGCGACGTGGATCGAGCTGGGATTTCCGTCCGAGGACGCCGGCGACGGCATCGCGGTCCAGTTCGAGCCGAGCGCGGGCCTTCTCGCCGCCGGGCAGGAGGCGCCGGCGCGCCGCCCCGCCCCGGATGAGCTGTGCGCCGAGCGGCTTCTGAGCGCCCATAATGTCCCGGTCGGCGTTGCGCTGGCGCGAAGCCCGCTTGTCGGCCGGATCATCGCCGCGGCGCGCCGGCAGACCGCCTGGATGTACGGCGCCGTCTCCGCGCTTTTCCTGATCGCGGCCGCGGGCGGGTTCTTCGTCCTGCGGGCGGTCAGGACCGAGATGCGCCTCGCGCGGCTCAAGTCGGACTTCATCGCCAACGTCTCGCACGAGATGAAGACGCCCGTGAGCACGGTGCGCATCTTTGCCGAGATGCTTGCCGACGGGGGCTTGGCCGAGGACAAGGTGCAGGCCTTCGCGCACATTCTCCGCGCCGAGAGCGAGCGCCTGTCCGCCATCGTCGAGAACGTGCTCGACTTCGCGCGGATCGAGCGCGGGGAGATCGTCCTTCCGGTGGCGCCGGTCGACCTCGGCGCGGTGCTCGGCCGCGTGGCCGAGAGCTTCGAGGCGCGGGCGGCGCGCGAGGGCGTGCGCTTCTCGGCCGAGGTCGGCGCGGCGGGCGCGATCGACTCGAACGGCGAGGCCGTTGCGTGCATTCTCCAGAATCTCCTCGACAACGCCTTCAAGTACCGGCGCGGGGATGCGCACGAGGTGGCGCTCGCCGTCGCGCGCGACGGCCGGCAGGTGACGATCGAGGTGCGGGACAACGGCCTCGGGATCCCCGAGGATGCGCGGAAGCACCTCTTCGAGAAGTTCTACCGGGCGCACCCGGAGAGCGCCGTGCCGCGCGGGGCAGGCATCGGCCTCGCGCTCTCGCGCGCGCTCGCGCGGCGCCTGGGAGGCGATGTCCGGCTCGAGCGCACGTCGAGCGCGGGGAGCGCCTTCGCGCTCGTCCTGCCCGCGGGAGGCGGCGCATGAGAACCGTTGCAGTCGTCGAAGACGACCCGGCGCTCCTCCTCGGCCTCACGGAGAAGCTCGGCATGGAGGGCTTCAAGGTCGTGAGCGCGAAGGACGGCGAGGCCGCGCTCGTGCTTCTCGGGAGCGTGGTGCCGGACATCCTCGTTCTCGATCTCATGCTGCCCAAGATCGACGGCTTCGAGGTGTGCCGCGCGTTCAGGCGGCGGTATCCCGAGATCCCGGTCCTGATCCTGAGCGCGAGGGGGCAGGAGGAGGACAAGGTCAAGGGGCTCACGCTCGGCGCCGACGATTACATGACGAAGCCCTTCGGGCTCAGGGAGCTCCTCGCCAGGATCGAGGCGCTGCTCAGGAGGACGAGCGGGGCGGGGGAATTCCGCTTCGGAAAGGTCGCCGTCAACCTCGACACCGGCGACGTCAGGCGCGGGAAGGCGCGGGTCGAGCTTTCCAGGACCGAGTACGACCTCCTGCGGTTCTTCATCCGCAACCGAGGCCGCGTGCTCTCGCGCGAGCGGATCCTCGACGGCGTGTGGGGCTACGACGCGGCGATCGCGCCGCGGACGATCGACTTCCACGTGATGGGCCTCAGGCGGAAGCTCGAGGACGACCCGGCGGCGCCGCGCCATTTCCTGACGGCGCCGACCCTGGGGTACAGGTTCGAGGGCGGGGATGGGTGACGCGCCGGAGGCGGGCGAGCTATCGCGAAGCGACCTGGTAGATCGCGGGCTTGTAACGCGGGGCGGGAACCGGTTTCCGGTGCGCCCGGGCCGCCGCGATCCATGCCTGCTTGGCCTTCAGGACCTCCCGCAGCGCCTTCTCGGGGGTCGCGCCGAACGCGGAGCAGTGTTTCAAGTCCGGAATATCTGCGATGTAACCGCCGTCCTCCTTGCTGAAGAAGACGTTGATATGGTAGTCGCTCATCTGTCCGCCTCCATGTCCAGCGCATAGCGCTCTATCACCGGACGTTTTTCGATCCGGCAAGCAGCTTCGGGAGGAGCTTACGCTTTTTCATGTCGGCACCGGAACTCTGCAAGGATTATACCCTGAAGCGCTCTCCTCGAACCACGTCAGGCGATCGCACTGCTCGTCTTCCGGGGAACTTCCCGCGCCGGGCTCGGTCTATAATCGCGTACGGACTTCACAAGGAGAAACGCCCGATGAGACGCTTCACGCTTGCCTGCGCGCTGCTCGCTGCCGCCGGATTCGCCTGCGCCGCCCCCGCGCCCGGCGGTCTTTCAGATGCCGCGCCGGCCGCCCGGGCCGGGAACGAGTTCGCCCTCGATCTCTACGGGCAGCTCCGGGCCGCCGAGGGGAATCTCTTCTTCTCGCCCTACAGCATTCACACGGCGCTGGCCATGACCTTCGCGGGCGCGCGCGGAGACACCGCCGCCGAGATGGCGAAGACCCTGCACCTTCCGGGTTCGAACGCCGAGCGGCTCTGCGGCGCGCTCATCGAGGCGCTCGACAAGGAGAGTAAGGCCGGCTCCCAGGAACTCTACCGCCTGTGCACCGCCAACTCGCTCTGGGGACAGAAGGGCTACCCGTTCGAGAAGGCGTACCTGGACCTCGTCAGGACGGAGTTCGGGGGCGAACTCGGCGAGGTCGACTTCGGAAGGGCCGCCGAGGCCGCCCGCGCGAAGATCAACGGCTGGGTGGAGGAGCGCACGGCCCGGAAGATCCGCGACCTGATTCCCGCGGGCGCCCTCACGCCCCTGACTCGGCTCGTCCTTGCCAATGCCATCTACATGAAGAGCGCCTGGGCCGACGAGTTCGAGCCGGAGCTCACCGCAGAGGCGCCGTTTCACGCGGGCGGCGCGCGCACGGTGAAGGCGCGGCTCATGCACCGCGTCGGCTCGTACCGCTACTTCGAAGGCGAGGGCTTCCAGGCGGTCGCGCTGCCGTACTCGGCGAACCGCCTGTCGATGGTGGTCTTCCTGCCGTCGAAGGCCGAAGGCCTGGCCGCGTTCGAGAAGAAGCTCGCGCCCGACGCGCTCGCGGGCTGGATCGATGGCATGACGCGCCGGCGGGTCGACCTCGCGCTGCCGCGCTTCAAGATGACAGCGTCGCCGGCCGTCGTCAAAGCCCTGAAGGCCCTCGGGATCGCGAAGGCCTTCAAGTCCGGAGAGGCCGATTTCGCGGGCATCGCGGACACGCGCGAGCTCTTCATAGGCGATGTCATCCACAAGGCCTACATCGACCTGGACGAGAAGGGGACCGAGGCGGCGGCCGCGACGGCGGTCGTCATGATCGGGAGAGCGATGGTCGCGGACAAAGAGACGCCGGTCGTCTTCAAGGCCGACCGCCCGTTCCTCTTCCTGATCCGCCACGAGCGGACCGGGGCGATTCTCTTCATGGGACGCGTGGTCGATCCCTCGGCGAAGGCGTAGCGCGCTCAGCGCGCGCTCGGCATCGACGCCTCGACGCTGTGGCGCAAGATGCGCAAGCACGGGATTTCGTGACGGCCGGCGGCCGCCTCCCCGTTGCTTCCCGCCGCACTGTGCCATATCATAATGGACAAAGATGGCTACTTGTGTCCATTACAAGTGTCGAAATAACGTCTAGGAGGACGCCATGCTCCGCGATCTTCTCCTGCTTCAGAGGCGCGAGCTCGAGGAACGGCTGGCAGAGCCCTATGTGGAACGGGACACCGCCCCTCCGGGCCGCCCGCACAAGCTCATCACGGTGATCAGCGGCCCGCGTCGCGCGGGCAAGTCGTTCTTTGCGATGCACCGCTTGCGGTCGCTCGGCGGCTTCGGGTACGTGAACTTCGACGACGAGCGCATCGAGAAGCTCGAAGACGGCGACGCGCTGCTCGCGGCCG
>DHGK01000369.1:0-635 GCA_002402755.1 Planctomycetes bacterium UBA4800
CCCGGGTACTTCACGGGGTTCGCGCCCGCCTCGGCCGCGGACTACGAGGCGCTCGCGCTCCGCCACGCGGCCTACATGCGCCGCGGCGACGCCGAGCACGATCCGCGCTTCAAGCAACCCATCGCCTACACGATCGTGTGCCACCGCCCGTCGGCGCGCGTGTTCGCCTACCAGCGCGCGACCGAGGCCGGCAAGTACGACGAGGTCCGGCTGCGCGGCAAGTGGTCGTGGGGCGTCGGCGGCCACATCGACCGGGCCGACGGCGCGGCGGCGAACCCCATCCGCGCGAGCATGGAGCGCGAGCTCGGCGAGGAGATCCGCCTCGGCGGCCCGATCGCCGTCCGGGTCCTCGGCTACATCAACGACGATGCGACCGATGTCGGCAAGGTCCACTTCGGGATCCTGTACCTGGCGGAGGTCGAGGATCCCGCCGTCGCCCCGCGGGATCCGGAGATCGCCCGCGGGCGCCTGCACGCGCTCGACGAGCTGGAGGCCATCATGCGCGCGCCCGGCACGGCGGTCGAGGACTGGTCGCGCATCGCGTGGGAGCCCCTCACGGCGGCGCTCGCCCCCGCGCCGCAGTTCTGACCGGCGCAGTAGCCGTTCACGGTTTGTAACCGTTCACGGTTTTCTCG
>DHGK01000369.1:760-1984 GCA_002402755.1 Planctomycetes bacterium UBA4800
GGTGAGGAAACCGTGAACGGTTACCACGGTTTTTTGTCGCCGTGTTCGGGTACACAGGCACGTCTCATCTAACGGAAAAGGTAACCGTTCACGGTTGTTTCTCCGTGTTCGGGTGCACAGCCAGGTGTCATCTGACGGCGAAGAAACCACAGAGGCACAGAGAGCACAGAGAAGAAGACGGAGAGAGANNCTGTGCCCTCTGTCTTCTCTGTGGTGAATCGGAAAGGGCACCACGAAGGACGCCGGAATGTGATGTAGTGAACGCGGAGATTCGCGTGCTCGGATGTCCTGTGAACGGCTACAGGAAGACCAACGTGTCCGAGATGCGCTGTGAGCGGTCACCGTGCGCGGTTACTCGATCTCCCCGACCCCGAAGTACCTCACCGCGTTGCGATAGGCGATGTCGCGGACGACGCCGCCGAGAAGCTCCATGTCGTCCGGCAGCTCGCCGCGCGCGACCTGCCCGCCGAGCAGGTTGCAGAGAATGCGGCGGAAGTACTCGTGCCGCGAGTACGAGAGAAAGCTGCGCGAGTCGGTCACCATGCCCGCGAAGCGGCTCAGGAGCCCCATCACCGAGAGCGCGCCGAGCTGCCGCTCGATGCCGTCCTTCTGGTCGTTGAACCACCAGGCCGGCCCGAACTGGATCTTCCCGGGCGCCGTGCCGTCCTGGAAGTTCCCGCACATGGCGGCCGCCGCCTCGTTGTCGCGCGGGTTCAGGACGTAGAGGATGGTCTTCGGGAGCTTCTCCTCGCGGTCGAGCCGGTCGAGCAGCCGCGCAAGCGGCGCCGCGACGGGCTCGTCCGCGATCGAGTCGAAGCCCGTGTCCGGCCCCAGGGCGGCGGCGGCGCGGGAGCTCGTGTTCCTGAGGGCGCCGATGTGGAGCTGCATCGCCCACCCCCTCTCGGCGTGCATGCGCCCGAATTCGACGAGGAGCGCCGCGCGCCACTTGGCGGCCTCCTTCTCGTCGGGTGGCTTGCCGATCCTCACCTTGTTGAAGATCGTGCGCAATTCGTGCTCGGTCGCCTCGTCGGCGTGCACCGCGGTCATGCCGTGGTCGGCGATGCGGCAGCCCGCGGCATCGAAGAAGGCGTGGCGGGCTCTGAGCGCCTCGAGAAACGACGGATAGTCGCGGATCGCGATCCCGGCGCGCTCCTCGAGCGCCGCGGCCCAGGCGTTGAACGCCTCGGGCGACTCGATCCCCATGGCCTTGTCCGGCCGGAAGGT
>DHGK01000369.1:2000-9303 GCA_002402755.1 Planctomycetes bacterium UBA4800
AGCGTGTCCGCGGGGTCGTCGGTCGTGCACACGACGCGCACGCCCGCCCGGGCCAGCAGCCCGCGCGCCCGGAACTCGGGCGCCGCCAGCATGGCCCCGCACTCCTCGTAGATCGCCCGCGCCGTGTCGGGCCCGAGCAGCCTCCCCGCGATCCCGAAGGGCCGCTTGAGCTCCATGTGCGTCCAGTGGTAGAGCGGGTTCCCGACCGTCGCCGGCACCGTCGCCGCCCAGGCCTGGAACTTCTCCTCGTCGGAGGCGCCGCCCGTGATCAGCCGTTCGGGCACCCCGTTGGCGCGCATCGCCCGCCACTTGTAGTGGTCGCCCGCAAGCCAGATCGCCGTCAGGTTCTCGAAAGCCCGGTCCTGCGCGATGTCGGCGGGCGGCAGGTGGCAGTGGTAGTCGAAGATCGGCATGCGCGCCGCGTGCTCGTGGAAGAGCACGCGCGCCGGCTCCGACCCGAGCAGGAAATCATCCGACAGGAACATCATCGCACGCGCCCCCCGCGCTCACCTGCAGCCCGCGAACGACTCGCACCCGAGCGCGTCCGGCGTCGGATCGATCCCGCACGCCCCGTGCGGCGGTGGCGGCGCCGCCCCCTGCGCGAAGACGTAGCTCAGAAGGCTGATCGCGTCGCCTATGTTGAGCGCCCCGTCGTCGTTCACGTCGCCGGCGTCCTCGCAGCCGAGCGCGCCGGAGGCGAACAGGAACTGCAGGATTCCGATCCCGTCCGCGACATCGATCCGACCGTCGGCGTTCGCATCGCCGCGCACGAACCGCGCGGATTCGCCCACGTACGCGAAGCCGGCCGGCGCGACGGCGGCCAGGCCGTCCGGATTCTCGACCTCCACGGCGACCGTACCGGTTCCGGGCGGCGTCACGGCCTCGGCGATCGCCGCGGCCAGCACCGTCACGGCCGGCGATTCCGCCCCGCCGAAGCGCACGCGCATGCCCGGCTGGAAGGCGTCGCCGTAGATCTGCACCTTCGTCCCGCCCGCCGCCGGCCCCTGCAGCGGCGAGAACATGAATACTTCCGGCGGGTGCCAGTCGAGCGTCGATGTCACCGTGACGGCGTCGGTCGCCATCGGCGTCCCCCGGCCGTCCAGGGCGGAGAAGACCAGGCGGTTCGGCCCGGGCGCCAGCGGCGCGTCCACGGCCCAGCGCGTGGCCGTGCGCCAGCGCGGCGCGACCGGGGCATCGTTCAGCGCCAGGCCGTACATGTCGATGGGGCCCTTGCCCTCGATCGTCGCCGACGCCGTCTCGACGGAGAAGTCCTCGCCGTCGTTCGTCGCGATCTCGAACGCGATCCCGGCCGGAATCCGGCTGGCGACGAACGCCGCCCGCGTGGCGATGTACCCCGCAATCGGGCGGAAATCCTGGCTGCAGAGCGCGCCGTAGTGCGTGGTCCAGCGCTCCATGTACGCGCGGTTGTACGTCGTCGCGATGATGTCCTGGAGGTGCCGGTAGAACAGCCGGGTGTACGCCGGCAGCGCGATGATCCGCGCCAGGTTCGCGTTGCCCCACAAGGCCTCGCTCGTGCTCCGGACGAACGCGAAGTCCATGTCCCACGGGAAGACGAGGACCCGGCCGTCCTCCGGCCGCACGTAGTACATGTTGTTATGGTAGAGGCCCTGCGTGTACGTGTCGCCGATGCCGCACAGCGAGTACATGGCGAACGTCCGCATCCACTGGTCGACGTCCATGATCTCGGCCGCCCGGGCCTCGAGCACATCGGACGGCGCGGCGAAGTTCTTGCAGAAGCGCATGAGGCCGGCGTAGTCGTCCCGCGCGCGGTTGTTCTCGATCAGGAAGAACCAGCGATACAGCTCCTTGTCGTCGCCGAGGTTCTGGATGTCGACGCCTATGACCTCGTCGGGCTGCGGCAGCTTGAGGCCTTCCTGCGTGCCGTCCACGGTCGTCGTGGGATAGTAGATCAGCTCGTACGTGTACAGCATGCCGTCGCCGCCGCGCGGCCACTGCGAGTCCAGGAACACGTCGTTGAAGCGCGCCATGAGGAGGAGCGCCGTGCTCGTGTGCTCCGGTCGCGGCGCGATCACCCACGTCAGGTCGTCGTACATGCCGGCCATGCCGCCCGCGTGGTTGACGATGTGCTTGACGCAGATCTCGTCCTGGCCGAAGGTGCGGCTGAACATGAGCCCGCCGGACCGGTCGATGCCGATCGTCCGGTGCACGCCGCGGAAGAGGCGGTCGCCGTTGAACCGGATCGAGAAGCCCACCCGCGTCGTCGCCAGGCGTCCGCGCTCGCTGCTCTTCAGGCGCACGCCGGCGTCGTAGAACACCTCGCGCTCGTCGTAGATGATCGTGGCGCCGAGGTGCTCGTTGCTCATGACGTTGGTGGGCGTGTGGAGCAGCGTCGCGTCGGCGGGCAGCATCACGATCCGCACGTTGTGGAGCGTCCCGAGGCGCGCCTGGCCGTCCTTGACCTTGTAGAGCGCGCGCGAATTCGGCCCGCGCGCCGGAAACATGCTCGCCGCGCCGCGGCCGTCCTCGGCCTCGACGTAGAACTGCACGATCGCGGCGGCGAGCTGCCCCGGGATCGTCCCCCGGTACGCGCCGTCGGCCCCCTTGTCCATGGCCGCGCGCTGCCACGCCCCGCCGTTGACGGCCCACGCGAGCGTGCAGCCGGCCACGCCGTCGGGATCCTCGGGCCGCGCCGTCACGAGCGCTTCCTCGGCCGCATTCGGCACCGCCGGGGAATGCCCGAACGCCGCGAACGTCGGGCCCATGTTGTCCACGCGCGCCGTGTTGCGCGCGCCGGGAGTGCCGCGCGCGGCGGGCACGTCCAGCGCCGTCGTCCGCGCGAGCCGGCTGAAGTACAGGCGCGTGTTGAGGAGATTGGAGCCCGCCAGCCATTTCGCACGGAACGAGATCCCGTACTCCGTCCCGTTGAGCACGGTCTCCGTGCCCTTGAGCGTCGTCTCGGCGTGGTTGTGCATGTGCTCGGTCGGGCCGGTCGCGACCAGCCACAGCACCTTCTCCGCGGGGTCGAGCGGGTCGTCCTGCCCGCGGCTCAGCCGGTGCGTCCCCAGGAGGCGCCACTTGAGCGGCCCGTCGGTGAACGTCACGTTCTGCAGGATCTCCGCGGGCGCCGTGCTCGGCCGCTTGAGCACGCTCACGTCGTCGATGAGGATCTCGCCGGCATCGAGCAGCCCCATCACGAACTCGCGCCACCGCGTCGGGCCGCGGTCGGCCGCCGCGACGCCGGAGTACGAGTACGTCCGCCACCGGGACTTCCCGGACTCGTCGCTCGCCGCCCACGCCTCGGCGGCCGCGTTGTCGGCCGCCGGGTCCCGCAGCTCGAGGCTCGAGCCGCCCCCGTCGGCGTACGCGGGCCAGCGCTCGCCCTCGAAGTAGCGCACCTCGTCCGCGAGATTCCCGCGGGCGTCCGCGATCGCGATCCGCTCCCCGTCGTTCGCAAGCGCGCCGCTCGCCGGCCCGGCCACGTTGTCGATGCCGTAGGTCTCGCGCACGTACGCGGGGTCGCGCGCCACGACCAGGTAGGCTCCCGGGCCGAGCATCGTCCCCTCGGGGAACTGGAACGCGATGCCGTCGGTGAACCGGAACCCGCTCAGGTCCAGCACGGCGGCGCCGCGGTTGTACAGCTCGACGTACTCCCCGCGCTCGCCCTCATCGAGCATGGGGTGGTACATGATCTCGTTGACGACGAGATCTTCGCAGCGCGCGACGGCGTTCGCGGCGCCGGGCGTCGCCGCCTCCGGCGCGAACCACGGCCCGGTTCCCTCCGGCAGCCGGCATTGCAGACCGGGCGCGAGCCACACGGCATCGAGGATGGTCTCGCCGTCGGGCGACCGGAGGAAGAGCTTCTCCCCCGCGCGCGGCTCGAACCCCAGGGCGGCGGCCGAGAAGACCAGTCGCGTCCCCGCGGCGAGCGCCGCCGAAGAAAGGATGTAGTACTGGCCGGCGCTGCTCTCGATCGCCGTGCCGAGCGCCTGGCACGGCGCGACGGCCGCGAGCTCGATCCACGGCGCCCCGTCGCCGGCCAGCGCCGTCTCGTTGAAGCGCAGGGTCGGCGCCGCCGGCGCGGCGCCCTCCTCGAAGTTGGCCTTCCCGGGCGTGCCGCCCGGCGCCGCGCTCGGCGCCCAGTTTCCAGGCTCCCCGCTTGCGCTTGCGGGCCGCAGCTTGGCGAGCGACGCCCCCGAGCCGTCGGCCGCCACGGGCCACGGCTCCCGGTCGAGGTACGCGACCGAGTCCATCAGCCGGCCGTTGTTGTTCAGGAGGTCGAGGCGCTCCCCGGCGTTTTCCAGCCGCCCTTCGAACGGCCCCGCGGGCGCCGCGATCCCCGCCGCGGCCGCGAGCGCGGCCGGGTCGATCGCGATGACCGCAAAGCCGCTGCCGGGCACGACGGAGCCCTCGGGAAACTCGAACCAGATGCCGCCGGCGAGCGACCAGCCCGAGATGTCCATGTCGACGGCCATGGCGTTGTGAAGCTCCACCCATTCCAGCGCGGTCTCGTCGCCGGCCGGGTGGTACATGATCTCGTTGAACATCACCGTGCTGTCGGCACGGGACAGGCAGGCGGCCGTCGCGCACGCGGCGCAGGCGGCCGCAACTCTGGAAAAACCACACGCGCGCTTCACGGCGTCAATTCTACGCGCAGAGGCGCGGGGGAACAACACGGGGGTCCGCCCGCGCGGCATGGCAGCCTGCCCCGGCATCGGCACGACGCCGCGCGGTCGCCGCCGGCCCGGGAACAAGAAAAAAAGCGTCCCGCGTATCGGGACGCCTTCCCCTTGACAGCCGCTTCATTTCTCGAAACGGCCCCGGTCGGGGTCCCACCCGCCCCAACCCTTCGACCCCCGCAGAGAGCGAGGGGTGCAAGCCCGATGGTCATGTCGGCCCAGGGCCTTCGAAACATTAAACATAATTTTTTGATTTTTGCCCTGTTTTCCGCTTGTAAACGCCCCTCGCCCGCGCCATAATGGAGGTCCATTTTTCTGCGGGAAGGTCCGCGAAGCACACGTCGGCCAGAATGACACGACTTTAATTATAGAGGCGCAAACGCGGGGCCGCCCGGCGGCGTCTATCCCCGAGAACGATCCAACTTTTTCGGAACGACCTTCGTTATACCTACAGTGGAAATGCTCGACGCGTCCCCGGCGGGACGGCGGCGAGTTTCCTGCGGAACGGCGCGGGAACGTGGGGCCGTTGAGGAGGCGTCATGGAACTTTCCAAAGCCACGGAAGAGCGGCTGCTCGAGTTCATAGGGAACCGGAAGTCCGTCTCCTACGACGAGCTCACGGCGTTCTCGGAGGAGACTCCGGATGCGCAGGAGTTCGAGCACATGCTGCACTTTCTCGACGGCCAGGGCGTCGTCATCACCGAGGATCCCGGCGCGGCCGAACGGGCCGAGGACGACGACGAGCCCGTCGAGGAGGAGGAGCGCTTCGAGCTCGACAAGGACGCCGAGGAGGAGCTGAACCGCCGCAAGCTCAACGACCCCATCCGCATGTACTTCTCGCAGATGGCCACCATCCCGCTCCTGACGCGCGAGGAGGAGATTCAGCTCGCCGAGGCGATGGAACAGTCCGAGCGCAAGCTCAGGATCGGCGTCCTCGGGATGCGGCTCGGCCAGGTCGGCGCGCTCGAGGTCTTCGAGCTGATCCAGAGCCGCGAGCTGCACGTCGAGCAGGCCCTCGAGATCACCACGGCGCAGAAGGGCGACCGCGACCGCGTCCGGCAGGAGCTGGACCGCACGATCGACCGGCTCCGCCGCCTCCTGGAGGCCAACGACCGCGATCTTCCCGCCATGGAGCGCGGCGAGCGCCGCAAGCGCCTGCTCGCGGCGCGGCGCATGCAGAACCGCATCGCGGAGGGCATTCGCCTCATCGAGAACCACCAGATCAAGACGACGTATCTGACGCGCTGGGCGGACGAGGCCGTCGCGCTCGCCGAGGCCCTGCCGCGCGAGCACAACCGCAGCCGCGGCATCGCCCAGGATCAGCGCTTCCGCCGCGCCGCGTGGGAGTCGCCCGTGGACTTCATGACGCGCGCCCGTACGATCCGCGCGCAGCGCATCCGCTACCAGGACGCGCGCAACCGGCTCTCGTCCGGCAACCTGCGGCTCGTGGTGAGCATCGCCAAGAGCTACCGCAAGTGCGGCCTGCCCTTCCTCGATCTCATCCAGGAAGGCAACACGGGCCTCATGCGCGCCTGCGACAAGTTCGATCATCGCAAGGGCTACAAGTTCAGCACCTACGCCACGTGGTGGATCCGGCAGGCGATCGCGCGCGCGATCGTCGAGAAGGGCCGCATGATCCGCTTCCCGGGGTACGTCGCCGAGACGATGGGCAAGCTCGAGGCCTGGGCGCGCCAGTTCACCACCCAGAACGGGGCGCCGCCGAGCCTCGCGAGCCTGTCGGAGTCCTCGGGCCTCCCCGAGGCGGAGATCAGCCGGCTGCTGAAGCTGTCCAAGATGCCGATCTCGCTGAGCAGCCCGCTGGGGGACGGCGAGGATTCGAGCTTCGGGGACATCGTCGAGGACGACAGCTCCGAGTCGCCGCTCACCTCGGTCAACCGCGAGATGCTCAGGGAGCGCATCCGCGGCGTGCTCGACCGGCTGAGCCTGCGCGAGCAGGAGGTGATCAAGCGCCGGTTCGGCATCGACCACGAGTCGGGCTGCAGCCTCGAGGAGCTGGGCAAGCGCTTCAAGGTCTCGCGCGAACGCATCCGCCAGATCGAGGTCCGCGCGATCCGGAAGCTCCAGCACCCGCTGGGCAGCCGGCTCCTGCGCGGCTTCGTCGAGGCGTAGCCTTCTCCTCCGCCCCGCCCCGGGCGGGCGCTCGCGGCTTCCCGCGGCGGGCGCTCTCCCGCCGCGGTGCGCTCACTTCGCGGCGACCTTGCGGTCGATTTCCCTCTCCGCCTCGAACCAGCACCAGGCCGGGTCCGCCTGGAACTTCTCGCGCTCGGCAATGAAGTACGCCGCCTCGGCGATCATGCGCCGCCGCTCCTCGGCGGATACCGTCCGCCGGGGCCGGGCGTCCGCGGTCTTCGCGGGCGCGGTCCCGGGCTTCGCCGCGCACGGCGCGCACGACGGCATCACGGCGGCGGATGCGGCCTTGGGGGCTGCCGCGGACCGCGTGCCTGCAGCCTTGGTTGCCCTCTTCCTGTCGGGTTTCGGAACTGTCTTGACGTTACGGCTCATGATTCATATCTCCATGAATGTGCGAACATCCCATCCCTCTGCCCCATCTGTACCCAATTATCGGCACCGATGCAATGAAACTTGGGCCGGAACCGTTCACAGGGCATCCCGAGCACGCGAATC
>DHGK01000369.1:9320-12309 GCA_002402755.1 Planctomycetes bacterium UBA4800
TGAGACGTTACGCGGCTCCGTGGCACGTGCGATGGTCTCTCTCCGTCTTCTTCTCTGTGCTCTCTGTGCCTCTGTGGTTTCTTCTCCGTCAGATGACATCTGGCTGTGCAACCGAACACGGCGAGAGAATCGAGAACGCTTACGGCCTTCGGAGCGCCGTTCGAATTACTCCGGCCGCCGGATTGAGCCCCTCCCGCGCCTCTGTTACACTTGGGGTTTTCACGGGTTGCGGCACGCGCATTCAATGTACGCCAACGCACATGCACGGTTGATCGAGCGCATGGCCTCCCTCCTTCGCGGGGCCGGCAGGGACGTCCCCGTGCGCCTCCTGCGCGCCGAGACCGAGATCCCGGAGACGCCGCCCCTTCTCTGGCTCCACGCCCAGAGGACCGCCGAGCGCTCGTACTGGTCGGATCGCGACGGGGCGGCCGAGTGGGCCGGCGCCGGCGTCGCGTACGAGGTTACCGGAACGCCGCGAACCTCCCACGCCGAGGCCGCCGACCGCTGCGCGGCACTGCTCGCCCCGTCCTCGCCGGGCGTTCGCTTCCTCGGGGGCTTCCGCTTCGATTCGAGCGCGCCCGGGGGGCGCCCATGGGAATCGTTTCCGCCGTGCTCCTTCGTCGTGCCGCGCGTCGAGTGCCGCCGCACGGCCGAGGGGACCGTGCTCGCCTGCAACGTGTCCTGGTCCCCCGGCATGCGGACCGATGCGGCGCTCGCCCTGCTTGCCGCCGACCTGCGGGCTGTGCGTCCGCCCGCGCCGATCGTTCCGGACCCGCCCCCGGCGATCCGCCGGCGCCTCGACGTGCCCGCATTTCCGAAGTGGCGGGAGGGCATCGAGGCCGTGCTGGAGGGCTGCGCGCGCGGCACGCTCAGGAAGGTCGTCCTGGCGCGCAAGACCGAGCTTGCCCTGGCAACTCCCATCGACGCCTGCGCGCTGCTGGACCGTCTCTCCTCCGGCAGCATGCCGTGCTTCGCCTTCCTGTTCCAGCACGGCCGCGAGGACGCGTTTCTGGGGGTGACGCCGGAGCTCCTGTACCGGCGCGAAGGCCGCGCGCTCCGGGCCGAGGCCCTCGCCGGCACCTGCGGGCGCGATCCCGACCCCGCGCGCGACGCCGCGCTCGGCAGCGAGTTCCTGCACAGCGACAAGGATCTCGCCGAGCACCGCGTCGTGCGCACGACGCTCCAGGCCGATCTCCGCGCGCTGTGCAGCGATCTGGCGGAGCCCGGCGACGAGGACCTCGTCGTCCTGCCGCACCTGCGGCACCTCGTCACGCGCTTCCGCGGAGTTCTGGCCGGCGGCGTGACGGACGGGGCGATCCTGGCGCGGCTTCACCCCACCGCGGCCGTCGGCGGCGACCCGCGCGCCGCGGCGCTGGACGCCATCGCCGCGCTGGAGAACTTCGACCGCGGATGGTATGCGGCGCCCGTCGGGTGGATCGCCCGCGATGCCGCCGAGTTCGCGGTCGCCATCCGATCGGCGCACTGCGCCCGCGACCGGCTCACGCTGTACGCGGGCGCCGGCATCGTGCCGGGCTCCGACCCCTCCGGCGAGTGGGATGAGAACGAACGCAAGTTGGCTCCCTTCCTGAAGGCTCTCGACGGCAATGGCAAGCGTTCCTGAGCAGGCCACGACCGCATGGGCCGCGTCGCTCGTCGCGACGCTCGCGCGCGCCGGCGTCGCGCGATTCATCATCTCGCCAGGCTCGCGCTCGACGCCGCTTGCGGCCGCGGCCGCGCGGCAGCAGGGAGCGGGCTGCGTCGTTGCCCACGACGAGCGCGCCGCGGGTTTCTACGCGGCCGGGTACGGCAGCGCCGCCCGCCGGCCGGCCGCGCTCATCTGCACGTCGGGAACCGCGGTCGCGAACTACCTGCCGGCCGTCATCGAGGCATCCCAGGCGGACGTGCCCATGGTCGTGCTCTCCGCCGACCGGCCGCCCGAGCTGCGCGATACGGGCGCCAACCAGACGATCGCACAGCCCGACATCTTCGGCGGCTACGTCCGCTGGCGCTTCGATCTGCCCTGTCCGGGGCCGGACACGCCGCCCGACACCGCGGCCGTCGCGGCCGCAGCGGCCGTCGCCCGCGCCATCGCGCCCCCGGCCGGTCCCGTACACCTGAACTGCATGTTCAGGGAGCCGCTCGCCCCCTGCGCGCCGCCCCCCGCGGGCGCCGCCCGGGCTGCGCGGTACACGCCCGCGGAGGTCATGCCCCCCGAGGCGGAGGTTGCGGGGCTCGCGGGGCGCCTCGGTGCGGCGCACAAGGGCGTTCTCGCGGTCGGGCCGCTGCGCGGCCGGGACGAGCGCGACGCGGTCTGCGCGCTGGCGCGCGCCCTCCGCTGGCCCGTCTTCGCCGATGCCGCGTCGGGCCTGCGGGCGGATTCGACCCCCGGCATCATCCCGTTCTTCGACCTGGCGCTGCTCCCGCCGGACGCCGCGGCGCGCCTCGCTCCCGAGGCCATCCTTCATGCCGGCGGCCGCATGACCTCGACGCGGTTTCTCTCGCTCGCGCGCGCGGCCGGCGAGTACATCCATATCGCGGACTCGCCGCGGCGCCGCGACCCGGCGAGCCTCGTCACGCTGCACGTGCAGGCCTCGCTCGGGCGCATCGCGAGCGATCTGGCCGCGAGGATTCGCTCGGCCGCCGATGCCGCCTATCTCGACGAACTCCGCCGGCTCTCGGCGCGGGCCGGCGCGATCGTCGAGCGCGTTCTCGGCGACGAGCTCAGCGAGCCCGCCTGCGCGCGCCTCATCGCCAGGCGCCTCCCTGACGGCCACGGCCTGTTTCTCGCGCGCAGCATGCCCGTCCGCGACATGGACATGTTCGCGCCGGCCGCCGCGCGGCCGCGCGCGGTCGGCGTGAACTGGGGCGCGAGCGGCATCGATGGGACGATCGCGTCCGCGCTCGGCTTCTCCGACGGCCTGGACGCGCCGCTCACGCTCTTCACCGGCGACATGGCGTTTCTCCACGACCTGAACTCGCTCGCCCTGCT
>DHGK01000175.1 GCA_002402755.1 Planctomycetes bacterium UBA4800
CGGAGCGCGGCACCGTCGTCGATGATTGCATCCTCTACGCGATGCCCGAGGATCACGCTCCGCCGCTCTACCTCCTCTGCGTCAACGCCGGCGACATCGAGGGCGATTACGAGTGGATCAAGGCCCACGCCGCCAAGGACACCGTCATCGAGAACTTCTCCGCGCTCACGGGCAAGATCGATGTCCAGGGCCCGACGAGCGGCCGCATCATCAACGACCTGGCCGGCCGGGAGGTGGCGCTCAAGCGCTTCGAGTTCGCGTTCGTGGAGCTCGGCGGGCACAAGGTGATGCTCTCTCGCTCCGGCTACACGGGCGAGGACGGCTTCGAGGTCTTCACGATGCGAACGGCCGCCGTCGACCTGTGGGAGAAGTTCCTCGCCGCGGGCAAGCCCTACGGTCTTCTGCCCGCGGGCCTGGGCGCGCGCGACACCCTCAGGACCGAGGCCTGCCTGCCGCTCTACGGCCACGAGCTGTCGCTCGACGTGACGCCGATCGAGGCCGGCTACAAGTGGGCGGTGTCGTTCGAGAAGGACTTCCTCGGCAAGGAGTTCCTGCTGCGGCAGACGACCGACGGGCCCGCGCGCGTGAGCATGCCGTTCAGGATGCAGAGCCGCGCGCCGGCCCGGCCCGGCTACGCGGTCCACGCGGGCGGGCGCCCGGCCGGCGTCGTCACGAGCGGCACGTTCCTGCCGAGCCTCGGCGTCCCGGGCGGCATGTGCATGATCGACCGCGATGTCGCGGCCGAGGGGACGGCGGTGACGATCGAGATCCGCGGCGCGCAGCACGAGGCGGTCCTCGCGGCGCGCCCGCTGTATTCCAGGAGGAAAGCGTGAGCACGATTCCGGAGGAGCTGCGCTATACGCGAGAGCACGAGTGGGTGCGCGTCGACGGCGACGTGGCGACGGTCGGCATCACCGACTTCGCGCAGTCGCAGCTCGGCGAGATCATCTACGTGGAGCTGCCGCCGGTCGGCCGCGCCGTCGCCGCGCGCGCCGTGATCGCGGTCGTCGAATCGGTCAAGGCGGCAAGCGATGTCTACGCGCCCCTCGGCGGCGAGGTCATCGAGACCAACGCGAAGCTGATCGAGGAGCCGGGCGGCCTGAACCGGAGCCCGTACGACGACGGCTGGCTCGTCAAGCTGCGCGTTGCGGATCCCGCCGAGGCCGATGCGCTGCTCGCGCCGGATGCCTACGCGGCCATCGCCAAGGAGTAGCCCGTGCCCTTCGTCTCGCTCACGGATGCCGACGTCGAGGCGATGCTCGGCGAGCTGGGCCTGGGAAGCCTGGACGCGCTCTTCGCGCACGTTCCCGAGGACCTGCGCCGGCACGCCTTCGCGCTCCCGCCCGGCAGGACGCAGCTCGAGGTCGAGCGCGAGCTCGAGGCCTTGGCCGCCCGCAACGATCGCGCGGCCGGGGCCGCCTGCTTCCTCGGCGCCGGCGCGTACGACCACCACGTGCCGGCCGCGCTGCGCGAGATCCTGCGGCGGGGGGAGCTCTACACGGCCTACACGCCGTACCAGCCCGAGATCGCGCAGGGCATGCTCCAGGCGCTCTTCGAGTACCAGACGATGCTCGCGCGCCTGACGGGGCTCGATGTCGCGAACGCGTCGCTCTACGACGGCGCGACCGCGTGCCTCGAGGCGCTCGGCCTCGCCGTCAGGCACACGAACCGGACGCGCGTCGTCGTCGATGCCAACCTGAACCCCCGCTGGCGCGATGTCATCAAGACCGGCGCGGCGGGCATGGGCCTCACCGTCGTCGAGGTCCCCGGCGGCGGCCTGGCGCAGGGCCGCGACGCGGCGGCGCCGGCCGCGGCGGTCGACGCGAGCACCGCCGCGCTGCTCGTCCCGAACCCGGACTTCTTCGGCCGGTATGCGGACCTCAAGGCGCTCGCCCAGGCGGCGCACGCGCACGGCGCGCTCCTCATCGGCGCGGCGGCGCCGATCTCGATGGCCATTTTCGAGCCGCCGGGCGCGATGGGCTGCGATGTCGCCTGCGGCGAGGGGCAGGAGCTCGGGCTGGGGCTGAGCTTCGGCGGCCCGTACCTGGGCTTTCTCGCCGCGCGCAAGGAGCTCGTCCGCCGCATGCCGGGGCGGCTCGTCGGCATGACGGTCGACAGCCGCGGGCAGCGCGCGTTCACGCTCACGCTTCAGACGCGCGAGCAGCACATCCGGCGCGAGAAGGCGACGAGCAACATCTGCTCGAACCAGTCGCTGTGCGCCTTCGCCGCGGGGCTGTACCTCGCGATCATGGGCCGCGAGGGGCTCCGGCGCTGCGCGGCGGCGTGCCTTGCGGGCGTCGCGGCGCTGCGCGCGAAGCTCGCGGCGATTCCGGGCGTCACGCTCTTCCCGGGCACGCACTGGCGGGAATTCGTCTTCAGGACGCCGCTTCGGGCCGAGCGCGTCTGCGAGCTGCTCGCCGCGAAGGGCATCCTCGCCGGCGTGCCGCTCGCGGCGCGGTTCGGGGCGGGGATCTGGGAGGCGGGCGACGTACTCGTCGCCGTGACGGAGAAGCGGACCGCGGAGGAGATCGACGCCTACGCGGCGGCGCTTCGCGAGGCCGTGGCGGCCGCGAGGTGATGGCATGGAGCTTGTCTTCGAGAAGCACAGCGCGGCAAGCGGCGCGGCCAACGTCCCCGACCCGGGGCCCGAGGCCGAGGCGCTCGTGCCGCCCGAGCTGCGGCGCGCGGCTCCGCCCGCGCTTCCAGAGCTGAGCGAGCTCGACGTCGTCCGGCACTACCTCGCGCTCTCGCGCCGCCAGGTCGGCGTCGACAGCGTGTTCTATCCGCTCGGCTCCTGCACGATGAAGTACAACCCGAAGCTCTGCGAGGAGGCGGCGCGGCTGCCCGGGTTCGCCCGGCTGCACCCGCACGCGCCCGACGAGCTGTGCCAGGGCATGCTGGCGCTCCTCTGGAACCTCGAGCAGCGGCTGTGCGAGATCTGCGGCATGGACGCGTTCACGCTCGCGCCCATGGCCGGGGCCCAGGGCGAGTGGACGGGGCTCCTCCTCGTCAGGGCGTACCACCGCGCGCGCAACGACGCGCGCACCGAGGTTCTCGTGCCCGACTCCGCGCACGGGACGAACCCGGCGTCGGCCGCTATGGCGGGGTTCGAGGTCAGGGCGGTGGCCTCGAACGACGACGGCGAGGTCGATCTCGCGGCGCTCAGGAACGCGGTCGGCCCGAAGACCGCGGCGCTCATGCTCACGAACCCCAACACGCTGGGGCTCTTCGAGACGCGCATCAGGGAGATCGCGGCCGTGCTGCACCAGGCCGGCGCGCTCCTGTACTACGACGGCGCCAACTTGAACGCCATCTGCGGGGTGGCGCGGCCCGGCGACATGGGCTTCGACATCGTGCACGTCAACGTCCACAAGACGTTCGCGACGCCGCACGGAGGCGGCGGGCCGGGGGCGGGCCCGGTGGGGGTGAAGGCGCGCATCGCGCCGTTTCTGCCGGCGCCGCGCATCGTCCGGGAAGGCGAGCGCTTCGCGCGCGCGGAGGCGTCTCCGCAATCGATCGGCCGCGTGGGCGCGTTCGGCGGCAACGCCGGCATCCTCATCAGGGCGTACGCGTACCTCGCGATGCTCGGCCGCGAAGGCGTGACGCGCGTCGCGCAGCACGCGGTGCTCGCGGCGCGGTACCTCGCGGCGCGCCTGGCGTCGGACTTCCCGTCGGCGTACGATCGGCCGTGCATGCACGAGTTCGTGGCGACGCCGTCGGCGGCGATTCTCGGCAAGGGCGTCAAGACGCTCGACATCGCCAAGCGGCTCATCGATTGCGGCTTCCATCCGCCGACGGTGTACTTCCCGATGATCGTCCACGAGGCCCTCATGGTCGAGCCCACGGAGACGGAGACGAAGGAGAGGCTCGACGCGTTCGTCGCCGCCATGCACGTCATCGCAGCCGAGGCGATGGCGACGCCCGAGAAGCTCAAGACGGCGCCGCAGAATGCCCCCGTCGGCCGCGTCGACGAGGTGAAGGCCGCGCGCGAGCTCGTGCTCACGTACGACATGGCGCGTTGAGCGCGCGCGGGCGATGGCGGGGCTCCTTCCCGGCGATGTTTCGGTGGGGGCCTTCGTCGCGCCTCGCGCCGAGATCGCGGAGGCGCTCGGGCTGGCGGAGGCGTTGCTCGAGACGGCCCGCACGGATGCGCGCGAGGTCGCGGCGTACGTCTGGCGGCCGCGCGCGCACGGGGTCGTGCTCGGCAGCGCGTGCCGGATCGGCGGCGAGGTCGACCGCGACGCCTGCCGCGGCCGGGGGATCGAGGTGTTCAGGCGCGTGAGCGGCGGCGGCACGGTGCTCGTCGGCCCCGAGACCTGGTGTTATAGCTGCGTCCTGTCGAAGGCGCTCGACCCGGGGAGCATTCGGGGCGCGTTCGCGTGGCTGCACGGCGCCGTCATCGCGGCGCTCGCGCGGTTCGGCGTTGCCGCCGAGAGCGCACCGATCTCCGACCTGGCCGTGCGGATGCCCGGCGGAGAGCTTCGCAAGCTCGCGGGGCATTCCCAGAAGCGCACGCGCCGGGGCGTTCTCTGCGAGGGGACGCTTCTTGCCGGGCCGTTTCCTTTCCCCATGAGCGAGGCGCTCAGGCACCCGCCGCGGGAACCGGAGTACCGCCGCGGCCGGCCGCACGAGGAGTTCGTGACGGATCTGCGGGCGCTCGGCGCCGCGATCGCATTCGAGGACTTCGCCGCCGCGCTCATGGCGGCGCTCGGCGCCGCCGAAACGCGGGAGCTTCCCGCCGGGTTTGCGGTGCGCGCTCGGGTGCTGGCGCGGGAACGCTATCTCGCGTCCGAGTGGACGGAGCGGCTGTAGCAGGCGCCCGGCGCTCGAGCCGCCCGGGGCCGGCCGGATTCACCAGTCGAGGGGGCTGCGCGTGCCCACGCCCGGTTTTCGCATGACGTGCAGGTAGCGCTGGGTCGTCGCGAGCTCGACGTGGCCGAGCAGGTCCTGGACCGTGCGGATGTCGGCCCCGCTTTCCAGGAGGTGCGTGGCGAAGCTGTGGCGCAGGACGTGCGGGGTGACGCGCTTGTCCAGGCGGGCGCGGCGGGCTGCCTCCCTGACGGCATGCTGGAAGGTCGCGTCGAGGACGTGGTGCCGGCGGCGCAGGCCGGTTCGGGGATCGTGCATGAGCTGGCGCGAGGGGAAAAACCACTGCCATTCCCACTCCTCGCCCGCGTGGGGGTACTTGCGCGCCAGCGCGTCGGGCAGCCAGACGCCGGGGTACCCGCGGGCGCGATCCTGCTCGTACAGTGCGCGCACGCGCGCGCGATGGGCTTTCAGCCGCTCGACGAGCGCCTCCGGCACCATCGTCACGCGGTCCTTGTCGCCCTTGCCCGAGCGGACGCGGATCTGGCGGCGCTCGAGGTCGACGTCCTGGATCCGGAGCTGCAGGAGCTCGGTCAGGCGGAGCCCGCTCCCGTACATGAGCTCGCCCATGAGCCGGTTCGTGCCCTCCATTGCCTCGAAAAAGTTCCGGCATTCGTCCTTCGTCATGACGACCGGGAGGCGCGGCGGCCGGCGCGCCCTGGTGAAGTCGCTGAAGTCGCCCAGGTTTTTCCCAAAGGCCTCCCGGAGCAGGAAGACGAGGGCGTTCAGGGCCTGCTTTTGCGTCGCGACCGACACGAGCTTGACCGTCGCCAGGTGCGTCAGGAAGGAGCGCACATGGGACTCGGCCGCATTCTCGACCGGCAGCGGCGCCATGAACGCGGCGAAGCGCCGGGCCCATTCCCGGTACGTCCGCTCCGTGCGCCAGAGGAGGTGGCGCGTCCGGATGCGCTCGATGAGCCGGCGTTCCCACGGGAAGTCGCCGAGGTCGATGGGCCTGCGTCGCTCGTGCGCCCGTCGGAAGAACCAGTTGAGGGCTCCCTTCACGGTTTCGAGCTCCTCGGGCCTCAGCCGCTCCGCGAACCGGCGCGCCGAACCGATCGTGACGTCCTGCCCGCTCCGCTTGCAGAACTCGAGGTACCGGACGATCATGGACCTGTATGCGTCTCTCCGGGAGGAGTTCCACTCCTCGGCCTCCAGCGCGTCCCGCCACTCGGGAAACCACACCGCCGCCTCGACTTTGTCCTTCTCCATAGAACCTCCTCGCAAAAGGCCAAAGCCACATACGCCTTTCGCGCCCTCACCAT
>DHGK01000149.1 GCA_002402755.1 Planctomycetes bacterium UBA4800
ACGAGATAGCCACGAAGACACGAAGGCACGAAGAGCCTCGGGTGCATTCCGAGTGCGCGGTGATGCGCCGCTTGTCCTTCGTGTCTTTGAGTCTTTGTGGCATCGTCCTTCCGTCTCCGCGGTCATCGTCCTTGGGATCCGGCCGGTGCGTTCCCCCGGATCTTGCGTCCATGCCCCTCAAGCCCCGCACTTTTCCGGACGATCATCTGGTAGCAAGAAAGGAGTCGCAATGGGTGGTTTCGAGAACGTGAAGGTTCGCAAGGTGCGCGGGGCCGCCGGCCTCGCGAGCGAGTACGACCGCGCAAAACCCCAGGGCCTCGGCATCGGCCTCACCTCGTGGCTCGATCCGCGGAAGCTCCTCGGGAAGAAGGGCAAGTCCGCGACGGCGCCGGTGGGCGCGGGACGATAGCGCCCGCGGAACTCGGGCCGGAATCCTACTGGTCGGCGCCGATGACGCCCTGCTCCTGGAGCTCGATGTAGCGCAGGAGCGACCCGGCCGCCTCGGCGTACCGATCGGCGTAGTTGTCCGTCAGGCGCAGGAGGACCTCCTTGGCCTTCGCGCGGTCCCCGAGCTTCGTCAGGTACGTTTCGCCCAGCATGAACAGCGCCTTGGAGCGCTCGGGGAAGCGATCGGACTCCCCGAGCAGGATCTCGATGATTTTGGCCGCGCTGTCGGGGCGGTTGCCGCGCAGCTCGATCGCCGCAAGCGCGATGACGGCCGGCGGGCGCACGCTCCGGTCGCCGTTGCGAGCCCAGTCCGCGGCCTGCATGTAGATCCGCCGCGCGTCCGCATCCTGCCGCGCGGCGAAGAAGAGATCGCCGATCCTCAGCGCGAGCGCCTCGCGTCCCTGCGCCTCACGATGCACGCGCGCGAGGTGCGCGAGCGCCTTCTCGGCCTCGGCCGGCTTCTCGTTGCGCAGGAGCCCCTCGACCCGCACGCGCAGGGCGCGAGCGTCGTCGGGTGCGGACGCGAGCGTTGCCTCGGCCTCGGCGAACGCCGCCCGCGCGGCGCGCGCCGCCTCCAGCTCGACGACGATGTCCTCGGGCTTCTTCTCGCCCGCGATGCGGCCCCACACGGACGCGCCTGGATCGAGGACGAGCAGCGTGGGCACGTCGGCGACGGCGAGCTGTGCGCAGATCTTCGCGTTGAAGTCCGCGTTGACGCGGGCGCCGACACCGTGCGTCGCGAGCCACGCGAGGACCGCCGGGGCGCTGAGAGTCCTGGTGCGGTAGGAACGGCTCGGCTCGGTCTTCATCGTCCAGAACTCGGCGACGACGAGCCTGCCCGCGGCCCGCGCCTCGGCCAGCGCGGGCTTGAGCGCGGTGACGGGAAACTCGACGGGCGGCGCCTGGGCGGCGGCGAGCAACACGCAAAGCACTACGGACACGGACGCACCTCCGGATCGGATTCCATTGCAAAAGCTACCATCGCCCCGGGCGCGGGGCAAGGATGGGCCCCTTCTTCGACGAGAACGACCTCGCGCAGAGAGCGCGGAGAGGCCTGGGACGACTTGCGCGCCGATTGCCGGGCCGTGTTTTCCGGCGGCGCACGGCGCCCGCGCGTTCGACGCGCATTCGTCAGCTTGCGTGCGGCGCGGCGTTTCTCCTCGGGAGCATCGCCGCGCCCAGCACGATGAGGAGCGCCGCGGCGCACGCCGTGCGGACGAGCGGCGGCAGTTCGAGGAACCCGTGGCAGTACGCCTCCGTGCCCGACGCGACGATGATCCAGTCCAGGAGCACGCCGCACGCGAGCGCGCTGACGGCGACGGTGCCGAGGTAGATGCCGGCCGTGCGCCGCCCCATGAGCTTCCAGACCGTCGCGATCGTCGCGGCGTTGGTCGCCGGTCCCGTCATGAGAAACACGAGGGCCGCCCCGGGCGAGACGCCCTTCGCGATGAGCACGGCGGCGATCGGCACCGACGCCGTGGCGCAGACGTAGAGCGGGAGCCCCAAGACCATCATCAGAAGCATACCGGTCGCGCCCGTGCCGAGGCTGCCCGCGAAGAAATCGGCGGGCACCGCGATCGCGATGACGCCCGAGATCGCCAGGCCGACCAGCAGCGGCAGGGCGATGTCGCGCGGCAGCGTGACGAAGCCGTAGGAGAACACGCGCGCCGCGGCGTTCGGCCGGTGTTCCCGGCAGCAGGGCGCCGCGTGACACTCGCAGCCGGCCGGGGCCGCCGCCTGCGCCGCAGCGGGTTCCTTGTCGAGGAGCGCGACCAGCCCGCCGCCCGCGACGCCGATGACGAACGCCGCGATCGGGCGGAAGATCGCGAACGCCGGCCCGAGCAGGCTCAGCGTCACCAGAATGCTGTCGATACCCGTCTGGGGCGTCGACAGCAGGAACGCGATCGAGGCGGAGCGGCTCGCGCCGTGGCGCATGAGCGAGGCCGTGACCGGGATCACCGCGCACGAGCACAGGGGAAGCGGTATCCCGAAGACCGCCGCCTTGACCGCCGGCCACAGGCCCCTGCCGCCGAGGTGGCGCTCGACCGCTTCGGGCGGGATCGCGACCGCGAGCACGCCGGCGGCGAGGAACCCGAAGAGCAGGTACGGCGCCATCTCGCCGAGCACCTGCCAGAGCTCGAGAAAGAACGTGGCGAGCGTTTCCAGCATCGGCTCACCACGCCGAGAGCGGAGTCACGGGGGGCGGAGGCGCGGCTTTGTCCCCGCGCAGCGGGATGAACGCGACCGCGATCCGCGCGCGCGCGGCCCCCGGGAGCGCGAGGGCGAGCTTGCGCACGCCCTTGTTCTCGTTCTGGCGCTCCGGCTTCGGGCTCTCGGGCAGCGGCACGGCATCCATGACCGTGAACGCGGCGCCGGCCGGCTCGAGGATCTTGACCGCGAGCGCCGCGCCGCCGAGCGACAGCGTCGCGCCGCCCGGGGCCGGGGCGATCTCCGCGCGCGTGTGCATGAACCAGCGGATGTCGCCCGGTGCGGGAAGCTCGATCTCGTCCTGGACGATGACCGCGCGGTTCTCGACGAGCGCGACGCCGCGCGCGACCGATGTCGCCCATTCCTTGTAGGCGGCCGTGAGGTCCGCGATCGCGAACGAGCGGCCGGGCGCGGCCGCGAAGCGCGTGATCGCGGTCGCCGCGCGCGGGTCCTGGTCAGGCTTCCGCCCGGGGTTGATGACGAGGGTGTTGTGGCCCTCGGCGCGCAGGCGGTAGTACGTCCAGCGCTGCGCTCCGAAGTATGCCGGAAGGTTGTAGTCGTCGGCGCCCAGGTCGATCGCCCATCGCTGCCCGAGCGCCTCCAGGACGAACGTCCCGATGTCGAGGTTGCTGTGGTTGGCCTTGTTGTCGCCGGCCTTGAAGGCGACGAAGAGCGCGTTCGGGTCGTTCCAGGCGCTCCGGAGCGTCGCGACCTCGGCGTTGCGGTAGTGCCTGGCCGGCGGGAGCGCCGCCGCGGACGCGGCATCGCCGCGCGCGTCGAACCACACCAGGTCGAGCACTTCGGGGCGGGCGTGCTCCCGCGCGTACCAGGCGTAGACCGGCGCCTGGAACCTGCGCGCGAACCAGAACATCTGCGGGGCGCGAATGGCGCCCGCGCCGGCGTCCGCGAAGTTGAACGTCTGGCCGCTCGGGCCGGTCATGTAGAGCGGGAACGTGCCGGTCTCGGCCAGGCCGGGCGCGTCCGAGAGCCCGAAGTCCGTGCCGAGCGCGCTTGTGAGCGCCGCCAGGAACAGCACGTGGTACTGCGTCGCGTAGCGCCAGTAGCCGGGGCCCTCGGCCCAGGCGCCGTCGGGCGCGAACTCCCTGCTCGGGAGCACGAACGAGGCCAGGGCGTGCTCGATAATCTCGGCCGCCGTGTCGGGGATCTCGTCGGCGAGCGCGAGCGCGCCCGCGGCGATGCCGCCGTTGCACACCTGGTTCCAGTTGTGCCGCACCCGGTGCCAGCCTCCGGCGCGCGGCTCCCGGCGATAGACGGCCAGCGCCGGCGTCAGGCCCTTCTCGACGATCGCGCCGCGGATCACGCCGCGCTGCTCGCCGGTCAGCGCGTCGTACATCCAGTCGTAGCCGATGGCGAACGCGTGCGTCATCTCGGCCGTGTCGAGGAAGTGCCGCGGGTTCCAGTCGGGAAACGCGGCCGCCGCCGCGAGCTCCTTGAACGCGCGCTGCGCGTAGCGCGCGTCCTTCTCGATGCGGTACGCGAGGGCGAGCGTGTAGACGCGGTCGACCACACGCCGGCTGGTCGCCAGCAGCCGCAGGCCGTCGGGAATCTCGTAGCGCGACGGCTCCTTGGCGAGGAGCGCCTCGGCTTCCTTGCGGATCGCCGCGTACCATGCGCCCGCGAGGGGATCGTCCCTGGCCAGGCGGGCGATGGCGGGAAAAGTGTCCGCGCCCGCAAGGAGGCGGGGGTGGCCCGCCTGCAGGGTCGCGAGGACGTCCTTCCGCGCGGGAAGCGCGGGGTCGAAGGCCGGGGCGGGCGCGCCGCCCAGAGCCGTCACAACGAGCGCCAGTACGGTCGTCATCATCGGAGGCACCTCCGGAGCTTGCCGCCATCGTAACCGCTCCCGGGCGTCCGGGGTAGCGCCGCCCGCCGGTTGAAAGACCGAAGGCGGTCTGGTACGCTTGAGAATGCCGGCCGGGGCGGCGGAGGCGCACGGCGTCCGGCGCGGTTCCTCATCTGGAGAGGCGGAGGTGCGAGCATGCGGCGGTTGCTGGCGATGCTGCTTGCCGGGGGAATGGCGTGCGCGGCCGACGGGCGCTATCCCGATGTGGCGACGACGGACCGCGACGGGATCTGGATCTTCCGCGGAAGCGCCCAGGGCGACTACGCCGGCGGGACCTTCCACTTCATCGGCGCGAGCGTCGAGCCCTGGCACATCTGCGTCGCCGACCTGAACGGCGACGCGCTGCCCGACCTCGTCTCCTCGAACCGGCTCGGGCCCTCCGTGTCGGTGTTCCTCAACACGGGCGACGCGTTCGAGGGGCCCTTCGACTACTTCGGGGGCGGCGAGCCCTATGCCGCCGCGGCGGGCGACTTCGATTCGGACGGGGACCTGGACCTCGCCGTGGCCAACCCCGAGGCGAGCGGCGCGCTGGTCCTCCTCGAGAACCAGGGCGGCGGGACCTTCGCGCAGATGGCGGTCCTGACCCCGGGCAACGCGACGTACGCCGTCGAGTGCGCCGACGTCGATGCGAACGGCACGACGGATCTCGTCGTCGTGAACGACGACAGCGAGGACCTGGTCGTGCTCCTCGGGAACGGGGCGGGCGCCTTCGTCGAGTCCGGCCGGTACGCAACGGAGCGGAGCCCCAAGTCGCTCGCGCTCGGGCGCTTCAACGGCGACGCGCTGCCCGACGTCGCGGTCATCAACTACGACTCGGCCACGGTGTCGAGCTATGTCAACACCGGCGGCGGCACGTTCGAGTACGTTGCGTCGTACGCCGTGGGCGTGCTGCCGCGCCACGCGGTCGCGCGCGATTTCGACGGCGACGGCACGGACGACCTGGTCGTGGCGTGCGGCCGCGGCAGCGAGGAGGTCGCCGTGCTCTTCGGGCTCGGCGGCGGGCGGTTCGCGCCGGCCGAGGCCTACTACACCGGCCCGCGCCCCAACGCGGTCGCCGTCGCGGATGCGGATGCCGACGGCCGGCTCGACATCTTTGCGGCGAACTGGTCGCTCGACGCCGAGCAATTCGCGTGCGTGTCGCTGCTCGGGAACGCCGGCGGCCGCCAGTTCGCCAAGCGGCTCGACTTCAAGCCCGCGGCGGGCTTTCCCAAGCTGACATTCGTGGCCGCGGGGTACTTCACGGCGTCGCTGTTCATCCGCGGCGATGCGAACGGCGACGGCCGCGTGAACCTCTCCGACGCGATCAGGAGCCTGTACTACGTGTTCGGCCTGTCGCAGGTCGCGTGCGCCGATGCGGTCGACGCGAACGATGATGGCGCCGCCGACATCGCCGATCCGATCTACGTGCTCGAGTACCTGTTCGGGAGCGGGCCGCCGCCGGCGCCGCCGTTTCCGCGCCCAGGGGCCGACCCCACGCCCGACAACCTCACGTGCCGGTAGGGGCCGAGGCCGATGATGCGGAAGCACGCCGTTCGATGCGCCGCGCTTGCGGCGCTTGCGCTCGCGCCGGCAGCCTTCGGCGCGGTGACGCTCAGGGCGCCCGTCTACGAGGTGATCGCGCCGGGCGTCGCCTACGCGCGGGTCGAGGAGGGCACCCCGCCGCTCGTCTTCCATGTGGTCAAGGCCGACCTGCGCAAGCGGCGCGACGGCACGGCGATCGGGGTCGAGGCGATCAAGGCCGAGGGCCGCCAGACCGTGGCGCAGATCGCCGACGGCCTGGTCAAGCGGCGCCGGCCGCTGCTCGTGGCGATCAACGGCGACTTCTTCGAGCGCGACGCCGCGAACGGCCTTCCCTGGGGAGTGCACGTCCACGGCGGCGAGCTGCTCTTCTCGCCGGCGGGCAGGTCGGCCTTCATGGTCGATGCGCAGGGAAGGCCGCTCATCGCCGCGCCCGCCCTCAAGATCGCGGCCAAGTTTCCGGCCGCGGCCGGCGGGGTGAAGACGATCGCCGCGGTGAACAGGCCGCGCGCGCAGGACGAAGACGGGCTCTTCCTGTACACGCCGGCGTGGGGGCCGTCGGCGCCCGAGCTTCCCGGCGGCATGGTGTTCACGCTGAGCGGCGGGGCGATCGAGCTCGGCGCGACGGTCAAGTGCACGGTCGAGGAGGTGAAGAGCGCGAGCATCGCGACGCCGATCCCGGGCGAGGGCCTCGTCCTGACGTGCGACAACCGTACCATCGATGCGTTCAGGCGCCTCGGCCTCAAGAGCCGGGTCGAGATCAAGGGCGAGCTCGCGCCGCCGGCGGCCGAGGCGGTCGGCGGCGGGCCGCGCATCGTGCGCGCGGGCAAGCCGAGCGTCGAGACCAGGGAGGAGAAGTTCCCGCAGTCGCAGGCCGCGATCCTCGTCCAGCAGCGGCACCCGCGCGCCGCGATCGGCTGCAACCAGAACCGGACGGTGCTCATCCTGCTCATCGTCGAGGGCCGCACGCAGGCGAGCAACGGGGTCACGGTGCCTGACCTCGCGCAGCTCATGATCCTGCTCGGGGCCCACGACGCGATGAACCTGGACGGCGGCGGCTCGGCGACGCTGTACGTGGCCGGCCGCATGGTCACGCACGGGGGGAGCGCCGATGCGGCCGCGCAGCGGCAGGTCGGCAACGCCGTGGGCATCTTCTACTACCCGAAGGGGAAGACCGGATGACCGGGGCGCTGCGCGCCGTTGCCGCGCTGGGAGGGCTTGCGCTCGCGGCCTCGTTCTTCGTGCCGTGGAGCGATCACCGCTCGCCCGTCCGCCAGTTCATGGCCTGGACCGTGGAGAGCGATTTCTCGGCCGACGACAGGGCCGCGCTCGTGTTCTCGATCGGCGTCGCGGTTGCGATCGCGTATCCCTACGTCTGGGCGCTCGTCGCGGCGGCGGGCGCCTGGTGGTCGGAACACCGGCGCGCGGGCCTGTGGGGGCAGTTCGCGTGCCACATCGCCGGCGGCGGCGCGCTGGCGGGGCTGGGCGTCGCGCTGCGCATCTGGCGTGACACGTGGGTGCCGGCGTCGGCGCAGCAGGCCGCCATCGCCGCGCCGCTCATCCTGATCCTGCTCGCGGGGGGGACGGTGCTGTTCGTGCGGCCCGCCCGCCGGCTCGCGGCGGTGTCGATCATAGGCTACATTCCGCACGCGATGGTCGGCCCGGTGCTCGCGTGGGCCGTGTACCGGGACGGGGGCGCGCCCTGGGGGTACCTCCTCGGGACGCTCGGCGCGCTCGCGGGGCTCGCGGGCAACGTGTGCGTGTTCATGGTCGAGGGCGTGCGTGGCCGAGACGTGCATCGTCGTTCCGACGTACAATAACGCGCGGACGATCGCCGATGTCGTGCGCGGGGCCGCGGTGCACGCGTTGCCGATCATCGTCGTCGTCGACGGCGCGACCGACGGCACGCGCGCGGTGCTGGCGGAACTCCGCGGGATCGAGGTCGTGGACTTCGCCGAGAACCGCGGCAAGGGCTTCGCGCTGCAGGCGGGGTTCAGGGCCGCGGCCGGCCGCGGCTGCGCGCGCGCCGTCACGATCGACAGCGATCTGCAGCACGACCCGGCCGATGTCCCGAAGTTCATCGAGGCTGCGGCGCGGGAGCCGCGGGCGCTCATCGTGGGCGCCCGCGACATGAAGGCGGCGGGCGCGCCGCGCGCGAACCGGACGGGCCTGGCCCTGAGCAACCTGTACCTGCGGCTCCTGAGCGGCGCGCGCGTGCGCGACTCGCAGAGCGGGTACCGCTCCTACCCGGTCGCGGAGACCCTCGCGCTCGACTGCCCGCCCAGCCGCTTCGAGTACGAGTTCGTGGTGCTCGGCGCCGCGGCGCGGCGCGGCATTCCGATCATCGACGTGCCGATCGCGGTGCGCTACGACCCGGCGATCTACGTGACGCACTTCCGGAAGTTCCGGGATTTCATGCGGATCTTCAGGGCGGGATTGGCGAGGCGATGATGGAGGCTGTAGGCTGAATAGCCACGAAGACACGAAGGCACCAAGGGTCTTCGGTGCGTGCCGAATGCGCAGAGCATGCCGCTCGTCCTTGGTGCCTTGGCGTCTTCGTGGCATTCTTCTTCTGTCTGACTTTCGTGCCGGCTTCTGTCTGTGTGGTCCGGGGCATGAGCAGTGTCCTGCTCCGGGGTGGCCGGCCGCCCCGCAGCCTCGTTCACCGCATCCTCAGCTCGGCCACGGCCTCGAATGCCCCCGGCACGGCGCGGCCCATCACCGCCAGCGCCCGGAACTGCGCCACGAACGCCCCGAGCACCGCGACATCGGCCTCCGCCGTCTCGGGTGCGACGCCTTCCTTCTTGACGCGGTCCGCGGCGATCACCGCCTTGTGCAGCGACAACCAGGCGCCGAGACGCACGAGGTCGGCGCCCAGGAATCCGGTCTTGAACGCCGGCAGCACGGCGCCGAGATTCTCGGCCGGCGGGTTCGCGAGCCAGTCCTTGATCTGCATGGCGGCCGCGCGCGAGTTCCCGACGATCAGCGCCGACGGCGCGACGATCGCGCAGGGCGTGAAGTCCTTCTGCGCGCTCGCGAGGATCAGCGTGTCGCCTTCCTCCTTGATGCTGTGCTTGGCGGCCTCCTGGGGGTCGGGCGCGAACTGCGTCATGCCGTAGAGGCTGCGCGCCACCGAGGCGAGCATGTCCCTGCCCGCCGGGTTGTTGATCCTGAGGAGCAGCGTCAGGTCGGCGGGCATGCGGTCGGACGGGTCCAGGTCGGTGACGATGAGCCCCACGTCCGGGCCGAGGGCGGGCAGCAGATCCTGCGTCAGCGAGCGGCCGCCCAGGAAGAACGTGTTCACGCCCGCGAGCTGCTGCTCGACCCCCGCCTTGGCCTCGACCGGCAAACGTTCCATGATTCCGCCGACCATGGCGCCCAGATCGATGTGCGCGAGCATGCCGGCGAGAATCCCGCTGCGCGGCAGGTTCTGCGCGAACGCGCTCGTCCGGTCGGGTTGGGCGTGGTACGCGCGGATGAAGTCGGGAAGCGCGGCTTCATCGACCGCGATGCGCAGGCGGCTGCCAACCCCGTCGCCGCGCAGGCTGAGGCCGAGGGCGACGCCCTTGACGGCCNNNNGGCACGTCGAGGAAGGCGACGATCTGCGAGTCCGCCAGGAGCGGCTCGCACGTTTCGCGCATGCGCGCGTTCCAGAGGAGCGAGTCGCCGCGCATGCCCGCGGCGAGGTCGCCGGCGCCCGACGCGATCTCGCTCGCGTTGGCGATGAGCGTGTGGTTGCCGTAGGTGAGGATGCCGAACTCCTCGCCCTTCTTGTTGCGGAAGCGCTTGAAGTCGGCGTCGTGGACCGGGATCGTGTCCAGGGGCTGGAGCTCGCCCGCGGCGATGAGGCGGTCGAGAACGCCCGCGAAGATGCTTCCGGCATCGACGTCCGGCAGGCCGCGCAGGAACAGGCCGACCTTCGGCCGATCGGGCGCGTCGCCCGCATAGACCGCGAGGATGGCATCGCCGCCCGC
>DHGK01000136.1:0-1751 GCA_002402755.1 Planctomycetes bacterium UBA4800
ACTAGTAGCTACTTTGTCAACCGCGGGCGCGGCCGCCCCTCGCGGCGACGGCACCGCGTTGACTGCGCTTCGCGCGGCTCCGATAATGGCAGTTGAGGTCTTGTCTGAACGCAGCGTCCGGCGATCGAGGTGTCGAATGCGCAAGCTCACTGTCCTGCTCGTTGCATGCATGCTCGCGGGGGCGACGGCGCTCTCCGCCATGCCCTTCCGGCGCGCGGACGCCAACGCCGACGGTGTGGTCGACATCGCCGACGCGGTCAAGGTCCTGGGCGTCCTGTTCCTCGCGGACACGACCGCGCCCTGCCGCGATGCCCTCGACGCGAACGACGACGGCAAGGTGGACATCGCCGATGCGATCACGACGCTGGCGTTCCTCTTCGCGCATGCCGCCCCGCCGCCGCCGCCCTTCGCCGCGTGCGGCATCGACCCGACGAGCGACGATCTGTCGTGCGATGCCTTCGGGCCGTGTGACTACGGCGCCGGCGGGTGCGAGGACGGCATGCAGGCGAGCGGCTCGCACTACCGGATCTGTATGCCTCCCGCCGCGGCGTACAACGGCCGCCTCATCATCTGGGCCCACGGGTTCCAGGATGCCGGCGAGCCGGTCGAGATTCCCGAGGAGCAGATGCGCTTCGCCGACTTCTATCTCCCCGATCTCCTCACCGGCCTTGGGTTCGCCTTCGCCACGAACAGCTACTCCAAGACGGGGCTCGCGGTCAGGCAGGGCGTCGCCGACATCCTCGATCTCGTCGAGGTGTTCAAGGAACTGCGCGGAGACCCGGTCAAGATCTACGTGACCGGCGCCTCCGAGGGCGGCCTCATCACGACGCTCCTTGTCGAGGGCTGGCCGGCGGTCTTCGCGGGCGGCCTGGCGGCGTGCGGCCCCATCGGCGACTGGGAGTACCAGATGCGGTACTTCGGCGATGCCCGCGCGCTCTTCGAGTACTTCTTCGCCGATCTCATTCCCGGCGACCCCTTCAACCCGCCGCCGGATCTCGTCGCCTCGTGGGCATCGCACTACGAAACCGTCGTGCGGCCCGCGATCCTGGATCCGGCGCGCCGCGGCGCGCTCGACCAGCTCGCGCGCACCGCGGACCTCCAGGTCGACCCGAGCGACTTTCTCGCGACCGCCGAGGTGTGCGTGCGCGATTTCCTGAGGTACAGCGTCGTCAACCTCCTGGACGCCGTGGCGACGCTCGGGGGCTTCCCCTTCGAGAACCTCGCGACGCGGTACGCGGGCTCGGACGACGACGATGCACTGAACGCCGCCGTCGTGCGCGTGGCCGCGGACGGCGCCGCGGTCGAGGAGATGCGCGCGCACTACTCGACGACGGGCGCGCTCCAGCGGCCGCTCATGACGATCCACACCCTCTACGACTCGCAGGTGCCGTTCGAGCACCACGTCCTCTACGAGGAGAAATGCAGGCTGCAAGGCTCGGAGGAGACGTACCACTACGGCTTCGCGGTGGATCGCTTCGGCCACTGCAATTTCACGGCCGAGGAGGTGCTCGTCGCCTTCGCGCTGATGCTCGTCGCGGGCGGCGACGAGTCGCTCGTCGAGTCGCTCGCGGACCTCCTCCCCTCGCCGTGAGGGGCGCGGCCGCTCACGCAGGCCCCGTGTAGCTGCGCATCACGAGCGGCGCATCGCCCGCCATCCTGAGCCGGCCGTTCTCGATCCACAGGAGCGTGTCGCAGGCGCGCACCGTGCCGAGCCCGTGGGAGATGATGATCATGGTCACGGCGCCGTGCAG
>DHGK01000136.1:1834-3552 GCA_002402755.1 Planctomycetes bacterium UBA4800
CGCTCGCCGATCGTCGAGTCGATGCCGCGGGGAAGCGACGCGACCACCTCCCCGAGGTGGGCCTGGTCGCAGCAGGCCTCGACCAGCTCGCGGTCGATCCTGTCCTCCGGCTCGCCGAAGGCGATGTTGGCCGCCAGCGTGTCGTCGGCGAGGAACGGCGCCTGCGACACGTAGCCGATCATCCGCATCCATTCGGCCCGGCCGGCATCGGTGAGCGGCGTCTCGTCGATCAGGATGCGGCCCTCGGTGGGCGCCAGGAGCCCGCTCAGGAGGTCGGCGAGCGTGCTCTTGCCGGCGCCCGACGGGCCCACGAGGCCCACGGTCTCGCCCTTCGCGATGCTGAAGTCGATGCCGGCGAGCGCGGGCGCCGCGCGCCCCGCGTACGTGAACGAGAGGCCTTCGACCCGGATGCGCTTCGTGAAGCGGACGGGGAGCGAGGGCTCCGCCCGCACGGCGGCGCGGCGCTCTTCCTCGCGAAACCGTTCCAGATGTCCGATGACCTGGGAGACCATCGGCAAGGCGACGCGCGATTCCGAGAGCGTGTTCGCGACCCGCGTCACCGCCGGCAGGACGCGCCACGCCGTGACGGCGAGGAGCGTGACGGTGCCCGCGATGCCGGCGGACGATGCGTCCCCCTGCAAGGTCATTCCCGCGACCGCGCCGGCCAGGACGGCGATGCCGAGAAACTCCAGGAGGTCGCGCGGCATCCGCACGAGGAGGTTGCGCTTGGCCTGGACCGTCGAGAGGTCGAGCATGCGCGCGACGGCGCTTCTGAGCCTGGCGCCGGCGCCGAAGAGCTTGATCTCCTTGATGCCGCCCAGAATCTGGAGCGCCTCGCGGTTGATCGACGCGACATGGCTGCGGTAGGCGTTCGACTTGCGGTCGAGTCGCGGCCCGATCCAGCGGAAGATCAGGAACCCGCTGGCGCCGGCCGCGGCGAGCACCGCCAGCGAGACGACCGGCCTGACGGCGATCAGCATGAGGGACAGGAAGGCGATCAGCACCAGGTCGGAGAGGATCTGCAGGGAGTTCCTGACGAGCCCCGCGCCGATCAGCTCGCGCCAGCAGAGCGTCGTGGCCAGGTCAGACGAGTTCCGGGCGATGTGCCACTCGTACGGCATCGCGATGACGCCCTGGAGGAAGCGCGTGCCGAAGTACGCGCTGATCGATTCGGCGATCTTCGTGATGCCGTAGGAGAAGAGGCTGACGCACGCGTTCTTGACGAGGACGCAGGCGACGACGAGGGCGCTCAGGGAGAGGATCAGCGTGCGGTGGTCCTCGGGCAGGGGAATTCCGGCGCCGCGGATGCGGGCGGCGATCCCCGAGGCGGCGAACGCTTCCGGATTCGCAACGGCCGAGACGTACAGCGCGAGAAAGCCGAGCACGGCCGTCTCGAACGCGGCCAGAAGCGGCATCGTCACGCCGAGCGCCAGGAGCCACTTGCGATGCCGCGGGACGAGGAAGGACAGGACCGCGCGCTGCGCCTCGAAGAGGCGCAGGGGCGGCCGCGCGCCCCCGGCGGGGTCGATGGCGCCGGCAGCCATCAGCGCACCCGTGCGCGCGGCGGGGGCGCGAATGGAGCCGGAGCGACGAGCTTCATAGGGCGGCCAGTCTATCGAAGAAGCGGGGGGAATTCAAGGTAGGCTGGAGGCGTAACCGTTCACGGTTTTCTCGCCGTGTTCGGGTGCACAGCCAGGTGTCATCTGACGGAGAAGAAA
>DHGK01000350.1 GCA_002402755.1 Planctomycetes bacterium UBA4800
CGGGCGTCGGCCGCATGCTGAGCGAACCCGAGTGGTTCGATCTCCTGGCGCGCGCCGAGCGCCTGGGCGCGCGGCGCATGCTGCTTCTCGGCATTCGCATGGCCGCGTGGACGTACGGGCTTCAGGTGCCGTGCGCGATCGAGCGCGCGGTTGACGCGGAACGCGTGGCAACCGCGCTGGCCGTGCGCGCCTGCCGCCGGCTCTTCGACGAGGACGCGGCGCCGGCCAGGCAGAGCCCGGGGTACTTCCTGCGAGCGCTCGACCGGGCGGGCGACCGCGCACGGCTTCTGTGGAAGCGCGTGAGCACCCCGCCCGCGTGGGTGAGACGGCGTGCGGGTCCCGGCCTCGCGCACGCGCTGAGGCCCCTGCAACTTCTCGGAAACTACGTGACGCTGCGGCGCTGACGCCTCCCCCGGGGGCGGCAGGCATCGCCGCAACATTCTGAGATATATTAACTTGCGGGAAAGTCCTCCGGCGCGGCCGGGGGGCGCGGTTGACGGTTTTCGGGAGCATCGTATACTTCCGTGCTCTTCTTCGGGGGATTTCGGAACATGCGGTCCAATCGGCGGGTGACAGGTCTGTCAGGCGTCGTGCGTGGAACGTGCGAACCGAGCGCAGGCTGCCGGGCGAAACCGAAGGTGATCGCCGGCGCGCGCAGGTTTCGCGTGTCTACGGCGGCGTGGGCGGTCGTGTGCGCGGCGCTTGCGGGCGCCGGGGCGCTCGGGGCCGACACGTGGCTCCTGGCGGAGATGCCCGCCGTGAAGGTGGCGGTCGGTGAGGAGGGCTGGTACCGGGTCGGACAGCCGGCGCTCGTGGCGGCCGGCCTGCCGCCCGGGGTGCGCTCCTCGTCGCTGCGGCTGTTTGCAGAGGGGGTGGAGGTCCCTCTGCGCGTGGCGAGCACCGGCAAGAACCCCTTCGGTCCCAGCTCCTGGATCGAGTTCTACGCGACGGCGCTCGACACTCCGTGGTCGGGGACGAAGGTCTACTGGCTGACCGGGGATCTGGGCACGGGCGCGCGCATCGCCGAGGTCGCCGGCTCCTCGCGCAAGGCCTCGACGGCAGTGAGCTTTCCCTTCACGACGGCGGTCTCCCCGCGGACGATCTACGTGTCGATGCTCAAGAACGGCGATGCCGGGAACTTCTTCGGCCCGGTCGTGACGCCGTTCGGGGCGCAGGTCGCCGTGGGGTCGGCGCGGGTGGATCTCGCGTCGCTCGAGAACGCCGTGATCGACGTTGCCCTGCAGGGCGCGTCGGGGGGCGGCCACAGCGTGCGCGTGCAGCTCAACGGGGCGGACGTGGGCCGCCTCGAGTTCGCCGACACGGCCGCGAGCCGGGCGGCGTTCACCGTGCCGGCGTCGATGCTGATCGACGGCGACAACCAGGTGTATCTCGCCGGCGAGGCGTCGTTGTACGACGTCACGCTCGTCGACACGATCAGGCTCACCTACCCGCGCCTCTTCCAGGCGGCGGGCGACGAGCTGCGCTGCATCGCCTCGGGCGGTGAGCTCGCCGCGGTGCGGGGGTTCACGACCTCGGACATCGTCGCGATCGACATCACGAATCCCCTGCAGCCCGTGGGGCTCCACTGCAACGTCCGCCCGGAGGCCGGGACGTACACGGCGTCCTTCGCGCCCTCCGTTGCGGGCCCGCGGACGATCTACGTCTTCGCCGGCGGCGCGATCAGGCAGCCGTCGGCGGTGGTGCCCAACGTCCCGTCGCAGCTCGGGCGCATCACGGGCGGGGCCGAGCTCGTCATCATCACGCACGCCGATTTCGCGGCCGACCTGGCGCCGCTCGTCGGCCTGCGCGCCGGCCAGGGATGGTCGGTGATGGTCGTCGATGTGCAGGACATCTTCGATGAGTACAACTACGGGCACGCGAGCCCCTATTCCATCAGGGACTTCCTGGCGGGGGCGGCGGCGGTCTGGACGACTGCGCCGAGCCACGTGCTCCTCGCCGGCGACGCGAGCTTCGACCCGCGCAACTTCATGGGGTTCGGGTACTACGATTTCGTGCCGACCAAGCTCGTCGATGCGGTCTTCATGGAGACCGCGTCCGATGACTGGTTCGCGGACCTGGACGGCGACGGGACGGCCGAGCTTGCGATCGGGCGCCTTCCCGTGCGGACCGCCGCCCAGACGGCGGCGGTCGTGGCCAAGCTCGTCGCCCGCGAGGGCGTGCTCCAGACGAACGACGTGCTGCTGTGCGCCGAGACGGCGACCGGCGGCGTCGATTGCGAGGCCGCGAGCCGCGCGCTCGAAGCGCTGATCCCGGCGCCGTACACGGCGCACGAGATCTTCGAGTCGGTCCTCGGCGTCGCCGGCGTCAGGGCCGAGCTCCTCGCGCGCTGGCAGCAGGGCCCGCGGTTCGTCAACCACCGCGGGTGGAGCTGGGTCGACTTCTGGTGGGGGTACACCCTCACGGGGGCCGATGCCGCGGCTCTCGGGAACGGCGCGAGCCTGCCGGTCGTGGCGAGCGTCTGCGACCTGAACTGCTGCTTCCACGATCTGCCCGTGACGGGGCTCGGCGAGACGCTGCTCCTGGCGCCGGGCGGCGGCGCCGCGGCGGTGTGGGGCTGCTCGGACTGGGTGGACCCCGCGACGCTCGGGCCCATGAACGAGGAGTTCGTGCGGCAGATCTTCGGCGAGCCGGGCGTCACCGTGGGCCAGGCGGCGAGAGCCGCCAAGGCGGCCCTGGGGAGCGCCGCGGCGCGCCGGTCGTGGGTGCTCCTCGGCGACCCCGCGATGCGGCCGTAAGACCGAACCCCGCCGCGCGCGCCCGCGCGCGGCCGAGGACTCCGGGCGATGCCGGACGGGAGGCATCGCCCGGAGCGCCGGCGTACGTTCGGCCTCGGAATGTTGCTCTCACGGCACGGGGACGTATGATGGGAGAGGAGGACGAACGCCATGGATGATCTCATCGTCAGCGATCCGGAGGTCATGCTGGGGAAACCCGTGATTCGCGGCACGCGCGTGACCGTGGAGAGCATCCTGGAGCGGTTGGGCGCGGGAGAGAGCGAGGCGGATCTCGCGGCCTCGCATCCGCGAGTGGATGCGGCGGCCATTCGCGCCTGCCTGAGATACGCAGCCCGCGCGATGCATGCCGAGATAAGCTACCCGTACTCGGCGCGCAGTTGACATGAAGCTCTTCGCCGATGAGAACGTGGATGGGCGACTGATAGCTGCCTTGCGAGACGCGGGTCACGAACTGGCGTGGGCGGCGGAGGATATGCCCGGGGCCGCAGATGGGGCCGTGCTGGAATGGGCTCGCGCCAACGACGCGATCCTCCTGACCGATGATCTTGACTTCGGCGAACTGGTCTTCCGGCAGCGCCGAGCCGCCTCCGGAGTTCTCCTGCTGCGCATGGCCGGACTTTCGCTCGCGCGCAAGCGGGCAATCGTGCTCGATGCGCTGAATGAACACGGTCAGGACCTGTACGGCCGATTCGCGGTGCTCGATCTGCGACAGCTTCGCATCAGACCGCTTCAGGTGTGATCAAGGCCGTCGTCCGGAGTGGAGTTCGGTTCCCTCTCCGGGGCGCCGGCGTGCCGAAGGATGCGCGAACCGACAGCCGAAGAGGCCTCTCTCGTCCTAGAGCCTCCAGCCTCCAGCCTACCTCGGCGCCAGCATCACATCCTTGATCTCCACCGTCATGCCCGCGTACTTCGGCGTTCCGTGGACCTGGAAGCCGATCCGGCCCTCGGGCAGGAGGCGCGCGATCGTCTCGCGCGCGGCCTCCTTGCCGTTGATCGCGCTCACGACGAGATTGCCCTGAACCGTGACGGAGGCGGTGTTCCAGCCTTCCTTGAGGAGGCCGTCCGGCGCCTTGCGGATGCCCATGAAGCTGCCCGTCCGGTACTCGGGGTCGTTCTCGCTGAGCTGGATCTCGACGGCCGTCTGGGGCGGCGCCCCGTCGCCGTCGTAGCGGACGCAGACGCCGCTGTTGGCGCCCTCCGAAATACGGAACGAGAAGGTCAGGGTGAAGTCCTTGTAGAGCGCATCGGTCAGGAGCCAGCCGCCGCCGCTCGCGGGTCCCTGCTCGCCGAAGATCGCGCCGTCCTTGACGCTCCACGCGCCGGTGCGGAACGTGCGCCAGCCCGCGAGGTCCTTGCCGTTGAAGAGCGCCGTCGCCGCGGATTCGCGCCCGGCGGCCAGGAAGAAGTTGCCGTCGGCGTCGGCGCAGAGCACGTGGAGAACGCCGTCCGCCGTGAACCTCGGCGCATCCGGGAAGGCCCGCGCGGCCGCGGCGATGTCGGGAACCCGAACGCACGCGCGCGGCAGCGGGCTGGGCTTCTGGACAACCGGCGGGACGAGGAGCGCGAGCCTGACGCCGGCCGCCCTGTCCTCGGCGTACGCGAGCGCGCCGCCGCCCGGGCACGATATCGGTTCGCTCAGCGCGAGCTCGATGCCGAGGGTCGATTTCCAGAACTCGCAGGCGGCCTTCGCGTCCTTGACCGGAAACACGGGCAGCGCCGCCTGCTCGGGCGCGGCGCACGCGATGGCGATGCACAGGACGGCGGTGCACATGGTGCCTCCTCTCGCGCGGCGGCGGCCGCGCTCACGCGCTCAGACTCTCCGGGTTCTCCAGGAACTCCTTGACCGAGTTCAGGAACTTCGCCGCCAGAATGCCATCGACCACGCGATGATCGACCGACACCGTCATCTTCATGACCTTGGTCAGCGTGAAGGTGCGGTCCTTGACGGCGACGGCGTCCTTGGCCGCCCCGATGGCGAGAATACCGGCCTCGGGCGGGTTGATGATCGCCGAGAACGACTCGATGCCGAACATCCCGAGGTTCGTGACCGTGAAAGTCCCGCGTCCCATGCCGATGAGCTTGCCCTCGCGCGCCGCGGCGACGATGCGCCGCGCCTCCCCGGCGAGGGCGTCGAGGCCGAGCGCCCCGGCGTTGAGGATGACGGGCACGACGAGCCCCGCGTCGAGCCCCACCGCCACGCCGAGGTTCACCTGGCTGAAGTAGCTGACGCGGTTGCCCTCGATGCGGCTGTTGACCTGCGGATGCCTCAGGAGCGCCAGCACGGCGGCGCGCAGGACGAGGTCGTTCACGGTGAGCTTGCGGCCCGTCTCCTGGAGGTAGTCCTTGAAGGCCAGGGCGCGCGTCATGTCGGCCTCGATCGTCGCGTAGAAGTGCGGCGCCTGCTGCTTGCTGAGCTGAAGCGCGCCGGCGATCGCCTTGCGCATGCCCGCGAGCTCGACGACCTTGACGCCGTCCTCGGAAGACGGCGCGGGCGCGGCGGCCAGGCGGGCCTCGACATCGCGCTTGATGATCCGGCCCTCCGGGCCGGTCGGCGTCACGGCGGCAAGCTCGATGCCGTGCGCGCGGGCGAGTTCCCTCGCGCAGGGGGACGCGGCCGTGCGGCCGGATGCGGCGACCGGCGCCGCCTGCGCGGCGGCGCACACATCGGCCTTCATGATGCGTTCGCTCACACCCGTGCCCTTGACCGCGCCCAGGTCGACGCCGAGCGCCTCGGCGACCTTGCGCGCGGTGGGCGTGGCCCTGACCTGGGCGGGCGGCGTCCGGGGCGCAGGCGTCGCGGGCGCCTGCGGGGCGGGGGCGGCTGCCGAGGGCGCGGCCGCGGCCGCGCCGAGCGCGCCGAGATCGATCTTCTCATCGGCGGCGGCGATCACGGCGACGACGCTCAGGACAGGCACGACCTGGCCTTCCTTGACCAGGATCTTCCTGAGCACGCCCGCCTCCTGGGCCTCGACCTCCAGGTCGGCCTTGTCGGTCTGGATGACCATGATCGGGTCGCCCTTCGCGACCGCGTCGCCTTCCTGCTTGAGCCACTGGACGACGGTCCCTTCCTCCATTGTCTGCCCGGCCTTGGGCATGAGCACGTTGTGCGCCATGAATCCTCCTGTATGTCGTCGACGTGAGATCGCGGCGGGCGCCGGCGCGCGCCCTACCGTACTTCGTTCCAGCAGCGCGTGAGGTCGGGCCGGCCGCGCTCACGCCATTCGTTGAAGCGCCGCCATGCCGCTCGCAGCGGCTGCGCGAGGCGCTCGTCCTCCCGGCCCCACATGCGTGTCAGTTCCCGATAGATGTCGGTGTCGGCCGTCGCCGCCGCGTCCTTCCAGGCGTACGCCGCGGCCGCGCCGAACGCGAAGCGCGCGCCCTCGCTCCCCAGCCCGAGGCACAGCCTGAGCGTACCGATCAGGCGGTCGTCGAACCCGAGCTTGCGGTCCGGGTCGCGGCCCACGCGCGCCACGGCGTCGCTGAGGCTCGGCATCGTCATGCGCGCGAGCAGGTCATCGGCGTAGGCCGCGTACCCGTCGGGCGTGAAGAGCGGGTCGATGCCCTCGTGCTTGCGGATGAGCGCCGTGCCCGACTCGAGGATGAACGCATCGCGCACGAACGGCAGGAGCCCCGGCACGCGGGGTGCATCGGCGATGTACTCCAGATCGAGCGCGCGGCACAGGTACGCGAGGAGCGCGTGTGCGGCGTTGTGCCCGAAGAGCTTGGCCTCCTCGAACGGGATGAGATCGCCCTTCTCGGCGAAGACCTCCAGCGCGCGACCCGGCCGGCCCGGCCGGCTCACGAGGATCCGGTTGAACTCCTCGACCAGGAACGCGCGGTCCGCGCCCTCCCGGATCGGCGCGAGGCCGAGCGCCCGGACCTGCTCGCCGCCGCTCACGACGCCGCTCATCTTCCCGATCACGGTGTTGAGGAACTCGGCCTTGCCGGCGGCGTCCGCCGCGCAGGCCGCCACCTTCTCGCGCAGGATCTCGGCGGCGTAGTTGTTGTTCTCGGCGGTGTAGACGAAGAGCGGCTCCGGGCGCGCGCGGCGCGCCAGGCCCTGGGCGAGCGTCCACGCGATCGAGCCCTCGGGCCCCTCGTAGAACGCGACGCTCGGCACCGCCGTGGCGGCCTCGTCGGCCTCGGCCGTACGTTCGACGAGGAGCGCCCGATCGGCTGCGACGCGGGGATTGAGAATCTCGATCGGCCCCACGCGCGCGCGCCGGACGCCCGTCGGGCCGGCAAAGTTGAGCGTGCAGACGCCGCCGGCCTCGCGCAGCAGCGCCACCAGGTCGGCATCGATCTCCGCGACCGTGAGCGCGCCGAAGCGGCCGCTCGCCTGGGCCTCGTACAGGAAGAGCCCGGCTTGAATCGGCCCGAAACCGAACCCGATGAACCGCTTCTGCCCTGTCATGCGTGGTCTATCCCGGCTGCGCGCGGCGCGCCCGCCCGCTCGAACCACTGATTATGGGCAACCGCCGCGAGTTTGACAAGACGCGCGTCATCCGGCCTTGATGTGCGCGTTCAGGTCGCGCTGCGCATCCTCCGCCGCGAGGCTCTCGACCTCCTGGACGGCCAGCCGCCGTCCCCTGGCGCCCGACTCGGCGATCGCCCAGGCGGTGGCCAGATCCCTGAGCGCCTCGCGGCCGTGGTGGGGCATCGCCGTCTGGAGCCCGCGGTCCCAGCGCGCGAGCGCCGCGAAGAAGCTCGAGAGCTCCAGCGCCAGAGGATCGGTGACGGCGCGCGGGAAGAGCCGCTCGACCTCGACGGGGGTCACGTGCGCCTTCCATTCCTCCTGGAGGCTGCGCCGTGCGCCCGTGTCGAGGAACAGGGCGTCGTTGTCGACCGCCCCGCGCGTCGCCCACACGGTCCGGCGGTGGGGCAGCGTCGTGCCGCGGCCGGCCCAGGAGCGCGTGTACACGCCCGCGGCCCCGTTCGCGAAGCGGAACTGGGCGGCGATGGTGTCGGCGGCGCTGCACGCGAAGCGCGCCCGCACGCGGCCGTCCGGCCCGCGCGCGATGCGCTCGGGCTCCAGGCAGGCCTCGTGCCCCGAGACCTCGACGATGTCGTTCACCGCGAACCTGAGCAGCGCGCAGTCGTGGACCGCGCGCGCGAGGAGCAGGCCCCCGCCGCGCAGGCGCTCGTGGAGCGCCGGGTCGCCGCGCGCGCAGAGGTTCGGCGAGGTTTCCTCGGCGCCGAACGCGATGTCGAGCACGTACGCCGGGTCGCCGATGATGCCGCTCCCGGTCGCCCACTTGAGCATGTGAACATCGAGGGAGAAGCGGCCGGAGTCGTACACGGCGAGGGCGCGGCCCGCGGCCTCCGCGGCCGCGACGCAGCCGGCGGCGGCGCGGACGGTCAGGGCGAGCGGCGCGGCGGCGAGGACATGGCAGCCGCTGGCGAGCGCGGCGCGGACATGGGCGTGGCGCTGGACGAGGGGGGAGGCGACGATGAAGACGTCCGCGCCGATGGACGTGAGCACCTCCTCCGTGCGCAAGCACACCTCGGGCGCGGGGGACAGGCGCTCGAGCGCCGCGCGCAGCGCCGGGTCGCGCTGGTCCTGCGTCGCCACCGCCGCGACGGCGAGGGAGTGCGCATCGGCGAGCGCCTGCAGGCGATCCAGCAACGGCAGGAGCTCGGTCGAGCGTCCGGCGAGTGCGACCCGGGTTCGTGGGGGCGCCATGGCGCTACGGGAGCGGGCTCCAGTCGTTGCCGATGAGGACGCCGGGCGTCGGGAACCCGCCGCAGAACTCGCGCACCTCCTCCTTGATGGCGGCGATGCGCTCGGCATCGCCGATGTTCGACAGCACGGCGTCGATCCAGGCCGCGATGGCCTCCATGTGCTCCTCCTTCATGCCCCGCGATGTCACGGCCGGCGTGCCCAGGCGGATGCCGCTCGGGTTGAAGGGCTTGCGCGTGTCGAAGGGCACCGTGTTGTAGTTGCCGACCAGGCCGGCGCGGCTCAGGGCCTGGGCGCCGTCCTTGCCGGTGTAGGGCCGGTCCGAGAGGTCGATCAGCAGGAGGTGGTTGTCGGTGCCGCCCGACACGAGGCGGTAGCCGCGCGCCGCGAGCGCGGCGGCGAGGGCCTTGGCGTTCGCGACGACGTGGTGGCCGTAGGCGCGGAACTCCGGCGTCGCGGCCTCCTTGAGCGCGACCGCGATGGCGGCCGTCGTGTGGTTGTGGGGGCCGCCCTGGAGCGTCGGGAACACGGCGCGGTCGACGGCCTTGGCGAGCTCCTCGGTGCACAGGATCATGGCGCCGCGCGGGCCGCGCAGGGTCTTGTGCGTCGTCGTGGTGACGATCTGGGCGTGGGGCACGGGGCTCGGATGCGCGCCCGCCGCGACCAGGCCCGCGATGTGCGCGATGTCGGCGATCAGCACGGCGCCCACCTCGTCCGCGATCGAGCGGAAGGCCGCGAAATCCCACAGCCGCGGATACGCGGTGCCGCCGCAGAAGATCGCCTTGGGGCGTTCCCGGCGCGCCGCGTCCCTGACCTTGTCCATGTCGATGCGGTGGGTCTGCGGGTCGAGTTCGTACTGGACCGCGCGGTACAGGATGCCGGAGAAGTTCACGTTCCAGCCGTGCGTGAGATGGCCGCCGAAGGGCAGCGCCAGGCCCATGACCGTGTCGTTGGGTTTCAGCACGGCGAAGCACGCGGCCATGTTGGCGGGCGAGCCGGAGTACGGCTGCACGTTGGCGTGCGCGGCGCCGAAGAGGGCGCACGCCCGCGCGATGGCGAGCTTCTCGACCTGGTCGACGTAGATCTGGCCCTCGTAGTAGCGCTTGGACGCGTAGCCCTCCGAGTACTTGTTGGCGAAGATCGAGCCCGTCGCCGCCAGGACCGCCATCGACGCGTAGTTCTCGCTGGGGATGAGCCTGATCGTGTCGCACTCGTAGCGCTCTTCCTTGGCGATGAGGTCCGCGATCTCGGGATCGGCATCCCAGAGCGCGCGCGTGCGGGGACAGGCGATGAATGCATCGGGCGGGGGTTCTGCCATGGCGTCCTCCATGCGGGTCGTCGGCTGCCTCACAACGGGAAGGGAGTATTCTAACACGCCGGAGGGGCGGCGCACAGGCGGGGGGCCGTTGTCGTGCGAACGTACCGGGCGTACATGAGGGAAGAAACCACAGAGGCACAGAGGGCACAGAGAAGAAAACGGAGAGAGGCCGCCGCACTTGACACGGAGCCACGTAANNCTGTGCCCTCTGTCTTCTCTGTGGTGAATCAGGAAGAGCGCCACGAAGGACGCCAGAATGTGTTGTACTGAAGGCGGAGATTCGTGTGCTCGGGATGCCCTGTCAACGGTTACCTGACGCCATCGGGGAGGCCGGTGCGCCTCCTACGCCAGCCCCGTCGTCTTGCCGCTTGCCGAGACCTTGATCCTCTCGGCCGCCGGCACCTTCGGCAGGCCCGGCATCGTCACGATGTTGCCGCAGATCACGACGACGAAGCCCGCGCCTGCCGAGACCCGCAGCCGGTTGACCGTGATCGTGAAGTCCCGCGGCCGGCCGCGCTTCGCGGGGTCGTCCGAGAGCGACTTGTTGGTCTTCGCGATGCACACCGGCAGCGTGTCGTAGCCGTGCTTGGCGAGGAGCTCGAGGTCCGTCTCCGCATCGCGGTCGAACTCCACGCCCGAGGCTCCGTACACGGCGCGGGCGACCTTGGCGATCTTCGTCTCCAGCGGATCCGACAGGCGGTAGAGGAAACGGAGCTTCCGGCGGCGGTTGGCCTTGATGGAGCGGAGGACGGCCTCGGCCAGCTCGATGGCGCCCGCGCCGCCCTTCTCGTAGTTGTCGGCGACCGCGGCCTCGACGCCCAGGCGCTCGCAGAACCTGACGATGCGGCGGTGGTCCGACGGCCTGTCGCCGTCGAAGCGGTTGATGGCGACGACCGGCGCGAGTCCGAAGCGCCGGATGTTCTCGATGTGCTTGGCGAGGTTCCCCAGGCCGCCGTGCGGCGTGTAGCCGCCGTGGTGGGCGATCGCCCTGACGGTCGCGACGATGACGGCCGCGCGCGGCCGGAGCCCCGTCAGGCGGCACTTGATGTGAAAGAACTTCTCCGCGCCCAGGTCGGTGCCGAAGCCGGCCTCGGTGACGACGTAGTCCGAGAGCTTGAGCGCCAGGCGCGTGGCGATCGCCGTGTTGCAGCCGTGGGCGATGTTCGCGAAGGGGCCGGCGTGGACGAAGGCCGGCGTGCCCTCGAGCGTCTGGACGAGGTTCGGGTTGATCGCGTCGCGCAGCAGCACCTGCATGGCGCCCACGGCCTTGAGGTCGCGGGCGTAGATCGGCGCGCCGCGGTACGTGAAGGCGACGACCATCGCGCTCAGCCGCCGTCCCAGATCCGCCGTGTCGCGGCACAGGCAGAGGACGGCCATGACCTCCGACGCGGGCGTGATGTCGAACCCGTCGCGCCGCGGCACGCCGTTGCTGACGCCGCCCAGGCCCACGAAGATGTCGCGCAGGGCGCGGTCGTTCAGATCGATGACGCGCCTGAGCACGATGCGGCGCGGGTCGATGCCGAGCTCGTTGCCGTGCTGGATGTGGTTGTCGATCATCGCGGCCAGGAGGTTCGTGGCCTTGCTCACCGAGTACATGTCGCCGACGAAGTGCAGGTTGATCGCCTCTGCCGGCACGACCTGCGACCAGCCGGCGCCCGTGCCGCCGCCCTTGATGCCGAAGTACGGGCCGAGCGACGGCTCGCGCAGGCAGATCATCGCCCGGCGGCCGAGCTTCCTGAGCGCATCGCCAAGGCCGATCGTCGTCGTAGTCTTGCCCTCGCCGGCGGGCGTGGGGGTCATGGCCGACACGAGAATCAGGCTGCCGTCGGGCTCCGCGTCGCGGGCGGCCAGCTCCTCGACGGGGACCTTCGCTATGTAGCGGCCGTGGGGCAGGATCTTCTCCGGGTCCAGGCCGAGGTCGGCCGCCACCTGGTCGATCCTCCGCTTCGCGCAGCGCGATTCGATGTCGTAGCTGTCGAGCATAGCGCCTCCTGCATGGTGTTCTCGGCTGCGCCCCGCTGCGGCCTTCACCTGACCTTCAGCGTGATGAGCGCCAGGATCGCGAGGAGCGCCGAGAGAAGCCAGAGCCGTATCGTCACCTTGCTCTCGCCGGTTCCCTTCAAGAGTAAGGCATCGTGCAAGGGGGCGCGGCAGAAGAGCCGCCGCCCGAAGATGCCGATGCCGACCGAGTCCTGCGCCCACGACGCGGCCGTCTCCAGGAGAAAGACGCCTCCGGCGAGCAGGAACAGCGCTTCCTGCTTGAGAAGCACGGCGATCGTTCCCAGCATGCCGCCGACGGCGAGGGCTCCGGTGTCGCCCATGATGATGGTCGCCGGGTAGGCGTTGTGCCACAGGAAGCCGGCCATCGCGCCGCACAGGGCCGCCGCCGCGACGGCGATGTTCATGCTGGGGAGCGTCTGGTAGATCGTGTGCCCGCCGGCGTGGGACGGGAAGAAGAAGAGGTAACGGACGTACTCGGGCACCGCCAGCACGTAGGCCATGATGCCGAGCACTGCGCCCGCGAAGATTACCGGCACTGCGGCCAGGCCGTCCATGCCGTCGGTTATGTTGACGGCGTTGACCGAGTAGACGAGGAAGAGCACCAGGAAGGGCACGAGCAGCGCGCCCGCGGCGATGCCTTCCTTGACGCAGGGGACGAAGAAGGCCCACCTGAGCTCGGCGGTCTGGAAGGGCGAGACGGCGGGCGTGCACACGAAGGCCGTCACCGCGCCCGCGACGGCGAACGCGGCCGCGTACTTGGCGGTCCGCGAGAGGCCGCGGCCGCGCGCGATCTTGCGCACGTCGTCGGCGCAGCCGACCGCCGCGAGGAACGCCGCGACGCCGCACAGGAGCCAGACCTGCGCGTCGCCCAGGCGGCACCAGAGCAGGATCGATGCGATCACCGCGCCGACGATGACCGCCCCGCCCATCGTGGGCACGTGGCGCTTGGCGGGCACGGCCAGAAGGCTGAAGTGGCGCGTGCGCTCCCAGAAGCCGGCCCGCCTGAGGGCGCGCGCGAAGAGCGGCGTCGCCAGAACGCAGATCAGGAACGCGGAGAGCGCCGCCGCCATCGCGCAGAAGAACGGGTAGCGGAAGAGCCGCAGCATGCTCCACGGCCACTCGGCCTGGAAGAGCGTGTCGTAGAGCCAGGGAAACATGGGCGGCTACTGCCTCGTCCAGGGTATGCCGGGAGCGAAGTAAAGAGATTCGATCGCATCCGCGGGCGGCCACTCGCCGCCGCCGAGCAGCGCATCGAGGACCGCCATGCGGTCGGCGAGCACCATCCTGCCGGTGAGCCCCGCCGAGGAGCGCTCCATGCGCGCGAGCACCGCGCGCACGCGTTCCCTGTGCGCCGGCACGGCGGCGGCAAGCTCGGCGAGCGCCACGGCGCTTTGCAGGCGCACGAGCCACGATGCGCCGGCGCTCAGGAGCTCGAGCGGCTGCATCGCTCCGGGGTTGCCCGTCGCGCCCAGGGCACGCGCCAGGGCCATGCGCACCTGGTTCGTGCGCTCGCGCGGCACGGCCGCGCACAGCGTATCGAACGTGGCCTCGCTGCGCGGGTCGATGCGAGCCACGGCCCAGACGGCCTCGCGCCGCACCTCCCAGTACGGGTCGGCGGCGCCGCGCCGCAGGGCGCCGGCCGCCGAGGGCGATGCGGGGCGCGCGCCGAGCGCCGCCGCCGCGTTTCGCCGCACGATGCCCACATCGGTCCGGTCGCGTAGGAGCCCGCAGAGGAACTCGTCCGCGGGCCCCGTGCGATCGAGGGCCGTGAGCTTGACCGCCGCGTTGCGCACTTCCCACCAGGGGTAGGCGCGAAGCTCGGCCAGGCGCCCGGGCGGGCAGGGCGTGCCGGCGGCGGCGGCGGCCTCGGCCTCGGCCAGGACGCGCGCGGCGGCCCGGGCGTGCGCCGCGCGCCACAGGAACTCGCGTATGCACCGCCAGAAGAGACTCCGCATGGCGGGGGGCAATTGTAGATCATTGCGCTGCCTTGTCCATTGCGCCCGGGGGACGTTCGGCGATAGAATCCTCCCCGGGTCGCGGGGCCGGCGCGCGTGCCGGCCCCGGCGCCGACCCGAAAGGAGCGCGTATGGTCCAGGATTCGGGACAGAAAATGGTGCCGTGGGCCATCCTCCTGCTGCGCCTGACGCTCGCGGGCGTCCTGATCATCCACGGGGCGGTCCGGCTTGCCGACAAGGCCGCGAAGGTTCCCCTGACCGAGGGCATCCTGGCGAGCGATGCCGCGCGCGTGGTGGTCGGGTCCTCGGAGCTCTTCATCGGACTCCTGCTCGTGACGGGCCTCTTCGTTCGCATGGCGCTGTTTCCCGTGCTGATCTACTTCGCGACCACGCTCGTGCGCAAGCTGCTCGCGGGCGAGCCCCTGGTCTCGGCGAACGGCTCGGAGGCCGAGGAGTATCTCGTGCTCCTGTGCCTGACGCTGATTCTCCTCATCTGCGGCTCCGGGAGGCTGAGCCTGCAGTCGCGGTTCGAAGCGCCGAGGTGACGCCGGGCGCGCCCGCGGCGCTACACCGACAGGAGCGTCGCGACGGGCAGGCCGGCGCGAAGCGCGCGGCGGCCATCGAGGGCGGCGAGCTCGATCACGAACGCGGCGCCGGCAAGCTCGGCGCCGACCTTGCGCACGAGCCGGTCGCACGCCGCGGCCGTGCCGCCGGTCGCCAGCAGGTCATCGACGAGCACCGGCCGCGTGCCCGGCCCGAGGGCGTCGGCGTGCATCGCGATGCGGTCGGCGCCGTACTCGAGCGCGTAGTCCTCCTCGACGGTGGCGGCGGGGAGCTTGCCCTTCTTGCGGACCGGGACGAACCCGAGCCGGAGGGCGGGCGCGAGCGCGGCGCCGAAGATGAACCCCCGGGCCTCGATCGCCACGACGTGGGTGGGCCGCCACGGCCGCACGGCGGCGGCGAGGGCATCGATGACCTGGGCGAACGCGGCGGCGTCCCCGAGGAGCGGCGTGATGTCGCGGAACAGGATGCCCGGACGGGGCCAGTCGGGGATCGAACGGATGAGGCGCTGCCATTCCATAGCGCCGGAGGATACCAGACCGGGGCAGGAGTGTAAAGGCGCCGTGCGGCGTAACCGTTCACGGTTCTCTCGCCGTATTCGGGCGTACAGACACGTCTCAACTGACGGA
>DHGK01000128.1 GCA_002402755.1 Planctomycetes bacterium UBA4800
GACTACGCCTGGTACTGCGACCTGCGCCGATTCGGCTCCGTGCCGCACGCCGGGTTCGGCCTCGGGTTCGAGCGCCTGGTCCAGTTTGCGAGCGGCATGCAGAACATCCGCGACGCGATTCCCTTTCCGAGGACACCCCGCAATGCAGAGTTCTAAGCCGACCTCGCCGGCGCGCGCCGCGGCGCCGGCCGCCGCGGGCGGCGCGGCCCAGACCGTCGCCATCCAGGGCGTGACGCTCGCGCTCGCGCACCCGCAGCCCTTCACGGGACAGTGGATCGGGCAGGAGGAGGTCCTGACGCAGCTCCTCGCCTGCTGGCTCGTCACCGACAAGGACGACCTGCCGCTCACGCCGCGAGTTCTGGGCGTCCCCGGCATCGGCAAGACGACGCTCGCCACGGCCGCGGGCGCCCTCAGGAAGCAGGAGGTCTACATCTACCAGTGCACCGCGGACACGCGTCCCGAGGACCTGCTCGTGACGCCGGTCCTGGCCGAGAAGGGCACGATCGCGTACCACGCATCGCCGCTCGTCACCGCGATGATCCGCGGCGGCGCCTGCGTGCTGGACGAAGGCAACCGTATGAACGAGAAGTCGTGGGCGAGCCTGGCGCCGCTGCTCGACCACCGCCGCTTCGTCGAGTCGATCATCGCGGGCATCACGGTGCGCGCGCACCCGGACTTCCGCTGCGCCGTGACCATGAACGAGGACGACGCGACGTACGAGATCCCGGACTACATCCTGAGCCGCCTGCAGCCCACGCTCAAGATCGGCTTTCCCGAGCGCGCCGACGAGATGGCGATCCTCAAGTACCACCTGCCGTTCGCCGCGGGGCAGATCCTCGACCTCACGGTCGACTTCCTGCAGCAGGCGCACGCGCTGCGCCTCGATTTCTCGCCGCGCGACGGCATGAACATCCTCAAGTACGCGGTCAAGCGCCTTGCCCAGCGCAAGGGCCACCCGCTCGCCGAGGACAAGGTGTGGCGAGAAGCCGTCGAGCGCTGCCTGGGCGAGGATGCGCTCGACCTCAAGGCCCTGTCCGAGGCGCGGCAGCGCAACCTCGGCAGCGAGGTGCCGCCGCTCGGCCTGGGCGACTTCTTTCTCAGGCCCGACGACCCGCTCAACCCGGATGCCGACGAGCCTCCCGGCCCCGATGATCCGGACGGCGATGGGCGCGCCGAGCGCCCCAGAGACGATGATTGATCCCGTTCTGCGCCTGAGCCCGCGCATCGCGGTCGCGCCGGTCGTGCACGGAAGCGGGGACTTCGCGCTCGAGGTCAGGCGCCTCATGCTCGATGAGCGCTTCGACTGCCTCGCCGTGCCGCTGCCCCCGTCCTTTCAGCGCGATGTCGAGGCCGCCATCGCGCGCCTCCCGGCGATCACCGTCGTGACCCAGGAATCGACGGCCTGGTCCGCCGATCGCGAGCGCGGCGGCGCCGAGGGGACGATCAGCTTCGTGCCCATCGATCCCTGCCAGGCGGTGATCGCGGCGCTCAGGATCGCGCAGGAGGAGCGCATCCCGCGGGCGTTCATCGACCTGGAGACCGATTCGTACGAGGCCTACGGCACGCTCTTCCCCGATGCCTACGCGCTCAAGCGCGTGCCGCTCGCGCGCTTCGCCGCCGCCTGCCTGCCCGCCGTGCCGCCCCTTCCCGAGGGCCAGGCGCAGGACCGCGTGCGCACGATGGCGGCCGCGCTCAGGCGCCTCGAGGCGCGCTTCGGCTCGATTCTCTGCGTGTGCTCGCTCCTCGAGTGGCCGTGGCTCCGCCGCGCGTACCTCGATCCGCGCGCGCAGCCGGCCGAGGGCGACCTCGTCGAGCCCACGCGCATCTTCCGCGTGAGCGGGCAGACGCTGTTCTTCGTCCTGGGCGAGATTCCCTACATCACCGGCCTGTACGAGCGCGCGCGCGCGGAGCTCGAGGACGACGAGAACCTCGCGATCGACGGCGTCAAGGACATGCTGCTCGAGACGCGCCGCCGCTACCAGGCGCGCCACACGACGCTCGGCGCCGACCTGAGCCCGCACGCGCTGGGCCTGTACCTCAAGTACGTGCGCAACCTGAGCCTCATCGCGCATCGACTGACGCCGGACCTGTACACGCTCGCCGTGGCGGCCAAGCAGACGGCCGGCGATTCCTTCGCGCTCCAGCTCGTCGAGACCTCGCGCACGTATCCCTACCAGCGCGCGCTCGAGTACCCCGACCTGGAGTTCGGGATCGACAAGGCGCGGCTTCCCGACCGGCGGATCGTCGGCGCCGTGAGCCGGCTGCCGGGGCCCGCACTGCCCTGGCGCACGCTCGAGCTCACGCCGCGGCCGCCCGCCATCGACCGGCGCAAGTGGCGAATTCTCTGGGACCCCCACACGATGTGCTCGTTCATCCCGGAGGACAAGGCCATCGAGCGCTTTCGGAGCCACGTCGTCGAGCAGACCAGGACGCTCCTCGGCCTGGACCTCGCCCGCAGCGAGAAGTTCACGACGAGCCTCAAGGACGGCCTGGACATCCGCGAGACGGTCAGGCATTTCTGGAGCGGCGACATCTACGTCAAGATCAACCCGCCGGCCCGCGGCGACCTTGACTGCGTCGTGATGCTCTTCGACACGCCGGCCGACCCGCGCAAGTACCCCTGGCGCACGACGTGGTACCCGGAGTACGCCGAGGAGTCGACGCTCATCCTCTACGCAACGAACTACCTGGACGACATGGTCGGCCCCGGCATCGGCCGCGCGCAGTACGGCGGCGTCCTCCTCATCTACCCGCCGCGCATCATGCCGGACATATGGTCCGATGCGCATCTGGACTTCGCCGACACGCTCGAGGAGCGCCTCATCGCGGCCGCGTGCCTGTACAGCCGCCACCGCCGCATCGCCTTCCTGAGCCCGGTCCCCCCCACGGCGGTGTGGCGCCGCGTCGCGCGAATGTTCGGCAAGCATCTCGTGCACCTGCCGGCCTCGCGCTTCAGCGGCCAGACGCTCAGGCAGCTCAGGCTCGTCCACGTCCTGAACGGCCGGGATGTCCGGAGCTACGCGGACTGGTTCGTACGAAGAACGTGACACCGCCGGCGCCCCCGGCGAAGGAGGCTCTCGGATGGACACGAAGATCACGCTCGGCATAAGCGCGTGCCTTCTCGGCGAGAAGGTCAGGTACGACGGGCAGCACAAGCTCGACCGGTACCTCCGGGATGAGCTCGGGAAGCACGTCCGGTACGTGCCCGTCTGCCCCGAGGTCGAGTGCGGGCTCCCCGTGCCGCGCGAGCCCATGCACCTCGCGGCCGCGCCGGAGGGCGTCCGCCTGGTGACCATCAAGACCGGCATCGACATGACCGACCGCATGCACACATGGGCGAAGACGCGCCTCGCCGCGCTCGAGGCCGAGGACCTCTGCGGCTTCATCTTCAAGGCGAACTCGCCGAGCAGCGGCATGGAGCGCGTCAAGGTCTACGACCGGAACGGCATCCCCGCGCGCAAGGGCGTCGGCCTGTGGGCCGCGGCCTTCATGGCGCATTTCCCGCTGCTCCCGGTCGAGGAGGAGGGCCGCCTGAACGACGCCGAGCTGCGCGAGAACTTCATCGAGCGCATCTTCGCCATGCGGCGCTGGCGCGACCTCGCCGCACAGGGCAGGACGCGCGGCGCTCTCATCGACTTCCACGCCCGCCACAAGCTGCTCTTGATGGCGCACGACCCGGCGCTTGCCCGGGAGATGGGCGCCCTGCTCGGACGAATCAAGGACCTGCCGCTCAAGGAGGCCTACGACCGCTACATCGAGCTCTTCGCCCGCACGCTCGCGCGCAAGGCGACCGTGCGAAAGCACGTCAACGTGCTCCAGCACGCCATGGGGTACTTCAAGAAGGTGCTGGCGGCGGGCGAGAAGGCCGAGCTTCTCGAGGTCATCGGCAACTACCACCGCGGCTACGTGCCGCTCATCGTGCCCGTGACGTTGATCAATCACTGCGTGCGCATGTACGGCGAGCCGTACCTCGCGGCGCAGTGGTACCTCCACCCCCACCCCATCGATCTCAAGCTCCGGAACCACGCGTAGGTCCTCCCGCGGCGGTCCCGCCGGCCTTCAGAAGAAGACCGCGTGGCTGGACTTGAAGTAGGGCGGCGTGCGCGCGAGCGCCGCCCGCGCGCGCGGATGGCGCTTCAGGCGCTGCGCGAGCCAGCGCCTGACCTGCCGGAGGTCCATGCCGCCGGCGGCCCACGCGTGGTAGAGGCTCGTCCCGCGGTCCTCCGTGAAGGCATCGATGGCCCACGCCCCGGGGTCCGCGCGCATCGCGGCGCCGGGCGGCAGGCGGAAGATCGATGCGTTGAGAAAATCGATCGGTTCCGACGCAACGAGGTCGAGCGCCGCTTCGCAGTCATCGGCCGTCTGCCCCGGCAACCCGAACATGAGGTAGACGTAGCTCCGGATGCCGGCATCGGCGCAGTTCCGGAGGATCGGGCCGTACCCTTCCGGATCGACGCCCTTCCGCAGCGCCGCAAGAAGGCGCGGGACGGGCGTCTC
>DHGK01000274.1 GCA_002402755.1 Planctomycetes bacterium UBA4800
GCATCTGACGGAAAGGAAACCACAGAGGCGCAGAGAGCACGGAGAAGAAAACGGAGAAAGAACGCCGCACGTGACACGGCGCCGCGTAACGTCTCACGTTCCGTTCTCTGTGCCCTCTGTCTTCTCTGTGGTGAATCAGAAAGAGCACCACGAAGGAGGCCGGAATGTGATGTACTGAAGGCGGAGATTCGCGTGTTCGGGATGCCCTGTGAACCGTTACCGCGGGCCCTCGATGAGCGGCAGCACTTCCTTCTCGACGAACGCGCCCACGCGCTCGGCTTCCTCCTCGGCCAGGCGCTTGCGCTCGCCGTCCATGATGACCGGCGGGTCGACAAGCGAGCCCGCCTCCGCCTCCGGACCGAACATCATGCCGCCCACGACGCCGGCGAAGATGTCGGCGGGCTCCCGCCCGATGAGCGCCGCCCAGACGCGGGTCCAGCCCCGGACCGTGTTGCGGATGTCGTACCCGCCCCCGCCGGTCGCGATCACGGGGAGGCCGCGGCCCGCCAGCAGCCGCACGGCGCCGACCAGCGCGTTCGACGAGAGGCCGAGGTGGGCGAGCGGGTCGGTCTTGAGCATGTCCATGCCGGCCTCAAGAACGATGCAGTCCGGCCGGAACCGGTCGAGCGCGGCGGGAACGATGCGCGTGAAGAGGCGCGTGAAGACCTCGTCGTCGGCGCCGGGCTCGAGCGGCAGGTTCACCGTGTAGCCGCGGCCTTCGCCCTCGCCGAGCTCCTCGCACCAGCCCTTGAACGGATAGAGCGTCCGGGGCGTCTCGTGGAGCGTGATGCAGAGGACGTTCGGGTCGGCGTAGAACGGGGAGATGACGCCGTTGGGCTGGTGCGCATCGATGTCGACGAACGCGGGTCGCTTTCCGGCCTGCCTGAGCTTGGCGAGCACGATGACCAGATCGTTGATGTAACAGAAGCCCTCGGCGCGGTCCGAGAAGGCGTGGTGGAACCCGCCCGAGGGATTGAACGCGCAGCGCGCGACGCCGCCGGCGACCGCGTCGAACGCCGCAATCGATGCGCCCGCGGCCAGGACGGCGTGCCGGTAGACGCCGCGAAACACGGGGCAGTCGGGCGTGTCGAGCCCCCAGTCGGCCGCGTCCTCGGGCGCGACGCCCTCGTCCGCCCGCCGCAGCGCATCGAGGTACGCCGGCGTGTGGGCGAGCGCGAGGTCGGCGTCCGTGACCGGCGCCGGCCGGAGCACGACGACGTCGTCGGGGCCGAGCAGGCTGTAGCGGTCGCACAGCTCGTAGGTGCGCACCGCGCGCTGCGGGTCGAAGGGATGGTCGGGGCCGTAGCTGAACGCGCCGGCTTCCGACACGTAGACGAACGCGCCTCGCTTCACGCATCGCCCTCCTGCGAATGCCGCGCGCCCGCCGCGCGCGCGCTGCCCGGCCTCACTTGCCGATGTCCATCGTCAGGCTGTAGACATCCTCTTCGAGCTTGATGTGCACGTTGAAGCCGCTGGAGTGAAAGACGTTGAGCATGGCCTTGTTGTCCCTGAGCACGCTCGCGCGGAACTGGGTGATGCCGCTCTTGCGCGCGCAGCGCGCGAGGAACTGGAGGAGATGCGTGCCCATGCCCTTGTTCTGCCACTCGTCCTGGACCAGGAACGCGATCTCGGCGAGGTTGCGCCCCGGTTCGCGGATGTAGCGGCCCGCGGCGACGATCTCCTCGCCCCCCGGCCGCGCCACGCAGCCGACGATCGGCAGCTCGTCCCTGAAGTTGACGTTGACGAGCTTCTGCCGGTACGCGAACGAGAACTGCTTGAGCGGCTGGAAGAAGCGGTAGTAGATGCTCTCCGGCGAGAGCGAGTACAGCATGTCCCTGAGCGCGCGGTCGTCCGTGGACTTGATCGGCCGGAAGAGGATCTCGGTGCCGTCGTGGAGCGTCGCGCGGTGCTCGAGGCCCTCCTGCGCGAAGGACTCGCTCGTGACGATCTCCGCCTGCTCCTCGCGCACGTAGCGGTAGCGCTTGGCTTCCTTGAGGAGCTCGCTGCGAAACTTGGGGTGCGCGATGTTGACGAGCGCGAGCGCGCGCTCCTGGACGCTCTTGCCGTGCAGGTACGCGACGCCGTACTCCGTGACGACGTAGTAGACGTCGGCGCGCGTGATCGTCACGCCCGCGCCGGGCGAGAGCAGGGGCACGATGCGGGAGACCGTGTCGTTCTTGGCCGTCGACGGCATGGCGATGATCGGCTTGCCGTTCTTGGCCCTGGCGGCGCCGCGGGTGAAGTCCACCTGGCCGCCGAAGCCCGAGTAGAACTTGTGGCCGAGCGAGTCGGCGCAGACCTGGCCGGTCAGGTCGACCTCGAGCGCCACGTTGATCGACACCATGTCCATGTGCTGCGCGATCACGAACGGGTCGTTGACGTACTCGGTGGGATAGAACTCCAGGAAGGGGTTGTTGTCGACGAACTCGTACAGCTCGCGCGTGCCCATGCAGAAGGTCGCGACGACCTTGCCGCGGTTGATCGTCTTCTGCGTGCAGGTCACGGCGCCGCTCTTGATGAGGCCCATGATGCTGTCCGTGAACATCTCGGTGTGGATGCCCAGGTTGCGCTTGTGGGCCAGGTGCTCGACCACGGCCTGCGGGATCCGTCCGATGCCGATCTGCACCGTGCTGCCGTTGTCGATGAGGTCGGCGAGGTAGCCGGCGATCTTGCGAATGCGGTCATCGGGCTCCGGCATGCGGTACTCGGGGAGCGCGCGGGAGATGGGGACGAGCGCGTCGACCTCGTTCACGTGGATCAGGGTGTCGCCCAGAACCCGCGGCATCTGATCGTTGACCTCGGCGATGACGACGCGCGCGTTCTCGGCCGCGGCCTTGACGATGTCGATCGAGACGCCGAACGTCATGAAGCCGTTCTCGTCGGGCGGGCTCGTCTGGATCAGCGCGACGTCGAGCGCGATGCGGCCGCTTGAGAACTCGGCCGGGATGTCCGACAGGAAGATCGGGGTGTAGTCGGCGAGCCCCTGCTGCACGGCGTCGCGCACGTTGGCGGCGATGAAGAAGGCGTTGACGCGGAAGCTGTTGCGCTTGTCCTCGCCGATGTACGGCGCCGCGCCGAGGGTCAGGAGGTGATAGATCTCCACGTCGTGGACCTGGCCGGCGCGGGCGGCCAGCGCCTCGCAGAGCGTCTGGGGCTGCGCGGCGCCGGTGCCGACGAAGACCGTGTCGCCGCTGTTGATGCGGGCAACGGCCGCGTCGGGCGCGAGGATCTTGTCCTTCCAGCGGGTCTTCCACGTGTCGGAGGATGCCATTGGCGTCATGCTCCTTGCCGCGGGCGCCCGGGGGCGCCCGCGGTCATTCCTCGGCGCGGGCCAGGCCGATGCGCGCGTCGATGGCAACGGCCGCCTGGCCGAGCTGGCGCACCTTGAGGGGATTGATGTCCAGTTCGGCGATCTCGGGGAAATCGATCACGAGCTGCGAGATGCGCAGGAGACACTCGGCGATCTGCTCGACATCGGTCGCCTCCTCGCCCCGCACGCCGCGGAGCAGCGCGTAGGTCTTGGTCGAGGTGATGAGGTTCGTGGCCTCCTCGTCGGTCAGGGGGGCCAGCTCGAACGCGATGTCCTTGATGAACTCGACGTAGATGCCGCCCAGGCCGAACATGAGCAGCGGGCCGAACTGGGCGTCGCGGGTCATGCCGATGATGACCTCCTTGCCGCCGACGACCATCTCCTGGACGACCACGCCGTCCAGGCGCGCCTCCGGCGCGCGCTGCCCGACCCTGAGCATCATGAGCTCGAAGGCATCCTCGACCTCCTGGGCGTTCCTGAGGCCGATCTTGACGCCGCCCACGTCGGACTTGTGGGAGATGTCCGGCGAGGCGATCTTCATGACCACGGGATAGCCGATGCGGTTGGCGATCCTGACGGCGTCCTGGGTCGTGTGGGCCGTATCGCCCGCCGCGGTGTAGACGCCGTAGGCCTGGAGGATGTCCTTGGCATCCTGCTCGCCGATGAGGCGCAGGCCCATGCGGCGATGGCGCCGGATGATCTTCTCCACGCGGCCGCGGTTGATCGCAAAGCGGCGCACGACGCGCGGCGGCCGGACGCAGAACTCGACGTAGTCGCACGCGGCCTTGACGGCGGCCAGCGCGCGGGCGGGCTCGCGGTAGACCGGGATGCGGTGCTGCCTGAGCACCGCGATGCCGTCCTGCACCTTGCTGTAGCCGACGAAGCAGGCCATCACGGGCTTGCCGCAGCCGCGCGCCTGCTCCGCGATGGCCTGCGCCGTGCCCACGGCGTCGGTCATGGCCTGCGGCGTCAGGAGCACGAGCACGATGTCGACGCCCGGGTCCTTGAGCACGATCGCGAGGCTTTGCGCGTAGCGGTCGGCGGGGCTGTCGCCGAGCACATCGATCGGATTGTGGATGTTCGCGGCCGGGGGCAGCAGCGCCTTGAGCGCGGCCTCGGTCTCGGGCGCGAGCCTGGCGAACGTCAGGCCCATGCTCTCGCAGGCGTCGGCGGCCATGATGCCGGGGCCGCCGGCGTTGGTGATGACGGCGAAGCGGTCGCCCGCGGGCAGCGGCTGCTCGGCAAACAGCATCGCCATGTCGAAGAGGTGCTCGATGGAATTGGCGCGGATGACGCCGCTGCGCCGGAAGGCGCACTGGTAGGCCGCCTCCGTGCCGGCGAGCGACCCGGTGTGCGAGGATGCCGCCTGGGCGCCGGCCCTGGTGCTGCCGGCCTTGACGATGATCAGGGGCTTGTGGGGCACGACCTGCTCGGCCGTGCGGATGAACTTCTCGCCCTGGATGATGTTCTCCAGGTAGCCGGCGATCACCTTGGTGCCGTCGTGGTCGGCGAGCGCGCGGATGACCTCCTCCTCGTCGATGTCGGCCTTGTTGCCGATGCTGAAGACGGCCGAGAAGCCGATCATCTGGGCCTCGGCCGTGTCGAGGACGCCGGTGATGAGCGCGCCCGACTGCGAGAGAAGGCCGATCGACCCCGGGAGCGGCATGGCGCCGAAGCTGGCGTTGAGCTTGGCGGCCGTGCTCGCGATGCCGAGGCAGTTGGGGCCGAGCATGCGCACGCCCGCGGCGCGCGCGCGGCCGGCCGTCCGCTCCTCGAGCGCCAGGCCCTCGGGGCCGGTCTCCTTGAAGCCGGCGGAGATGACGATCGCGGCCTGCGTGCCCTTCTCGCCGAGGGCGCTGATCGCATCCGGCACGTACGGCGCCGGGAGCACGATCACGGCCAGGTCGGGCGCCTTGGGAAGCGAGGCGATGTCGGGGTAGCACTTCAGGCCGAGGACTTCCTCGGCCTTGGGGTTGACCGGGTAGATGTCGCCCGCGAACCCCCCGGCGATCAGGTTGTCGAGGATGTCGAAGCCGACCTTTCCCTTCTGCCGGCTGGCGCCGATCACCGCGACGGAGGAAGGATTGAAGAACTTGTCCAGCGTCATGGTGTCGTGAGCTCCGCTGCGAGCGCCTGCATGCGCTCGATCCGGTTGGCCGTCGCGGGATGCGTCGATGTGAACTCCGGCGGCTCCTTGCCCTCGCTCAGCTTCAGCATCGTGCCCCAGAAGGACTCGGCCGCGTTCGGGTTGTAGCCCGCCTTGTGCATGTACCTGAGCCCCCACTCGTCGGCCTCGTACTCGTGGTCGCGGCTGTAGGGCAGGAGCACCCCGAGCGAGGCTCCCATGCCGAGCGCCCCGTTGGTCCACGCGCGTACCTCGTCGCTGCGGTTGGCGACGAAGAGGTCCGCCACCTGGAGCCCGAGCTGGACGACGACGTTCTGGCTGATGCGCTCCCCGCCGTGGCGGCACGTGGCGTGCGCGATCTCGTGGCCGATCACGACCGCGAGCTCGTTGTCGTCGCGCATCAGGGAGAGAATGCCGCTGTACACGGCGACCTTGCCGCCCGGCAGGCAGAACGCGTTCACGGTCTGGGGGTCATCCACGAGCGCGAATTCCCACTGGTAGTCCTTCCCGGTCACGGCGGCGATGGCGCCGCCCACGCGCCGCACGCGCTCCGCGACCGGCCCCGAGGCGACGAGCTTGGCGCCGCTCAGCGTCTCCTGCCACGCCTGGGCGCCGAGCTGGATCTCCTGATCCTGGGAGACGAGCATGAGCTGCCGCCGCCCCGTGACATCGGACGTGATGCAGCCCGCGGCCAATGCCAGAACGATGCCGGACGCCGGGAGTACGGTGCGCATGATGCCTCCTTGTGCCGGGCGACTGCGCGCGCCTCGGTGCTCCGCGCCGCGCGTCGGGCGCGTTCCGGGCCCCGCGCCGCGCCGGCAGCGAACGACAAGTGTAAGTCGTGATCGGAAGGTGGGCAAGGGCGGACGGGCCGCGCGGCGCGCGCGCGCGTGACCGACGGCGTCCGGATGCGGTACCATAGAGCCCGGCGCGGGCGGCCGCTCGATGCGGCGCGTCCCCGCGGGGGCGCCCGCGCCGGGGAGGACACGACATGATCCGCTGGCTCGGACACGCGACGGTGAGGGTCGACGCCGACGACACGATCATCTTCTTCGATCCGTACGACATCAAGGAGCGGGCGAAGGCCGACATCGTGTGCGTCTCGCACGAGCATTTCGATCACTGCTCGCTGGAGGACCTCCGGAAGGTGGCGGCGAAGCGCACGCACCTGGTCGGGCCGCCGCAGACGCAGGGGGTGCTCAGGCGCGTGACGAGCCACGTGCACATCCTGCAGGCGGGCGGCCAGGTCCAGATCGACAAGGTGAAGATCACGGCGGTGCCCGCGTACAACACCGACAAGCCGTTCCATCCCCGCGAGGCCGGCGGCCTGGGGTTCCTGGTCGAGGTCGGCGGGAAGACGATCTACTTCGCCGGCGACACGGACCTGATCCCGGAGATGAAGGGTTTGCGCGCGGACATCGCCGTGCTGCCGGTCGGCGGCACCTATACCATGAACGCGGAGGAGGCCGCCGTGGTGGTCAAGGTCGTCGGCGCCAAGGAGGGCGTGCCGATGCACTACGGCTCGATCGTCGGCACCGGCGCCGACGGCGAGCGGTTCAAGCGCCTGATCGAGACCTTCCTCAAGAAATGATGCTCCGGGCGCCGCGTCGTGGCCGCCGCGCGCGTCCGGCGATACAATTGATCCCTCAGGCGCATGCAGCGAGGATCCGGGTGTGAGCGCGCGGAACGTCGTCGCCGGCGTCGCGGTTTGTCTGGCGCTCGGACGCGCGGCGGGCGGCGACCTCGGCATCGTCATCAACGAGATCAACTACCATGCCGTCCACGGCGCGGGATTCGCGCCGGCCGAGCTGGCATGGCTCGAGCTCTGCAACCGCGATGCGCAGGCGGTCGACCTGAGCGGCTGGTCGTTCGCGCGGGGCATCCGCTTCACGTTCCCGGCCGGGACGGTGCTCCCGGGCGGCGGCTTCCTCGCCCTGTGCCGCAACCGCGCGGCCTGCGCGGCCGTGTGGCCGGACGTCCCCTGGCTCGGCGAGTTCGAATTGCACCTCGCGAAGGGCGGCGAGCGCGTCACCCTGTGCAACGCCCGCGCGGCCGTGATCGACTCGGTCTTCTACAGCGACGCGCGGCCCTGGCCCGATCGCGCCGACGGCGGCGGCGCGACGCTCGAGCTGCGCGATGCGAACGAGGACAACGACGATCCCGCGAACTGGGCCTCGAGCCTGGTTGCCGGCGGCACGCCCGGCAGGCGCAACTCGGCGGCCGTTCCCGGCGCGGCGCTGATCGGGCGCAACGCGCCGTGGCGGTTCTGGCGCGGCGAGTCGGCGCCGCCCGGAGCCCCCGGCGAGTGGATCGAGCCCGGCTACGATGACGGCCGGTGGGAGGTCGGCGAGAGCCCCATCGGGTTCGGCAGCGGCGTCTACACGCTGACGGCGCTCGCCGACATGCGCGATGCGTACACGACGGTCTTCACGCGCGCGGCGTTCGACGTCGCCGATCCCGGCGCATTCGAGCGGATCGAGCTGCTCGCGGACTTCGACGACGGATTCGCCGCCTACCTGAACGGCCGCGAGATCGTGCGGGTGCTCATCGCGGGGACCGGCGTTCCGGAGCGCACCGCGGTCGCCGCGGCGACGCACAAGTCGCAGACGCCGTGCGTCTGGCGTATTTCCCCGGACGCCCTGCAGGCGGGCCGGAACGTGCTCGCGATCCTTGCCGCCAACCAGAACATCGGGAGCAGCACCTTCGTGATCGATGCGGCGCTGTCGGGCGTCGCGGGGAGCGCCGCTCCGCCGAGGCCGGCGCTCGCGCTCAACGAGATCGGTCCTGAGGCCGGGGGCGGGGCGTGGGTGGAGCTCCGGAACGAGTCCGCCGAGGAGATCGCGCTCGACGGGCTTGCGCTCGGCGCGGACATTCGCGCCCTGACGCCGCTCTCGGGGCGCATCGGCGGCGGCGGGTTCGCGGTCTTCTCGCTCGGATCGCTGCCCCGGTCGGGCACCCTCATGCTGGTCCGGGGACCGGAGCTCTGGCACGCGGCGCAGCTCAAGTACCGCCTCATCGAGGGCGAGAGCTGGGGCCGGTACCCGACGGGGGGCAGGGGCTACTTCACGATGCCGACGCCCGGCGCGGCGAACGGTGCCCGGCCGCATCGCCAGGTCGTCATCTCGGAGATCAACTACCACCCCGAGAGCGGCGATGACCGCGACGAGTTCATCGAGCTTCACAACTCCGGCGCGACGCCGGTCGACCTGAGCGGCTGGCGGTTCGAGAGCGGCATCGCGTACGAGTTCACGTCCGGCATCGTGCTGGAGCCGGGCGGCTACCTGCTGGTCGTGCCCGATGCCGCCCGCGCGGCAACCCTGTACGGCGGCGCCGCCGCGGCCGGCGACTACGCCGGGAGACTCAGCGACAAGAGCGAGAGAATCGTCCTGGCCGATGCGCTCGGCCGGGAGATCGCCGATTTCCACTACGCGGACGACGGCGGCTGGCCGCGCGAGGCCGACGGGCCTGCGTGCGCGCCGGATCCCGACTACCCCGAGGAGACCTGCGGCGCGGGCATGACGCTCGAGCTCAGGCACGCCGGCCTGGAACCCGATTCCGGGGGCGCGTGGGTCGCCGAGACGGCGGGAGGGACGCCGGGCCGCGGCCGCGTCCAGGCGGGGGAGGACCCTCCGCCCGCGATCTACGACTGCGGGTACGAGCCGGTGCTCCCCGTACCAGGACAGGCGGTGCGCTTCACCGTGAAGGCGCTGTGCCCGGCGGGCGTCGAGTCCGCGGCCGTCAAGTGGCGTTACAGCGACGATTCGAGCTGGCGGACCGTCCCGCTCGCCGACAACGGTGCGGGCGGCGACGAGGAGGCCGGCGACGCACGCTGGACCGGACTGCTCACCGGCGCCGACCGCGGCGGCACGATCGTCTGGCACTGCGTCGCGGAGAGCATGACCGGCGCCGACGGCGTCTGGCCGCGCGGCGCGCCCGACAAGCACTTCCTCCTGCGCGTCGACGCGCGGCCGTTCCTGGAGCAGGTGACGAGCAGGTTCGCGTACCTGCTCATGACCGAGGAGGACCTGAGCACCCTCAGAACGCGCCCGGCGGGATCGAACGCGCTTCTGCCCTGCGCGCTCCTCAAGGACGGGCGCGTGTGCCAGTACGGGCTCGTGCGCTACCGGGGAAGCTCGGCGCGGAGCTACGACCCGCGCTCCTTCCGGGTCGAGCTCACGCACGACGAGACGCGGCCCAACGGCAGGATCCTGTTCTTCAATGCCATGGAGCCCTCGCGGCAGCACATGGGCATGGCGACGTTCGACCTCGCGGGAGTACCGGCGCCGTACGTGCGGCTCACGGCGTTCGGCATGAACGACGGGTTCTGGACCTCGTACGCGAACGTCGAGCGTCTCGACGGGTTCTTTCTGGAGCGCTGGTTTCCGGGGGACGATGGCGGAAACCTGTATCGAGGCGTGCGCTGCACGCAGCTTGCGGACCTCGATTACCGCGGCGAGGACTCGGCGCCCTACGAGTGCTCGTACGACAAGGTCACGAACGAGGACGCGGCCGACTGGTCGGACTTGATCGCCCTGTGCAGGGCGCTCAACGCTCCGGATGAGGGGTACCTGGCGGGCGTCGAGGCGGTCGCCGACATCGATCAATGGTGCCGCTACCTGGCGGTGCAGACCGTGCTCGCCAACCAGGAGACGTGCATCTACAACGACGCCGGCGACGACTACTACCTGTACGCGCGGCCGCCGGACGGGAAGTTCATCCTCCTGCCGTGGGACATGGACAGCGTCTACCGCGAGAACGTCGCGGAGGAACGCCTCTTCCGGCCGGAGCTGCCGGCGGTGAAGCGGCTCCTGCGGCATCCGGCCCATGCGCCGCGCTTCTGGCGACACCTCCGGGAGCTCGTCGACGGGTCGTTCGGCCCGGACGGCGTCGGGCGCGAGCTGGGCCTCCTGCCGGCATGGGTGTCGCGCGCGACGCTCGCCTCCTTCGCGAACTTCCGGGAGCGGCGCGACGCCTACATTCGATCCCAGCTCGCCGAAAGCCTGCGCGCGTGCGCGCGCGTGTTCGCGGCCGGCACGATCGTGGCCGATGCGATTCCCCGCCACGCCGTGTGGCGGTACTTCACGGGCACGGAGGATCCCGCGCCGGGCCTGGAGTGGACGGCGCTCGATTTCGACGCCGCCGCATGGAGGCTGGGCCCGGCGGGTTTCGGGTACGGCGACAACGACGATGCGACCGTGCTCGCCGACATGCAGTACAGCTACACGACCGTGTACGTCCGGTGCGAGTTCACGCTCGACCGCCCGGAGGACCTTGCGCTGCAGCAGCTCTGGGTGAACTACGACGACGGCTTCGTGTGCTATCTCAACGGCCGCGAGATCGTGCGCGAGAACGCGGGCGCGGCGGGAAGCGTGCTCGCGCACGACGCGGTTGCCTCCGGAAGCCACGAGCAGGGCACGCCGGCAACGTACGCCATGGACGGCTTCGTCGCGCACGCGCGCGCGGGTCGGAACGTGCTCGCGCTCATCGGCCTGAACAACGACGCGGGCAGCAGCGATTTCTCGCTCGACCCGGCGCTGCTCGCCCTTCCGGGCCTTGTGTCCGGCGCGCCCGGCGGCTGCGACTCGCCGCTGCTCGTCCCCGACGGCGCATCGATCCTGCTGGAGGGGTTCGCCCCGGTCGCGGACACCAGCTTCGTGGAAGTCGGCGGCGCGCCCGCCCTCTACGATGTCGTGACGGGCGCGTGGCGCGCCGCGCTCGATCAGGTTCCCGCATCGATCGCCGTCAGGGCGCTGACCGCGGCGGGCGCGCCGGCGGCCGCGCTCGATCTGGCGGTGCTCCGGCGCGCGCCCGCGGAGTTCGCGGGCGCCATCACGGGAAGCCGCAGGCTGGATGCCCTGGGCGGGCCGTACCTCTTCAACGGCGCGACGGTGGAGGCCGGCGTCGTGCTGACGGTGGAGGCCGGCGCCGAGTGCCTGTGCTCCTCGGCGCGCGCGCTCGTCGTGCGCGGCGAGCTGCGAGTCCTGGGCGAGGAGGGCGCGCCCGTCCTCTTGCGGCGCGGGTTCCGGAGCACCGATGCGGCGATCGTCATCGAGGGCGGCACCGCGTACATCCGGGGCGCGGAGTTCCTCGATGGCACGACCAACATGAGCCCGCGGCTTCCCACCGACCCGGCCGCGGCGCTGCCCGTGAACGCCTGCCGCGTGCAGGGGGGAACGCTGACGCTCGAGCAGTGCGCGTTCCGCGGCTGGGGCGCGCCGTGCGTGTCGGTCGCGCAGGGCACGCTGCGCGCGATGGGCTGCCTGTTCGCCGAGTCCGCGGGCGGCGTGCGTGCCGACGGCGCGGCGGTCGAGCTGACCGCGTGCCGTTTCGAGACGCTCGGGCCCCAGGACGGCGTGCGGCACCGGAACGGGGGCAGCCTGAAGGTCGTGGAGTGCGCCTTCCAGGACATCGCCGGGCACGGCATCGACACCGCCGCGCCGTCGGTGATAGGCCTGAGCACCCTGGTCGGGATCGGCCGGCGCGCGCTGTCGTTCCAGGGCGATGCCGATCACCAGGTCGCGTACGTGCTCGCGGCCTGGGCGGAGACGGGCGTCGCCGTCCGTTCGGGCGGGCGGTGCGCGCTCGACCACATGACCTGCACGGGCAACGCGCTGGGGATCGATGTCGGTTCGTGGGGCGCGGGCGCGGCGCGTGCGGATCTCACGAACGGCATCGTGTGGGGCAACGCGCGCGCGTTCGCGCTGCAGGGCGCGGGCGCGCTCCAGGTCGCCTGGACGCTGTTCGAAGATGCCGCCATCGCCTCGTCGGGAGACAACCTGCTGGCCGATCCGCGTTTCATCGACCCCGCCGGCGGCGACTGGCGCGTCGATTCGCAGTCGCCGGCCCGCAGCCGCGCCGCTGACGGTTCGGACCTCGGCGCGCTCCCCAGGCCGGAGGGACAGGTGCTGGGGGGCGATGTGAATCGCGACGCGCGCGTCAACATCGCCGATGTGATCTTCCTGCTCGGCTACCTCTTCGCGAACGGCGATCCGCCCTGGTGCCTGCCGCTGGCCGACATCAACGGGGACGGCCTCAAGAACATTGCGGACCCGATTCACCTCCTGGGCTACCTCTTCACATCGGGCGCGCCGCCCGCCGATCCGCCCGCCTCGTGCGGGGAGTGACGGCGCAGCCCCCCCGCTCCCGAACGCCGCGGCGGCCCTCCCCCGAATCCGATTGAATACGCCGGCCCCCTCGTACGTCATATCCGGTGAAGAAACAATGAGCCCGCGCGTGAGGGCTCGGGAGGTGGCCATGCGCAAGATCATGCGAATGCTCGTGACGGCGGGGGCGCTGTGTCTGCCGGGGCTGGGCAATGCGGATGACCTGACGTTCAGGATCGGATTCGGCCGAGCCGGGACGTTCCTGGATTTCGGGTTCGGAAGCTCGCGCCATGTGCGCGGGCACGAACCGCGGCGCGTGTGGGTCCCCGGGCACTACGAGGAACGCGTCAGGTACGTGGAGATCCCCGGACAGTGGCGCGAGGAATGGATTCCCGCGCAGGTCCGGACCGTCCACGTCGGGCGCCACGTGCGGACGGAGATCGTTCGCCCCGGCCGGATGTGCCGGGTGTGGGAGCCGCCCCGCACGGTGCGCGAGACCTACCGCGTCTGGGTGCCCGGCTGCTGGTGCATCGAGCACGGAGGCCCGCGGAGATAGCAAGAAGTCCTACACCATTACCCCTGACACGTGGGAGCTGTGCGTAGCAGCTCCCTTTTTTCGTAACCGTTCACGGTTTTCTC
>DHGK01000090.1:0-347 GCA_002402755.1 Planctomycetes bacterium UBA4800
CGCGTGGATGCGCGGCTGACGGCGGCGGCTTTGGCGGAATTTGCCATTGCCGATGACGTGAACGACGCGCTTGCCTTGAAAGCAAACCTGAATTCTCCGGCATTGACCGGAACGCCGACCGCGCCTACCCCGGCGGTATCAGACAATAGCCAGAAGATTGCCACAACGGAATTTGTGGTCGATTATGTCCCGGTACAGATTGGCACGGTCCTGGAATACGAGGGTACCGTACTGCCGCCCCGCTTCCTCTGGGCCAACGGGGCGGAAGTGTCTCGCTCGATCTATTCGGCCTATTTCGCTCTTGTGGGGGTCCGGCACGGCGTCGGCAATAATTCCACCACCTTCAA
>DHGK01000090.1:425-2087 GCA_002402755.1 Planctomycetes bacterium UBA4800
CCCAGAACGTCACGCTCGCCCTGACGCAGATTCCCGCCCACGTCCACGATGTGTCGGCGGATCAGGGCGGGCACAATCACACCATCCCGTTTTCGACTGGATATACGGTCGCGGGTGGATCGGGAACCGGGCGGTCCATCGACATTAGTACTCCCGCGAATACCGGGTCGGCTGATCCGGCGATCACCGTTTCTGAGACCGCAAAAGGTGGCGGGCAGGCGCACACCAACATGCCGCCGGCTGTGGTCTGCAACTACATCATTTACGTGGGCGTCTGATGCCGGCCATCAAGATCACCGGGTTTTCCGGCGAACAGCCCCGCATCATCCCTCGCCTGCTTCCGGCGGCAGCGGCGCAGTCGGCCTTCAACGTCCGTCTCGATGACGGGGGTCTCTCGCCGTATTACGAGCCGTCGTCGGTCTCGTCCCTGTCCGCGCCGACCGGCTCCTATCTCACGCTCTACCGCCACGGCGATACGTGGCTCGGGTTTGAGGGTCAGGTCAACCTCGCCCAAGGTCCTGTGGCTCAGGACCGGCTCTATTACACGGGCGATGGCGCGCCCAAGATGAGGGTGGGCAGCACCGTCTATCCTCTCGCTCTCGCGGGGCCGTCCGTGGCGCTCTCCGGTTCTTCTTCCGGGGGCGGAACTGGCGACACTTTTACCCGCATCTACGTCTACACGTGGGTGACGGACTTTGGCGAGGAGTCGGAGCCGAGCCCTGCGTCTGCTGATGTGGACTGGAAGGACGGTGAGACGATCACGCTCACCGGCTTCGCGTCCACCCCTTCGGGGCGCAACATCACGAAGCAGCGCATCTATCGGAGCCAGACCGGATCGACCGGGACCGACCTCTATTTCATCGCCGAGCGGGCGGCTTCGAACACCAGTTACGTCGACAGCATCGCCGTTGATGCGTTCCAAGAAGTGCTGCCCTCCCGGAACTGGACGCCGCCGCCGGACACCCTGGCGGGCCTCACGGCCATGCCGAACGGCATCATGGCGGGCTTCGTTGGGAAGGACCTCTATTTCAGCGAGCCGTGGCGCCCGCACGCGTGGCCCGAGGACTACGTGCTCACGGCGGACACCGAGATTGTCGCACTGGGCGCCATTGGCACGTCGCTGGTGGTCATGACCGAGGGACATCCATATTTCGTCACGGGCACCACGCCCGAAAGCATGACGATGGAAAAGCTGGAGGCCAACTATCCGTGCATCAACGCACGGGGGGTCGTGGACCTCGGATATTCCATCGTCTATCCCTCGCATGAGGGCCTTGTGGCGGTGAAGTCCGGAGGCTCCATCGGCCTCATCTCTGCGAACCTCTTTAGCCCCGACGAATGGCGCAAGCTCAATCCTGGCACCATGTGCGCCGGCCAGCTCGCGGGGCGCTGGATCGCCTCCTATACCGCAGTGGACGACAACAGCCAGGCCATCAGCGGTTCCCTTCTGGTGGACACCTCCGGAGAGGCGTCGTTCCTCATCCGCTCCGATGTCGTCGCCTCCGCATGGTACTATGACCTCGAAGATGGCGCGCTCTATTTCATGGAGCCGGAGGGCGCGACCATCTACCGGTTCGACCCGCCCGGCGGGGTGAGGGCCAAGCAATACTGGCGCTCGAAAGCCTTCGTCATCGGCAAGCCGGAGAATTTCGCGGCCATCCT
>DHGK01000090.1:2096-4928 GCA_002402755.1 Planctomycetes bacterium UBA4800
GCCATCGCCGCGGCAAACGAGGTGCTGATCGCGGCCGGCTCCATCTCGGGGGACCTGGGGTCCGACGTGGTGGGCGCAACGGCGGTGGGAGGGGACATCCTCACGCCGATCCCGAGCGCGGGCGCCAGCACTGTTTCCGTGGGCGTCTACGCCGATGGCGCGAAGATCGCGACCATCTCGCAGGCGAACGTCATCAAGCGGCTCCCGAGCGGCTTTCTGGCGCGGACCTGGGAGATCGAGGCGTTCGGCGACGTGGACATTGCGCAGATTGCGATGGCGACCACAGTCGACGAACTGAAGGCCATGTGAGGGCGCGATGGCTGAACCTACCGCTGGTGGTGTGCCGCTGTGGCCGGTGACGACGGCCATGGGTGATACGGTCTATGTCCGCTCCGACAAGATCGACAACGAGCCGGTGCTTGCGGCCTTCAGCGAGGATGGGGCGCGACGACCGCGCGACGTGAGCCGGGCTGAAATTTCCGGCGCGCCCGATGGTTCCGGGTTCTGGAACACCGGCTTCGGGGGCTATCTGAAGAACTCCTATGACGCGCTCCAGCGCGGCGTAAAGTCTATCCCGGAGGCTGTCGGGCACTATGCGCAGGAGTACGGCAAGCCGGCAGCAGAAGTCGCGGCGAACCTTCTGCCCGGCGCGGGGCTCACGGGTGGCTGGAAGGATTCGGGCCGTGGCGCCGAGGCACTGAAGCGCGGCGACTACGGCCAAGCCGCAATCGACTATGCCAATACGGGCCTAAACGTCGCGTCCGAACTGCTGCCGCCGCTGAAGATGGCCCCCGCCATTTTCGCCGGCATCGGCGCCAAGACGGCGAACCTCGCCAAGCTGCGCCAGGCCGAAGAGATGACGGCCAAGGGCGCGCCGCGCGGCGACGTGTGGACCGAAACGGGCTGGTTCCAAGGCAAGGATGGGAAGTGGCGCTTCGAAATCCCGGATGACCGGGCGAAGTTCCGGCCCGGCACCTTCGAAGACGTAGGCAGCGGCGCCAGCGCGCCCAAGCCGCTTGGCGAGGTGATCGACCATCCCGAGATGTTCGCGGCCTATCCCGAACTCAAGGGCGTGCAAGTCTATCACGCGACCGACCTTGGGGCAGACCTCGGCCGGCCGAGTTACAATCGGAATTTCGGCGAGCCCACGGGCTCGATGCAATTGGACACGACCCTTCCCGAGGCGCGCGGGACGACGCTGTCGAGCGCGCAAATGGCGGTCCAAGACCTAGAGGAGTTCACGCCGCCGGGCCGGGCCGGGGGCGTCTCTGCCGAGCAGCGGTTCGGGAAGGACAACCCGGTCCACAGCTTTCCCGAAGTGGCAGCCTTCGACGCCCGCGAGCGAGCGCTGATCGACGCGCGGGACGATGAATGGGACGCGTTGGCACAGCGTCTCGGCCGGCGCCGGGACCGCCTGAGCGGCGAAGTCCGCTGGGAGCCGGAAGACGAGCCCCTGTTCGGCGCCATCCGGGCGAAGTACGAGCCCGCGTTTGCGGAAGTCCGGTCCTCGGGCAACGCGGTGCGCCGCGAGGTGGCGGACAGGTCGGCGGGCGCCGTCGAGACGCGGAACATCGCCGAGCGGTCCAGCATGGGGCACAACGCCCGGCGCGGCATGGCGCCGTGGGAGACCGAAGACCTTCCCGCTGGCTCCCAATGGGAGATGCCGGCGAACACGGACATCAGGAACGCGCGCGAACTGCAGAACCGCGAACTGGCGCAGGCGCGCGCCGAAGAGGCGGGCATTCCAGGGTGGACCGGGGCCTATGCGGAAGGGAGCGACACGTTCGTCTGGCCGCTTCGCCATCCTGAAGCCGATGATGGCACGACGCCGGACATCGGCGGCATTCGCTTTGCCCTGTCTCCGGAGGCCGTGACCATCCGCAACGCGGGCGTCGAAGAGCCGTTCCGCGGAAAGGGCTACGGGCGGGCGCTTTATGAGAACCTGACAGAATGGGCGCTCGGCTCCGGCCGCGCCGTCCAGAGCGACGCGCATCTCACTCCTGAGGCCGCCAAGATCTACGACGCGCTGGGCCGCAGCGGCTATGTGGTGGAGATCAATCCGACCGCCAGGCCGAGGCGCGATGGTGGCTTTGATGCCGATGGCCCGGTGTTCACGATCACGGGGTTTGAGCGGCGCGCGGCGGCTGGGGGCATGTAATGGCGAACAGCCGCGTTCTCCAGGAGCAGCTTGAGGTACTCGCCGGCACGCGCCGGCAGGGCAACCAGGGGCAGGCCGCGGTGCGCCGGGCCGACTACGATCAGGGGCTCGCGAAGAAGACGGACAACACGGCCTTCACAGCCTATCAGTCGACCGTCGACGCATCGCTTGCACAGGCGGCGCAAGACCTTGTGGATGCGCAGACGGCGCTGCAAGACAACATCGACGCGCTGGACGACGCGAAGTCGAACAAGACCAGGACCATCAACGCCTATGCCGCGACCACGCATACCCTTGTGCTGGGCGACGCGGCGAACATCGTGCAGATGGCGCATGCTTCGGCGAAGACCCTGACGGTTCCCGCTAACGCCACGGTGGCCTTTGCTGCTGGGACGCAGATCGACCTTCTCACGACCGGCGGGGGGACGATGCTTGTGTCTCCGGCCGGCGGCGTGACGGTGCAGTCGGCGGGCAGCCGCTACACGCTGAAGAACCTTGGCATGGCGACGCTGGTCTACCTGGGCAGCGATGTTTGGGTGTTGGACGGGAACCTTGTGACGTGAGCAGGTTCGGCTTTTGGCACAGCTCGCGCGAGCCGAAGATCGAATACCTCGGCTTCGTGCTCCGCAATAACGGCTCGGGCCCCTTCTCGTCGCAGACGTTCACGGGGGTTG
>DHGK01000358.1:0-7422 GCA_002402755.1 Planctomycetes bacterium UBA4800
CCCGGCGAAGGCACGCCGGGTCGCATCGGGAAGGCCGGAGGCCGTACGCCGATGATGCACGACCCTGGGAAGTCGGACGGGCCCATAGTACCCGAGAAGCGGCCGAACAAAGCCGGGCAACCGGCGGCGGAGGCCGTGGAGGGAAGGGGACCGGCCGAGAGGAACCCGAACCGGCAAAACACACCCCGGACGCAGAGCCGGACGGGTGTGCCAAGTGCGCTGGAGCGGGTGCGTCAGGTCGCCCGACGCGACACGCGCCGGAGGTGCGATTTGACGCCAGAACTCGAGGCAAGATCCGGATGCGCTATCTGCGCTCGTCCGGATCCGTGCGTGGGGCCGCCCGCGAGGGCGGCCCCTACCGCGGCCCGATTTCCCGCGGGAAATCGGTGACTGTCCCCGGAACGGTCTCGTTTGTCGCCACCGGAATCGGTGTCCGACGGGACGGTCTCACCTGACCACGAGTTGAAGAAGCGCTCCAACCGCCGCAGCGGGCCACTCTCCCACCGCCCTCACGCCTCTCTCGCGTCTTCGCCTTGGCCCCCGCCACCTCCGCATTGCATCTTCACGGCCCAAGGACCACCATCACCTGCAGACGGAGTTTTCGGTAGGGACAACGGCGCCCGCGGGCCGCAGCACACGTACCAGCATTCCGCATTACTGAGCTTCGGTTACCGCGAGAACAACCGCTTCGCCCTTCAGCGCGACGATATCGTCGAGGGATAAGACGACCGATTGAACGCACAGAGAACGTTCGGCGATGCCAGCATAGAATCGCAGGAAGCAGTCATCGTTTGGGATAACCGGGATCCTGAGTGAGAATCGCCCCTCGGCGTCAGTCACGGTACTCGATGTACTCACGGAAACGTCTGCATCCCTGACACAATTGACGTGGATGCGCGGGAGGGCCTCGCCGTTTTCCCTCGTGACTCTTCCAGCCACCTCGCGAGCCCAGTAGCGTGGTACCAAGAGAATCTCGACCTCCTCGCAATCCAATACAACGTAGGGTTCAACAGCCCACCGATCTCCAATTCTCGCCTCGATTCTGTAGACGCCATAGGCACGTTGCCTGAATGTGAATGGCCAGTTCTCATCCGAGGACTTCCTCAAGGCGGCCGCTTGCGCACCGGTGTCGTGGTGGAGCATGTAGATGTGCACAGGCATCTCGGAAGAGAAGAGCGGCTCACAGTGCACAACGATATCGCCAAGTCTGGTCTCCGGTGAGGCAGTCAGTTGGTAGACCTTCTCGACTTCGGTTTCATCGTCAGGGAGAATGAACCTGTCCTGAAAAAGGGTCCCTCCGCGAGCGTTCATTGCCCAGACAGAGATTCGTCCAGGGCGGTGTCCCTTGAACCACGCTCGTCCTTCGGAGTCCGTAGTGGCAATCACTGATAGCCCCCCTGAGGAAAACTCTCGCACACGGAGCAGGATTCCTGGGCAGGGTTTCTCGCTTGGATCAAGTACCTGGATCTCTATCCGCGGATGGGCCGCAACGACAAGCGTCACAGTCTCACGGGCCCCAGGAGATATCTCGACGGTCGCTCCCACAACCACACCCTCTCCGTCAAGGGCTCGCTCGGCCTCAACAACGACCGTCCCGCTGGACAACCCCGACAGAAGCACTAGCCCAGAGGCGTCGGTCTCTCCTGTGGCCACTACGTACCGGAACGTGGTATGCTCATCTCTGGCAATGTACTTCCTTGCACGGACGACGAACCGGTCTTGTGGTTCCCCTCTGTGCGAAATCACTCTCACTGCAAGCGAAGACGCCCGCTCCAATGTCACACTGACACGCCTGCTCTCCCCTGGACTAAGCGCGTCTAGAAACTCTGTCGCGGGCACACAGTCCTCAGCCTCAATCTGCAGGAAGTATGGGACGTGAGGATCGAGTCCGTCAATCAGACCGTAGGGGCCCTTCATCTTGTCTTGAAATACAATGCCCGCCTCTTCATGCGCGAATCTATTAACGACGACATCGCCTGTCCTCTTCCTCAACGTGACACTGAAACCCTCAATGTCCTCGCCGGTTGTGGTGACAACGAGGTCAATCGCCGCCAGCCTCTGCAGTACAACGCGTACGGTATGTAGGCCTGAGAGCTCTTGCGGGATCTCCGCTGCAACTCTACATACAGAGAAACCAGGGGCAGACACATCGATAACCAACTGTGTGCCAAGATCGCCTTGACCGATGGGCACAAGAAACCCAGACTCCCCCTCCAGAACTTCCTCAGCGACTCGCTGTGCGCTCCAGACGTGAACGGTGGCGCCGTGAACCACGTCATCCTGTGCGAAGCCATCCACCACTTCAATACGACAGCCGAAGGCATCGCTCTTGCCAGCGGACCGTGTCACGGTGTCATCGCGAACGGACGATCTCCTCTGCGGAGCAGACAGGGCGGTCTCGGGTGCTCTCGGTTCAGTGGCTTGCTTGTCAGGGCCCCACAGGAGCCGCAGCACCAGCACGAGAACACCAGCACCTATGAGAATCCCCACGAGAACCACGACTCGCCAGAACACACTTCGACTTCGTTCTTGCATGCTGGAGGTCTCTCTCCAGGAAGTGAGGTACGCTTCGCACAGGAGCACGCACTTCTGTCGAAGTCAGAGTGCACGCTCCACGACACGAGCCTCTACGCCGAAAACGGCAGAGACGCGTGCACTCCTCCATTGCGCAAAAGCATCCGACACAGCAGGCGACCTTCCGCGTCCCAGGGTTTCGCTGTAAGAGAAGCTCAACAGCCCGTAGGAGATCTCGTTGGCGTTGTCATCATCCGGGATCATAATCGAATACTCCTCGGCAGTCAAACAACGCTGCGGGCGAGCCCGGCGCGGCCTGTAGGCGGGGGCGGCGGCTTCCATGCCGCCTCCCCGCCTGCAAACATCGCGCCGGCGCCCAGGCCCCGCCCTTCACGATGCGCTCACTCCGGCAATATGTTTCCCCCGGCGCCAGGCACGCCGTCGCGAGGCCGACCGCTACCTGAACGGACCCGTCCGGGGACAGTCACCGACTTCCCGCGAGAAATCGGTGACTGTCCCCAGATTTTAATCGGATGGTTTGACATTGGATTCCTCGATAAGGCCGTGGTACGCTGGAACCTGGACAGTCGAACGGCGCCGCGCGCGGACGAGCGGCGTGCCGGCGTGGTTTCTTGCCGGCGGCGTGATCGGCCGCGCACGCAGCGGTAGCAGCAATCATGAAGACATCCGCGGCACGAAGCTCGCACATGCGACAGGGTCTTCCGTTCGCGCTGGCGATGACTCTCTTCATGCCGGCCCCCGAAAGGGCCCTCGCCGGATGGCTCGGCGCCGGCATACTGCGGCCGGCGGACCCCGCCGCGCCGCACATGACGTCGCCCCACATCGTGACCGACAACCACGGGTTCCCGTGGGCGATGTGGGTCAGGGTGAGGGCGGGCCACGAGAGCCTCGAGATGTCCGCGTGGGACGGCGCCGCGTGGACGGCGCCGGCATGCGTGCCGAATACGGACGACCACATGGGAACGTACCTGGATTTCGTCTTCGATACGAACGACGAGCTCTTCATGGTGCACCCGACGTCCGGTCCGATCAAATCGTTTCGGTACAACCCGCAGCGCCGGGAATGGACGGGGCCGTTCATTCTCGATGACACGGCGCCGATGTGCGCGTACTGCTCCTATCCCCGGATCGCGATCGGAGGCGGCGAGATCTGGGCCGCATGGTTCTGCATGGCCGAGAACCTGTATCTGTGCCACATCAAGGCCGCCCGCTGGGACCGACTCCGGAACGAGTGGGAGGCGGCGGAGATCGTCGAGCCTCTCCAGGGAGGCACATGGTCACGGGCGTGGTTTGCGGACATCGCGGTCGACGGCGCCGGGACTCCCCACGTCGTGTGGACCTTCGATTCCTTCGCCTACGAGGGCGTGCTGTACTACAGCCGCCGCGAAGGGAGCGCGTGGCGCGAGAAGGAGCGACTCACACCGGACTCGCTGATACCCGTCGGGCCGCATGACGGCACTCGACCGAGGCTGGTCGTCGACGACCGGGACAACCTGCATTGCTGTTTCCTGGGTTCTCCCCCCGGCGACGGCTTGGGCCGCGTGTACTACTGCACGTACGCCGCGGCGGCGCAGCGCTGGGGTCCGATCGTCAGGCTCGATCCGTTCAACGACCCGGTGTGGCCCTCCTGGGACAAGGACATCGCCGTGGCGGGGCCCGACAACATATGGGTGGCGTATGACATCGGGGATGGGTGGTTTCTGGAGTTCTGGCACACCTATGTCCAGCACTTCGACGGCGTCGAGTGGTCCGAGCCCGAGAGGATCGACGATGGGGCGCAGTTCAGAGGGGGGTTTCCCATGATCTCCCTGGACGGACGGGGCCTGCCGTTCGTCGTCTGGGCGCCCGACAACACCATGACGCATTTCGGCCATGAGATCTGGTACAACCGGTACGAGGCGCCTGCCGGCATGCCCGCGGCGTTTCTCCGCGGCGATGCCGACGCGGACGGGGCCGTCAAGTTCGGCGACGCCATCTTCACGCTGAGCTACCTCCTGGCGCGAGGAACCGCCCCGAGCTGCCTCGACGCCGCCGACGCGAACGACGATGGAAGGTTGAACATCGCCGATGCCATTGCGATCCTGAGGCACGTGTTCGCCGGCACGGGGCCCCTCCCCGCACCTTTTCCCGACTGCGGCTGGGACGAGACCGGGGACAGCCTCACGTGTCTTGAGAGCCCGGCCTGCCGGTGACCGGCGGGGCGCCTCTCTTCGCCGCCCGTCCGGGGACTCCCGGACGGGTCCCAGACCGCTCGGCGTAGCGGTCGGCCTCGCGACGGCGTGCCTGGCGCCGGGGGAAACAACAAGGTTCAAGGCGGCGCGCGTTCGATCCGGCCGAGGGGCCCGCATGGTACAATGACGCCCTGAAGCACCGGCCGTGTGCCGGGGACGGTCGCGCGGCCGGGCTTTCATGCAGACATACCGCCTCGCGCGTTCAGATCCGAGGTTCGAGGAGCGCGTCATGAGCCAGATAGATCCGACGGCGCGTGTGTGCGGACAGTCATTGGTCCTGGGACCGCGCACGCGCATCGGACGGGGCGCCGTCATCGAGAACAGCTATTGCCGGGACGCGGTCATCGAAGCCGGCGCCGTCGTGGTCGACTCCATCGTGCTCACGGAAGGGGAGCCGGCGAGGCACCGCTGCGATGCGGCCGGCCGGTGGGTCGCCGGCGGCGCGCCGGTCGCCATCGGCGAGGGCGCGGCGATCGAGTCGAGCCTCCTGCGGAATACGGCCGTGGGCCCGGGTTCTCGGTGCACCGAATGCGCGCTCGATGAGAGCACGGTGGGGCCGCGCAACACCCTGCGATCGATGAAGGGAACGCTCATCCGAACCGAGGATCGCGTGAGCGTCCGCGGCCCCACGGAGGTAAGCGAGGCATGGCTCGGACATCATACGAGCATCGACGCGTGCGGTTACTTCGAGGGCGTCTTCTCGAACGAATTCCACGTCGTGGAATTCGACGAGCGGCTCGGGAGGCTCTCGGTGGTCGACACCGTGTCGATTCCCCACGTGAGCCGGTACGGCATGAACACGATCATGTCCACGAACTCGGGCAAGCTCCTGCCGCAGCCGGAAGGCGTGCTGCGGACCCTGGGGCCCCCGGTCCGTCTCTGGCACGATCCGCTGCTCTCGCACGAGCCGATCATGCTGGGGCCGTGCTGCTGGGTGCACGGGTGGACCAAGGTGATCGGCCAGTCGCCGCAGCCGCACGCCGGCGCGGCGGAGCTGCTCGAGGACGCCTTGGCGACCTACGTGATGCCTTTTGCGGCGGCCGGCCTGGAGGGCGGCGCCGTGCAGGCGCAGATCATGCCGGGAGAATCGAACGGCGGGTACGGCCTCCGCCAGCGGCGGCCGGGGTGGGTGTTCACGTACGCGCCGGGCGCGGTGATCGCCATGGTGCGGAGACTTGCCGAAGCAGCGCCGTCGGCCGCGGCGGACATCGACTCGATCGTCGTCCTCAGCCTGAAGAACGCGCTGGCGTTGACTCGTTTCTGGGCGCATCGGCGAGGGTACGACGCTGCCGGGCTCGGAGGCCGGCGGTACGGCGGGTGGAAAGGATGGCTGGCCGAGTCGTATCGCATCCTCACGGCGCACCTCGCCTCGGGGCTCTGGGAGTTCAAGGGGTGCGAGCCGGTCTCATGGAGGCATGCGTGCGGAACGTGGACCCCTGCGGATCCCGCCGCTCTCCTGGCGATCGCGCCCGATGCGCTCGAGAGACAGCGGACCGAGGACGATCTCCTGCGATCGCCCGAGCCGCCGATCGAGCAGACGTTCGGGGCGAGCCGGGCGGAGCTCGCCCCTACCCTCTCGCCCACCCATGTGGCGGCGGAAGCGACGATCTCCGAGGACGCGTACGTGGGGCCAGGCGTGCAGATAACCGGCGCGTCCGTCGTCGAGAAAGGGGCCTGGCTCTATCGCGCGATCGTCAAGGACAGCAGAATCGAAGCCGGCGTTCGCCTCGAGCGCTCGGTCGTCCTCGACAGCACGGTCGGGGCCGAGTCGCGGGTCGTCTCGTCGACCGTTGCCGCCTCGTCACTGGGAGCCGAAAGCACGGTGACCTGCGCGCGCCTACGCGAATCCCAGTTGGCGGGCAAGGCCGCAGTCAGCCCCTTTGCCGATATCTGCGCCACCAGGACGACCTGCCCCGCCATTCTCGGGGGCCGGACCGCCTCCGTCGATATCGCCACCGTCTTCATGTCCATGCACATGGCCGGGCAGCTCCGGCACGTCAAGGCCCTCCCCGCATCGGTTGCCGCCGGCGGCGGCGTCGCGGAGGTTGTCCATGCCGTGCCGATGGTGGGCGGCGGAGCTCGTCTGCTGGGCGCCGCCGGCGCGCCGGTGGTGCTCGATGCCTCGTTCATCGGATCCAATGCCATCCTCGACGCCGGCGCGCTGGTCGGGTTCGGATCCTTCGTGCTGGGGCGGCTGGGATCGGACGAGGGGCTTCCCCCGTTCACGATCTCCACGAGTCCCGGGCCGGCGGGGGACCAGGTGGGGGCGGTCCTCGACCAGTTCCCGAGCCTCATCATGACCCATCTGATCGGTTGGACCTATCAGGCGAACGGCCCCGAGAAGGCCCACCGCGTCGCTGGAATCATCACTTCGGCCATCCAGGAGGGACGGGAGGCCGTGGCCGCCGAGCTCGCGCGGCGAACGGACGCCGCCCTCGCGGATGCCCGATCTTCCCCCGCGCGATACAAGAGCCTGAGCCTGTATACCGACACGCAGCTCCTCGAGGGGCTTGCGACCTACGACCGCGCGCTGAGCGACGGATGCTGGGAGATGGCCTTCGTTGATGGCACGCTGCGCTTCACCGGGCGCGGCGTCTGGGGCGTCTCGGAGGGAAGGGCCCAATGGCGGGGTGCCGAGGGGAGCGGCGCGGGATAA
>DHGK01000358.1:7436-19407 GCA_002402755.1 Planctomycetes bacterium UBA4800
CTGTCCCCGGAAGGACCTCAGCGCACGAACGCCATCACGACCTCGAACAGGATCAGGAGCACGATCGCCCACTCAAGGACGAGGTTCTGGCGGGTCTGCGTCTCGCTCAGGACGCTCTGGTAGAGGTCGTTGAGCGTCACGAGCTTCTCGTCGACGGACTTGTCGTAGTCCCCGAGGTGCAGGCGCTGGGCCAGGCCCATGTAGACCCGCGCCACGTACCAGTCCCCGAAGAACTTGGCCGTGTTCTCCAGCTCATCGGTCGTCTTGGCCAGATCCATGCGGACCTCGGCGAGCTCGCGCACCATGTCGCGCTGGCGGCCGTAGAGCAGCGGCAGCCGCCTGTGCAGGCGCTCGAAGTCCGCGTAGCCGCGCTCAAGTCTCATGTCGAGGTACCGATCGTACTTCCGGAGCATGAGAAGCTGGAGATTGGAGACCTCGAACACGTACAGCAGATCCTCGTACACCTCGTTCGGCTCGATGAGGAGCGCTGCATCCCAGTGCACGACGGCGAGGTCGTCGTCGTAGTACGAGAACGCGATGCGCGTGACCTCGTCGATCTGCTGCGATGAGAGCTTCTCCGGCCTGCTCTCGCCCGTGAGCAGCGCCGCGATGCCCGCGCGCGCATCGCGTTGCAGGGCGGCGCCGCCGCCCGGCGCCTCGGTCAGGCAGTAGGACGTGTACATCTCGGGGTCGATGTCCACATCGAACACGTCCTCGTAGGAGCCCGGCAGAAGCCGCCTGACGGCATCGGCGATGATGCGGAAGACCTCCGTGCGCTTCTTCTTCTCGCCGCGGACGAACACGCCGAGCTGCTGGTAGCGCCCGAGGCTCGCGAGCGCGTCCTCCTCGACGCGGAAGCGGAGCATCATCGCGATTGCGCCCGCTTCGTACAGGCGCGCGCAGGCCGCGAGCGGCGTGCCGTCTTCCGCGCGCAGCTCGAGGCCCAGGGCGCCGAGGTCGAGGTGCAGCGGGCGCGCGAAGTTGACGTACTCGGGCTGCGCGCGGGGCGTTGCGATGGTCTCGGACGCGAGCGCGGTCCCGAGGGCCGCGCGCGCCTTGGCCAGGTCGAGCGTTCCGCCCAGATCGAAGACGCCGTGCAGCACGACTTCGCCCTTGAATGCCATACGCACCTCCTCAGCGCGCCGCGGATGCCCACAGCATGGCAGGGCGGGATCGCGCCGTCAAGGAAGGCATCTCGGCGCGCCGCCGCGTTTCCGGACGGACTTCATGTTCCGGTTGACGGCAGAGGAGTTCGGCAACTTGAGGTCGCAATCTGCTACCTCAAGTCCGTGGGGCGGCCGGCGGCATCCTCCGTACGCCTTCACGGAACAAGGTGTCGCGATGCTCTCGAGAGTCCTTCGGAGCAGGCGGGACGTCGAGGTCAACATCGAGATCATGCGGGCATTCGTGCGCCTTCGGGAGCAATCTCGGGCGCGACCTCCGGCGCGGCGGGAATCGGATCCGGCGGCGGGGCGACTGCCGCGAGCACTCTCTCGGGCGGGCGGTGCGATAGTCGCCACACCGCGCCGAGGCGCACCTCGTAGGCGCCGCCGCCTTGTCCGCCGGCCGAGAGGAGCCGTGAAACGGCCATCGACCGCGGCCGGGAAGACGGCCCCGTGGACCGCGAGCGACACGGCATATGAGGCGAACGCCGCCGGGCGCACACGCACCCTCCCCTGGGGTTCTGCCGGGCGTTTTCGCCCCACGTACACTCCTCGCGCAGTATGGTACACTGGACCTTTCATCCTCGAGAAACGTCCCCGGAAGGGGAAAGGTTCACGTGGAATTCGACGCCCGCACCGATTTCGAGCTGATGCAGCTCTTCCGCGCCGGCCGGCAGGATGCTTTCGCGGCCCTCGCCGAGCGCCATCAGCGCGCGCTCGTGAACTTCTTCCGCCGCCTGGGCGTTGATGCCGATAGCGCGCTGGATTGCGCGCAAGAGACGTTCCTGCGGCTTCTCAGGTACCGCGACACGTACCGCGACTCGGTGCCGTTCAAGGTGTTCCTCTTGCGGCTGGCCCGGCATTCGTGGGTCGACTGGGTCAGGCGCGCGGCGCGGCGCGCGGTGCGGCCGCTGGACGCGGAGACGTGCGCCGCTCGTGCGGAATCCGTGCCGGCCGACGCGCGCCTGGACCTGGCGGCGGCGGTCGCGGCGCTGCCCGCGCATCTGCGCGAGGTGATCGTGCTGAGCGTGATGCAGGGGCTGAAGTACGCGGAGATCGCGGCCGTCCTCGACGTGCCGATCGGCACGGTGAAGTCGCGGGCGTTCTACGCGGTTCGCGCGCTGCGGGAGGTGCTGGATGCGCGGCGGGAACCTTGATCCGCGGGAAGAGCCGGAGAAGCTCGCGTGCGCCATGAGCGCCAATGCCGTCGCCTTCATCCAGGGCGAGCTCCTCCCCGAGACGGCGGCGCGCTTCGTCCGGCATCTCGATGAGTGCGCGCATTGCCGGGACGAGGTGCGCGGGGCCTCCGAGGTCCTCGGCCGCCTCGCGGCCCTGCCCGAACCGTGCGAGGAGATCGATCTTGCTCCGCGCGTCATGACCGCGTTCGCGCGCGCGCTGGCGACGGAAAGCGCGCGACGAACCCGCCGGTTGCGGGCGCTGAGCGGCGCCGTTGCGGCACTGGTGCTCGCGGCGGCAGCCCTGGCGTGGCTGCGCGTGCCCGGGCGCACGAACGCGCCGGCGGAGCCCGCGCCGCCGCCGGCCGCGCCGGCAGCACCGGCGACGGTGGGTGCATCTGCCGGCGCGACGGCCGATGCCCTTCTGTGGCTCGCCCGGGCGCAGGAGCCCTCGGGCGCATGGAGCGCGAGCCGATGGGGCGGGCGGCCGGAGTACGACATCGCCCTCACCGGCCTTGCCCTGCTCGCGCTGCTCAACGACGCGACCGAGGCGGCTCCGACCGAGGGGCGGGACGCGGCAACGCCGCGCGCGGCGCGGGAACGCGCGCGTGCGTATCTCCTCTCGACACAGGGCTCCGATGGCCGGTTCGGCCCCGAGTTCGCGGCGGCGCCGTACAACCACTCGATCGCCGCGGTCGCGCTCATCGAGTCGTTCGGATGCTCGCCCGAGGAGAGCCTTCGCGCGCCGATCGACCGGGCGCTCGCGTACATCTGCGCGACGCAATCGCCCGCGGGCGGCTGGGGGTATCTCGGCAGCCCGGGCGAGGAGCCCAACACGGCGCTCACGTGCTGGCCGCTCCAGGCGCTGGTCCTCGCGCGCGCGCTCGGCCGGCCCGGGCTCGACGATGCGGTCCGGGGCGGGTTCGCGCACCTGGCGCGCGTTGCCGACGCGCGCGGGCGGCTGGGCTACCGCCGCGCCGGCGACTTCCTGTACGGCGAGGACACGCTCGCGCCCATGGGAGCGCTGTGCGTGCTGCTCGCGCGCGATGCGTCGCCGCTGCCGCGGGATGTCCGCGCCCGGCTGCTCGACACCGTCATGCTCGCGGGCGTCGCGCGGAAAAACGGCGGCGACCTGTACCGCGATTTCTTCCTGACCGCCGCGCTCGAGGCGCTGCCGCCCGGACGCGGCGCGCGCGTCCCCGAGGATGCGCTGCGCGCACTGGCCGCGCGCCAGGTGCGGGCGGGCGCCGAGCGGGGAAGCTGGGAGCCGCGCGATCGGTGGGGCTCGGCCGGCGGGCGCGTCTATGTCACCTCCGTCGCCGCCCTGATTCTCACGGCGGGCGAGCGCGCGGAACGGCTCTCGCGGTGGGCGGCGAGGAGCTGAGCCCCGAGAATCGCACGCGCTCCCCTGCGATGGTGAACCTCTCCCGAGTTTCCGGCGTTTGTTCTGAATGACGCCGGGGTGCGTTCGCGGCCGGCGGTCGCTGTCCGGGAACCCGGTGCGGGCAACAACAGCAAGGAACGCCGCTCATGCCGTCGAAACGCATCTCGCGCCCGATCGCCGGGCGCTTGTCGCTCCTGGGTGTGTGGTGCATCGCGCCGGCGCTCGGCGCCGGCGAGCCCGTCCAGCTCGAACCGATCGTCATTACCGCAACGCTGGCGGCGGAAGACCTCCTGAATCTGCCGTACACGATCTCGACGGTGGAGGAAGAAGCGATCCGCGTCGAACGCGCGGCGCGCACGCTGCCCCAGGCGCTCGCCGAAGAGCCCGCCGTGTCGCTGCAGAAGACGGCGCAGGGGATGGAATCCCCGTACATTCGCGGTTTCACGGGTTTCCGAACCCTGCTCCTCGTCGACGGGATCCGCCTGAACAACGCCACGTTCCGCGAGGGTCCGAACCAGTACTGGGGGCTCGTCGATGTGCTGGCCATCGGCAGGATCGAGATGGTCAAGGGCCCCGCCTCGGTCCTCTGGGGCAGCGACGCGATCGGCGGCACGGTCAACGCGATGACGATCGAGGACATGCCGGCGGGCATCCACCCCGGCGCGTACTACCGCTTCGGGAGCGCGGAGGATGCGCACCTCGTCCGCGGAGAGACCCGCGGCACGATCGGCGAGAACGTCGGTTACACGGGCGGCGTCACCTGGCGCGACTTCGGCGATCTCCGCGGCGGGACCCACACGGGACGCCAGGACTACACCGGCTACGAGTCGCTCTCGGGCGACGCCAAGGTCAGGTGGAACGTCTCCGACCGGCTGACGATCGCCTCCGCCTTCCAGTCGGCGGATCACTTCGGCGTGCCCCGGACGCACACGACGATCTACGGCGTGAGCTGGCGCGGCACCCAGGCCGGCACCGATCTTCGCCGGGAGATCGATCACGCGCGACGCATGGCCTACGTGCGGGCGGAGGCGCTGCCCGACACCGAGTGGCTCGAGAAGCTGACGCTGACGATCTCCTATCAGCTCATGACCGAGGACGAGGACCGGATCCGCGCGAGCGGGGTCAACGAGCTGCAGGGCTTCGAGGACCACACGGGCGGCGCGAACGTGACGGCGGTCTCGCCGAGCCCCGCGGGGACGTGGACGTACGGCGTCGAGTGGTACGGCGACTGGGTCGAGGATTCGTACAGGAAAGACCTGAACGCCGACGGAAGTGTGCGGCGCGTGTATCCCCGAGGCCCGATGGCCGACGACGCCCGCTACGATTCGGTGGGGGTCTTCATCCAGGACGAGTACGAGCCGGTGGAACGGTTCACGCTGATCGCCGGCGCCCGGTACAACTACAACCGCGCATCGGGGAATGCGCGCGGCATCGACTCCGATCCGATCGATGACGTGTACTACGACGACCTCGACGAGAGCTTCGATGCCGCCGTGGGCAGCGGGCGCATCCTCTACCGCGTGACCGACAACCTCACGCCCTTCGCGGGCGTCTCCCAGGGTTTCCGCGCGCCGAACCTGGCCGACCTGACGCGCTTCGACATCGCCAGGACCGGCGAGTTCGAAGTTCCGGCCACCGACCTCGACCCGGAGTACTTCATCGCCTGCGAGGCCGGCGTCAAGGGGCGGTGGGAGCGGTGGGGCGGCGGCGTGTCGTACTACTACACCGACATCGACGACATGATCATGCGCTACGGGACCGGCGACGTGACGGCGGACGGCGAGCACGTCGTGTCGAAGGCCAACGTGGGCGACGGGTATCTCCACGGCGTGGAGGCGGACCTCTCCTGGAGCTTCTACGAGGGCTTCACCGCGCGCGGGTCCTTCTCGTGGATGGACGGCGAGGTCGACACCTACGGCGACGCCATGCGGACGTCCCGAAAGCCGATCTCGCGCCTCATGCCGGCGCAGTGGCTCGTCGGGCTGCGCTGGGACTCGGAGGACAGGAAGGTCTGGGTCGAGGGGACGGCCCGGATCGCGCTCCGCCAGGAGCGGCTTTCTCCCGACGACGAGAGGGACACGACGCGGATCCCGCCCGACGGCACGCCGGGATACTGCATCTTCGCGCTGCGCGGAGGCGTGCGCCTGGATGCGCGCACGCGCCTCTTCGCGGGCGTCGAGAACATCACGAACCGGGACTACCGCATCCACGGCTCGGGCGTGAACGGGCCGGGGACGAGCTTCGTCGCGGGACTGCAGATGCAGTTCTGAGCGGCGGTGCGGCGATCGCGATTCCGATCTCGAGAATCGCCCGCGGGGACAGGCGAAAACGCCGATCTGCCTGTAGACTGGGGTACGAAAGGTGCCGTATGCCCGACTCGATTCCCGAACGCGGCGTCTTCCGGACACGCCGCGATGTGCTCATGACGGCCGGCGCGCTGGCCGCCGGCGCAACCGCCGCCCTGGCCGGAGTAGCGGCGGCGCCCGAATCCCCGCAGAGCGGTCCGCAGCGCCCGGCCGCGGGCCGCTCCGGCGCGCCGGACGCGGCGGTCATGCAGATCGGCGTTCTGCTCGGGACGTTCCCCGGCCCGACGCTGGAGGCGCGTCTGGACGCGGTCAAGTCCTGCGGGCTGGCCTGCGTGCAGTTGAGCCTGGACTGCGCCGGCGTGGCGGCGATGCCGGACGAGATCGCCCCGGAGCTGGCCTCCCGGGCCCGGCGCGAGGCGGCTGCCCGCGGCATCGCGATCGCATCGGTCCAGGGCACGTTCAACATGAGCCATCCCGACGCGGAGCACCGGCGAACGGGCCTGCAGCGGCTGCGAGTCCTGGCTGCGGCGTGCCGGGAGCTGGGCACGTCCGCGATCCACCTGTGCACGGGCACGCGCGACCGCGGCGACATGTGGCGGCGCCATCCGGACAACGGCTCGCCGGAGGCGTGGCGGGACCTGACGGCGTGCATGCGCGAGGCCGTCGAGATTGCCAAGCAGGCGGGCGTGATCCTGGCCTTCGAGCCGGAGGTCAACAATGTGGTCGACTCGGCGGAGAAGGCCCGGAAGCTCCTCGATGCAATCGGATCGCAGCACCTGAAGGTCACGATCGATGCCGCCAACCTGTTCCACGCCGGCGAGCTGGCCCGCATGGGCGAGGTGCTGGACCGAGCGTTCGCGCTTCTGGGCAAGGACATCGCGCTCGCGCATGCCAAGGATCTCGACCGCGACGGCGATGCCGGCCATCTCCCCGCGGGGCACGGCCGGCTGGATTACGATTGCTATCTTGCGCTGCTCCACGGCTGCGGGTACCGGGGGCCGTTGCTCCTGCACGGGCTGAGCGCGGCGCAGGTGCCCGGTTGCGCGGCGTTTCTGCGCGCGAAGCTCGCCCGCATGATCTCGGCGCCCGTCGAGCCCGGCCGGAAATGACGCGACAAGGAGAACCATCATGACATCGTGCATCGCCGCCTGCCTGCTTGCCGCCGCCGCCGCGCCCGCGCCCGAGACGCCCACGGCTCGCGTCCACTCGATCACGGACATCGCCCACGAGTTCACGTTCTACTTCGACGGCCGCTTCGGCGCGAACTACGTGACGCCCGCGGGCGGCGCCGACGCCCGCAACTGGGCGGCGCTCCGCCATGCGGACTTCGCGCGCGCCAACCTCATCGTCCTTCAGGCGGGCGCCTCGATGTGCCCCTTCCCCAAGGAGGACGTCGATGCCGTGCGCGCGTTCCTCGCGGAAGGCGGCGGCGTCGCCATTCTCGGCGAGCACGCGCTCTTCAAGGGCGAGAAGGAGTACCGCCTGAACGAGATCGCGCGCGAATTCGGCGCCGAGTTCGTCGCGACGCGCGCGGAAGAACCCCTCGCGGCGGCGCCCGAGCTCGGGGCAGATGCCGTCCGCACCTACGGCGGCGCGACGATCGCCCTCGCGAACCCCGCCGACTGGAAGGTTCTCATCGCGGATGCGAAGGGCCGCCCGGTCATGGCGCGCCGCGCGGTCGGCAAAGGTTCCGTTCTCGTGTGCTCGCGCGCGCTCGTTGGGCGCAACCCCGATGCCAAGGATCCGATCAACGACGGGTGGTGGCAGCCGCTCCTCCGGGACCTCGCGGCCGGGAAGGCCGTCGACCCCGCGCATCCGCCGCGTGACACGATGCCCGAGATCGTCGTCGAGAAGGAGGGCCTCAAGATCCAGTACTCCGAGTACCTCGCGCCGTATGCCGACGCAACATTCGCGATCTACACGCGCGTGCGTCCGGTCATGGAGCGCCTGCTCGGCGTGCCTCCCGCGAAGGGCATGATGGGAAGCCTGATCCTGCTCCCGACGGGCGGCGGCGGCTTCTCGAGCGGCGCGACCGTGGGCCTCGGCATCTGGTGGGGCGGCTTCCCCGAGAAGACCTACGGCATGATGGAGCTCCTCGGCCACGAGGCCACGCACTCCTGGGTGTTGCCGTTTGCCGAGCCGCTCTGGAACGAAGGCATTGCCACGTACGTCGGCATCCTGGTCGGCCGCGAGCTCGGCGAGGCCGCCGAGGCCGGCGCGGCGCTCAAGAACTGGCTCGATGCATGCACGCGCCACGACCCCGACATGACGAAGTACGATCTCGCGGCGCGGCGCGGCGTGCCGCACGAGGTCGCCATGGCCAAGCCCATGTGGATCTGGGAGCAGCTCAGGAAGGAGAAGCCCGACATCCTGGCGCGGTACTTCCAGCTCAAGCGCAGACTTGTCGACCCGGCGAAGCGCGCGCGGTACACTGCGGATGACTCGGTCGAGGTGCTGAGCCGCGCGATGGGCCGCGATCTCTTCCCGTGGTTCGTCTCGCTCGGGATCTCGGTCGACAAGTCGCGGGTCGAGGATCTGTAGGCGGCCCTCTCGCTCGTCCCTCGCGCGAGCGGGCTTCGGTCCCGGCGAGGGATGGGAAGGACTGTCGTGGGTACGTTTCTCATTGCCGGCATGCTGCTCCTGGGGGGCGCCGACGCGCCCACGCGCTACTACGCGTACGACGCGGTCGAGGACCGCCACGGCGTGATCGCGCCCTGGTACCGCGGCCAGAACGGACAGTGCGACTGGCGCGTGCGCATCGCGGCCGAGACGCTGAAGCGCTACCCGTGGACCGACACGGCGCGCGCCGCCGCGGCCGTTCCCGAGTACATCTTCAGCGGCGCGTGGAAGATCTCGCCCGAGGGCGCGATCACGGTGCCGCCGATCGGCGACTGGGCCAACGGCGACCTCGGCCAGCGCGCCGCGTACGTGCTCGGCGGGCTCGCGGAGTACTACCGCTACACGGGCGATGCGGCCGCGATCGCGCACATCGCGATGCAGGCCGACGCGCTGCTCGATTTCTGCCTGACGCCGCCCGACCACCCGTGGCCCGATTTCCTCATCAGCGTGCCCGTGCGCGGGAAGACGTACGGCCAGGCGGACCCGCACGGCTTCATCCAGCTCGACATCGTCGCCGAGGTCGGGAGCGCGCTCGTCCGCGCGGCGCTCCTGTGCGGCAACGCGCGCTGGCTCGCGGCGGCGGAGCACTGGGGCGAGCTGCTCGCCTTGAAGCGCGCGCGGGAGCCGGGCGCGCCGCCGTGGGGCCGCTACGCGAATCCCGCCGATGCGCCCTGGGAAGACCGGATGACGGGCGGGGTCGTGTTCATGATCGACTTCTTCGACGAGCTGCTCCGCGCCGGGTGCAGGGGCGAGAACGACTGCATCGCCGAGGCGCGCGCCGCGGCCGTCGCGCACCTGCGCGATGCGCTCCTGCCCGACTGGACGGGCGGCGACACCTGGGGCCGCAACTACTGGGACTGGCCGTGCCCCGTGCAGGTCGAGAACGTCACCGAGTTCGCGGCGCGCGTCCTGATGGCGCACCCCGGCGAGTTCCCGAACTGGCGCAACGATGCGCGCAACATCATGACGCTCTTCCTCAACCGGACCTGCGTCTCGCCGAACTCGAACGGGGGCGTCTTCAGCGGGGCGTGGGCGTACCCGGAATCGTCCGGGTGCTGCGGGCGGTCGCTCTGGTACGGGCCCTTCGAGCTTGCCAACGTGTACGCCCGGTACGGCGCGCTCGCGGACAGCGCGTGGGCGCGCGAGCTCGCGCGGCGGCAGATCATCCTGGCGACCTACGATTGCCGCGCGACCGGCGTCGTCGAGGACAACATCGACGGCGGCGCCATCGTCGCCGGCGACTGGTTCAAGATCGCCCACCCGATGGCGCTCGCGCACGCCCTCGCCGCCATGGCCTGGATGCCGGACACGCTCGGCGCGTCGCGCGAGAACCACATCATGCGGGCGGCGAGCGTCGTCACGGCAGTCGAGTACGGCGACGGCCGCATCGCCTACTCGACGCACGCGCCCGAGTCGGTCGAGGTGCTGCGGCTCGCCTTCGCGCCCTCGTCCGTGCGCGCCGGCGGCGCGCCGATCGCGTGCGAGACGCGCCGGCTTCCCGACGGCGATTTCCTCGTGACGGTCGCGCACTCCTCGCGCGATGTCGTCATCGAGGGCGACGATCCGCAGGAGCGGATTCCGCCGGAGCGCCTGGCGTGGAAGGATCGGACGATCGAGTGCGCGTTCGCGGGCAACCAGGTGCGCGTCCTCGGCGCGTTCGGCCCGGAGGGCGGCAAGGCCGACGTGTATCTCGACGGCGTCCTGCAGCGCGCGGGCATCGATTGCTGGAACCCGGCGCGGCGGGAGGGGCAGACGCTCTTCTACGCGAACGGGCTCCCGAACGGCCCGCACACGCTTCGCATCGTCGCGACGGGCGCGAAGAACCCGCGCTCGCGCGGCACCGATGTCGAGGTCGCGGGGGTGTGCTTCTCGGCGGCCGCGCCGGAAGGCGGCGAGGCATCCTTCGGCGAGGGCGGCGGCCCGACCGGCGATCAGCGCTTCATCTTCGGGTACACCGGCCGCGAGGATCACGTCGACTCGCGCGGCGAGCGGTGGCGGCCCGGCACGGAGTTCGTGGTGCGGGCGGGCGATCTCGCCGACTCGGTGGCCGCGGCCTGGACGACGCGGCGCACGCGCTGGGCGATCGAAGGCACGGCCGACCCCGAGCTCTACCGCTACGGGATTCACGGCAAGGAGCTCGCCGTCGAGGTGACCGTGGGCCCCGGCACGTACCACGCGCGGCTCAAGCTCGCGGAGACGCGCGCCGTCGAGCCCGCGAGGCGCGGGCTGACGGTCGTCGTGAACGGCGCGACGATCGCGAAGGACATGGACATCGCGGCCACGGCGGCCGGCGTCGAGAGCGGCGCGCCCGTGACGCGGCCGGGCGACCCGTACGTTCTGTGGCCCGGCGTCGGCCGCGCGGTCGACCTCGTCGTCAACGACATAACGCCGCTGCACGGCATGATCGAGATCCGGCTCCGCGGCGAGGAAGGCGCCGAGGCGATTCTGCAGGCGCTCCAGATCGCGCCCGGACACGGCGGCGAGGGGGCGGCGCCGGTCGCGGTCCGAAGGCCCGCGCCGCCGCCGCGGCAGGGCGGCAATCTGCTCGCGAACGGCGACTTCGAGGCCGGGCTCGGCGGCGAGGTCGGGAGCATGGGCAGGACCGGCGGCAACAACGGCTGGACGTACGTCTTCGCGGGCGCGAGCACGGCGTACATCTTCCCCGAGTCGGCCTACGGGATTCACCCCGAGTGGGGCCCGCCCGTGCTCCACGGCGGGCGCGAGGCGCTGCGGACGCACACCGACGGCCGCGGCCACACGCTCGTCCATCAGAGCGTTCCCGTCGAGGCCGGGAAGAAGCTCGCGGCCTCGGCGTGGGTGCGGGCGGAGAGTCTCGGGGGCAAGGGCTTCGGCGCCGATCCGGGCGATTCGGCCGCGCTCGTCATCCAGGAGCTCGACCGCGCGGGCGCCGTCGTCGCGAGCCACCCGCGGCGCGAGGTGCGCACGGCGTGCGACTACACGCGCCTGGAATGCGTGTTCACGACGAGCGCGAAGACCGCCGCCGTGCGCTACGTGCTCGAGACGGTCATCGCGTGCAGGTACGACGAGGGGCACGTCACGTACGACGATTGCGCGCTCGAGGAGAAACCGTAGGCCGGGGACGCGCGCCGCGCTCGGCCGGGCCGAGGCCGCGTCGCGCGAGCCCGAGAGCGGCCCGAGCCTGCGGGAGAAGTTCTTCGGATGCATCGCCGGCTGCCACATCGGCTCGGCGATGGGCGCGGCGGTCGAGGGGTGGAGCTGGGAGCGGATCCAGGAGACGCACGGCACGCTCGACCGGCTGCTCCCGTACGAACACTACGGGTAACCGTTCACGGTTTCCTCACC
>DHGK01000018.1:0-12939 GCA_002402755.1 Planctomycetes bacterium UBA4800
GCGGCGGCATGGGCATACGTTCCTTACACCATGTTCCCTGCGTGAGGCGATCGACGATTCCCCCGCGCCGCCGGCGGTTTGGAGGCGCAGTGCGGCGCGAAAGGACCGCGCGGAGCGCCCGAACCCCGCAGCGACCCCATGATCCGATTCCGGAACACTAGATATAGAAGTGTACCACAGATGACCGCGCGCCTAAGCTTCAAGCGCCATCGACCGATAAGCTAGAATGCTAGAAAAAAGTAATTGAACAACCTGTTTTCCGCCCGGCGAGGGGCGGTCGGCCGCGAGAGCCGGCCGGCGGCGGGCGGTCGGCGATGGGAGTTGATCCGCGAGGGGCAAACGGCGATGGGAGTTGACCGGCGGTGCCGGCGACGATCGCCGGCCCCGGATCACCGCCCTGTGTCCAAGCCGCCGCCGCGGGGGCGCACGGCCGGAAGGCGCCGTCCGGTCCAACGACCGCGCGTACCGATCATCTTTTCTTCCCGGACCAGTCTATGGCGGTGATGAACTTCCGATAGTCCTTCTCGAGGACATCGAGCGGCATTCCCCGGGCCTCGAGCGTCTTGACGTACAGCGATGCGGGATCGCTGCTCCACGTCCCGGTGCGGTGCTGTCGCTGGTCCTGCCGGAGGCATTCGAACAGCGCCCGCCTGTGCCGCTCGGAGCAGTGGAGAAAGAAGTACGTCCAGGCCCACATCTGGGCGTAGACCAAATTGACATCGCAGCCCGCCAGAAGCCTGTCGTCGGGCGCGGCAGCGTAGAAGAGGGTCTGCGGAGGAATGTAGTACCCCTTCTTGAGCCCCCGCGTGCGAATCTCGCCGAAGGCATCGGCAAGGATGAAGCCCACGGTCAGCGTGCCGTTCTTCTCTATGCGCCCGGCCTCGAAGTACTGGGCGAGCCCCTCGTTGACCCACGAGATCGACGCGCTGTTCAGGGCCAGGTGGTTCAGGTGATGCGTGACCTCGTGGAGCAGGACGCGCTTGTCCATGGGACGGTCGCCGTCGCGGTAGAAGAAGCTCGCCCGGAGCCCGCCGTCGTAGTAGCCGGCCGTGATGAACGCGTTGTTGGCCCCGTTGACGCGCCGGTACATCTGGTACGCGGGCTCGTCCTTGAAGAAGACGACGTCCAGCGCCTGCCTGCCGATCCTCTCGTCGAGAAGCCCCACGAATACCCGCGCGTAGCGCCTGAAGAGCGCCTCCATGCACTGGATGTGCGGATCGAGCCACTTGTCCCACTGGGTCTCGGCCGGGAGATCCGTGTAGACCCTGAAGTGATCGCCGCGCACGATGCGGAACTCCTTCCCGAGCTTGAGCGACCCCCGGGAGCGTTCGGCCGCGGCGGCGTCCTCCTTGTCGAAGATCTCCGCCTCCTTCTTCGTGAGCCACTGGGCGCAGTGCGGAAGATAGCCGAGCTTGTTGAGGAGCGCGGCCGTCTCGCTCCGGGGCAGGAGCTCGTGGGCTTCGACGAGCAGCGTGTGCGCCCCGCGCGTGTCGTCGGCCTTCATGGCCTGGCGCGCGAGCGCCACCTTGTCATCGGCAATCTTCTTGGCGACGCGCACCCATTCCTGCTGCGCCTGCACGTTGTCGGGGTAGAGATTCAGAACGCGCTGGAGATAGTCGAGAGCCTGCGCGTAGTCGCCGTTCTTCGCGAGCTCCCGGCCGCGGCGGAAGAGCTCCGCGCCGGTGAGGTCGGGCTGCTCGATCTCCTTGACGATCTCGCCGGCCGTGGACTCACCCGGCGTTTCCGGCTCCGGCGTTTCCGGCTCCGGCGTTTCCGGCTCCGGCGCTTCCGGCTCCGGCGCTTCCGGCTCGGCCGGATCGGCCGCGGCGGGCTTCCCCGCCCTCTCGGCCCGGTTTCCGCCGTCGTAGGTGCCGGGGAGCGCCGCCAGGGGCTCCTCGGCGGGCGCGGCCATGGCCAGGTCGCGCGCTCTCACGCGTGACGAGAGCACCACGATTTCGTCGGCGAGCCGCGGCCGCTCGTCATCCGGCCACCATGCGAGCGCTTCGCGGGCGGCCGCCAGCGCTTCGTCCTCCTTGCCCGCGGAGGTGAGCGCCATCATCGCACCCCAGCTCCCGCCGGCTGCGCCGCGCCAGCGGGCCTCGATGCCGGGCAGCGCCTTCTCCGCCTCGCGGGCGGCCGCCGTGCCGCCCCACAGGTCCGCGATCGCCCTGCACGCGGCCAGGTGGTCCCTGAACCGCTTCTGCGCGAAGTCCGCATCCGCCCTGCGCGCGAGCGCGATCCACTCGGCGCGGGCGCCGTCCTCGATGCCGGCGATGATCCGCTCGACCTCCGCCCGGTCCGGGCTCGCCCCGTGGCGGCTCAGGAAGTCTCTCGCAAGCGCGAGCTGCCGGCCGTGCGACGCCGCTCGGACCGCATCGAGTAGCTTCGTCTCCGCGGGGAGCCGGAGCGTCCCCGCCGCACGCGGCCGCGACCCCGTGCGGTTCGCCGACGCAAGGAAGATCCCGACGGCGAGCGCCGCCGCGACGGCGCCGCCGATAATCATGCACCACTGCCGAGTCCGGGCCGCCGGGACGGCAGCCGGAGCCGGCGAGCGCGCCGCGCCGGCATGAGGCGGCGCGCGCCGCACGTTCCCGCGCGCAAGGTGCGGGCGCGAGGGATGCGCGCGCGCCCGGACGCTCGGATCGGCGCGGCACGACGCCTGAAGCTCGACCGTCTCGCGCGTCATGTCGAGCCGCTCCCAGCACACGATCTCGCGCACCCCCAGGTACTGGTAGAGCGTGATCGCAGGATCCTCACAGCGCAGGCGCCGGACCGCGCCGAGCGCTTCCTCGAGGGTCTCCTTCGAAGCCCATCCCCGCGTGAGAATCGCCCGGGCGAGGGCGACATCCTGTTCCGGGCTCATGGCTTCCTCCTACGAGTCGCCGTCGGTCCCGCGGCGCACGGGAGGCGCGCCGGGGATCCTCAATCCATGAAGCCGCGACACAATGACTCGACCGTCATGGTAGCATGATCCATCTATCACATCAAGCAATTGCCGGCCCGGAGCCCGATTACGGAGCGGCGGCCGTCGCGGCCGCCGTGTCGCGCCTCTTTTCTCGGGTGCGTCCTTCGTGGTACGCTACGCGCTTCTGCGCGCGCGGACGCGCGCCAGCACTAGGCGTGACAAGGAGCCTGCCATGCGCCGATCGCTCCGATTCCTCTCCTGCCTGTGGCTCTTCTGCGCGGCCCCGGCCCGCGCCGGCGAGGCGCTCGACTTCACGTTCTTCGTCAACCGCCTGAACGATCTCGATCACCTCCCGTACCACGTGCCGGGCGAGACGTCGAAGCAGTTCTCCAGCTACGACCGCAGCTCGCGCCTCGGCCCCGGCGGCGAGAAGATCAACTGGGACGCGAACGCGGACGTCGGGCAGTACCTGCGGATCGAGCCCGGCGGCGAGGCCGTCATGGCGGAGATGGACGGCCCCGGCGTCATCACGCAGACATGGTCGGCGAACCCCCAGGGCATGCTGCACATCTACATCGATGATGCCGCGACGCCGATCGTCTTCGACTTCGCCGCGTTCACGACGGGCGGCGTTCCCGAGATCCCGCCGGCGGTCTCGACCAAGGGCGGCGGCGCGGGCGCCAACTGCTACCTGCCGATCCCCTACGCGAAGCGCTGCGCCATCAAGGCCGACAAGGCGCACATCCAGTACTACCACTTCAACTACACGACGTTCCCGGCGGGAACGCGCGTCGCGTCGTTCTCGTGGCCGCTCAAGGATGCCGAGAAGGCCGCGCTCGCAAGAGCCGCCGCCTGGCTCGACACGCGCTCCGGCGAGGACCCCGCGCCGCGGCCCGGCGCCGCGACGATCGCGAAGGAGATCGTCCTCCCCGCCGGCGGCTCCGCGACGGTCGCGGCGATCGAGGGGCCGGGCATCATCACGAAGCTCGCGCTCAAGCTCGCGGGCAAGGGGCGGAACTTCCGGCGCGAGGTCCTGGTCCGCGCGTACTGGGACGGCGCGGAGAAGCCCGCCGTCGAGGCGCCGTACGGCGACTTCTTCGCGAGCGCGTGGGCCGATGTGCCCTTCCGCTCGGTCCCGATCGGCATGACCGCCGGGGGCGGCTACTGCTTCTGGCGCATGCCGTTCGCGGCGGGCGCCCGCATCGAGCTTCTCAACGAGGGCGCCGCCGAGGTCCGGGCCGCGGCCGAGGTCGTCTGGGCGCGCGCCGCATGGAAAGACAACGCTGCGTACTTCCACGCCAAGTGGCGGCGCGAGGCGCCCAACAAGATCTTCGACTGGCCGATCCTTCGCTGCGAGGGCCGCGGCAGGTTCGTCGGCGTCGCCATGAACGTCCAGAATCCCGACCCGCCGTGGTTCGGCGAGGGCGACGAGAAGATCTACGTCGACGGCGAGGCGTTCCCGAGCTGGTTCGGCACGGGCACCGAGGATTACTTCTGCGACGCCTGGGGCTTCAGGCCCTTCATCCAGTTCTCGCACGGCTGTCCGATGTACAACGAGCCGGGCAAGACGACGGTCTACCGCTGGCATCTCCTCGACAACATTCCCTTCGCCAGGTCCTTCGACATGACGATCGAGAACTACGGCAACAACAAGGACTACTCGTCCACGGCCTACTGGTACGCCGTGCCGCAGAACCGCGACTTCTTCGCGACGCCGCCGCTCGCCGAGCGCATCCCGTGGCCCACACGGATACCTTACGCGATCGAGGCCGAGGACACGGCCGCGCCCGGCGCGACGATCGTCGGAGAGGAGGCGACGCCGTACGAGCTCTCGGCCGGCAAGGCGCTCGCGCTCGCTCCCGGCGGTCCGCCTGCCGTCCTGCGAATCCCGATCAAGGCCGATGACGCCTACAGGATCACGTTCTACGGTCCCAAGGGACAGAAGGGCGCGGGCCTGAAGGTGCGCCTGGAGGGCGAGACGCTCGCCGCCGCGCCGGCGCCCGCGTTCGCCCGGGACGGCGCGGTCGTGTGCGCGGCGCGCACGTTGCTCCGCAAGGGCGCGGTCGAGCTCGAGTGCGCGGCGGAGGGCGGCGGCGCACCCGTGCTGCTCGATGCCGTGCGCCTCGATCCGAGCCCGCGAGCGCCCCACGCCCTGGAAGCGGAGTCTCTGGCCGCCGCGGCCTCGCCGGGCGCGCGCGCCGATGTCTTCCACGTGCTCACGAACGATGCGGTGAGCGGCTGCGCGGCGCTCGCGCTGCGCTGCCCGGCCGGCGGCTGGGCGCAGCTCGCCCTGCCGGCGCAGCTCGACGGGCGGTTCAAGGTGAGCGCGCGCCTCCTCTCGGAACCGCGGCGCGGCAGCTTCGATGTCGCCTGCGGCGCGGCGCGGCTCGGCGCCATCGGCATCGAGAAGGAGGATGTCCTGCTCGGCACGGTTATCCTCCCGGGCGGCGAGGCCAACGCGCTGCGCTTCACGTGCACGCAGGCGCCCGAGGGCGGGCCCGCCGTGCTGGCCATCGACTACTTCACGCTCACGCCGATCCTCGCGGAGGGCGCGATCGAGATCGAGGAGCTGAAGCTCCTCAGGCAGGAGAACGCCAACGCGCAGCACCAGGCGCTCGGCCACCCGTTGAGCGGCGGGCTCCAGCTCTTCTGCCCGGGGCAGCGCGATCAGTTCGTCGATCTTCTGCTCCCGGTCGAGGAGGCCGGCGAGTACGCGCTCGCCGTCTACTTCACGAAGGCCGCCGACTACGGCATCGTCACGGCCGAGATCGACGGCGCGGCGGTCGGCGAGAAGTTCAACGGCTTCAACAACGGCGTCGTGCCGAGCGGCGGCATCGGCTTCGGCACGGTCGCGCTCGCGAAGGGCGACCACGTGCTCACCTTCCGGTGCCGGGACAAGGACCCGCGCTCGATCAACTACTTCATGGGCATCGATTGCCTGACGCTGACGCGGCGGTAGGCCGAGGGGCGGCGGCGTACCCGCTGTTCCTCGCGCGCCGCGGGATGTATACTTCAATCAGAAGCCGATAGGCGACGGTTTTTCACAGCGGCAAGGGATGGCATCCGATAATGAACTCGCCGAACGAGCGTGAACGGGACGCGGCCGAGCCCGCGGCCCCGGAAGGAGCCCCTCCAGGCTTCGAGCAGTTCTTCCGGACCTATCCCGATTCCGTGTTCCTCTTCGACCGCGAGGGGCGCTTCGTCGCCGTCAACCCCGCGGCGGCTTCGTACTTCTCGACCGTGCCCGAGGCGATCGCCGGGCGCCACATGCGCGACCTCTTCCCGCCGGAGATCGCCGCGCCGCAGCTCGGCGCCGTCATGCGCGTCTTCGAGACGGGCGAGGCATTGACGGCCGCCGAGGCGCCCAGCCGGACCGGGCAGGGCGCGCGCTGGTTCAACACCACCCTCATGCCGATCAAGAACGCGCGCGGCGAGGTCGTGCACGTCATGGGCGTCGCCCGCGACATCACCGAGCGGATCGTCCTGCAGGAGGAGCGGGCGCAGCGCATGTCGCGCGAGGCCGATGCGCGCAAGCTCGAGACGAGCGGCCGCCTCGCGGGCCGCGTCGCGCACGACTTCAACAACCTTCTCACCGTCATCCTCGGCTACGCGCGGCTGCTCCTGACGCAGGTGCCCGAGGATCTCTGCGGCCAGGTCGCGCAGATCCAGCGCGCCGCCGAGCGCGCCGCGGAGATGACGGCGAACCTGCTCACGTTCAGCCGCCGCCAGGTGCTCGACCGCAAGGCCATCGATCTCAACGCGCTGCTCGACGACATGATCGGCGTCCTGGCGACGCTGCTCGGCGACAAGGTGCGCATCGAGTTCAGACCGTGCGCGTCGCCCGCGTGCATCCTCGCCGACACCGGCCAGATCGAGCAGATCGTGCTCAACCTCGCGTTCAACGCGCGCGACGCCATGCCCGAAGGAGGCACCATCACGATCCGGACCGAGCGCGTGTCGCTGGACGAGAAGGCCGCGCGGCGCCTCGCCGACCTGGCGCCGGGACCCCACGTCGTCCTCACGTTCGCGGACACGGGCCGCGGCATGGATGCGGCCACGCAGCAGCACCTCTTCGAGCCCTTCTTCACCACGAAGGCCGAGGGCTGCGGCACCGGCCTCGGGCTGGCCACGGTGTACGCGGCGGTGAAGCAGCACCACGGGCACGTCGCCGTGGCGAGCACGCCCGGCAAGGGCACGACCTTCACGGTCTATCTGCCCCTCGCCGCGACCCCGGCGCCGGAGGCCCCGCACGCGCGGCCGGCATCCCCGTCCGCGGGCGGACAGGAGAAGGTGCTCGTCGTCGAGGACGAGGAGACGGTCCGGGATCTGGTCGCGGTGGTGCTCCGGAACTACGGCTACCTCCCGCTTACGGCCGCGACGCCCGAGGAGGCGCTCGCCCTCTGGAAGGAGCACGACGGCACGATCGACATGTGCATCACGGACGTCCTCCTCCCCGGAATGAACGGCCGGGCGCTCGCCGAACGTTTCCAGCGCGATCGACCCGGCTTCAAGGTGCTGTTCATGTCGGCCTTCGCGGACGTCGAGGTCTTCCACAAGGGTCTGATGCCGGCCGGGAGCCGTTTCCTGCAGAAGCCCTTCTCGGTCGATGCGCTCCTCCAGGAACTGCGCGCGACCCTCGACGGCTGAGGCTCACTTCTCGAGCAGGTACCACAAGCTCCCGCCCGCGCCGCCGATCGTGAAGCTCACGGCGCCGCCCGCAGCTTCCGCGGGGATGTCGCCCGCCGGGCGCCCGCGGACATCGAGGCGCCTGACGCGGAGCTTCCCCGCCGGTAGGCGCATCGTGATCCGCGCATCGACGGCCTCGATGCGCACGGGCGCCGTCCCCCACCGCGCGCCGACGCTGTCGCGCGCCGCGTTCCAGCCCATGGCGGTGTTCTCGCAGCGGCCGCAGGCGACGAGCAGGATCTCGCGCGCGCCGTCGATCGGCGCCTCGTCGCGCGCAACCAGCACGATGCTCGCTTCGGCCGGCGCGCGCACCTCGATGCGCACGCCGCCGAGCTCGATGGGCGCTCCGGCGAGCCTGCCGCAGGCGATCTTCGCGGCGGCGCCGTCGACGGCGTAGCGGCCGTCCCGCCACTCGATCCGCGCGGAGGATTCGCCGCCCTTCTCGGGCCGTGCCGCGCCGTCGCACGCGAGCGCGAAGCGCTTCCCGAGGAGGTCGCGCCACTGGAATCCCTGCTCCCTGAGATACGGCAGGAGGTGCGTCACGGACCGCTGCGCCGCGTCCAGCGCCTCGTCGAACGCGAGGGGCCGGCGCACCGCCTCGGCGGCGGGCCCGATCCTGCCCCCCAGGAAGAGCAGCGCTCCCGCGGGCATGAAGCCCATCTTCGCGGGGTTGGCATCGATGTCGAAGAAGCCGTTGTACTTCTCGCGCCTGAAGTCATCGGCGTGGCTGTACGTGAAGAGGAAAACGCCGTCCCAGTCCTGCAGGGCCGCGAAGCTCGCGAGCATCGGCACGGTCTCGGCCTGCGAGTCCATGGGCGCCGGGTGGTTGTACTCGGTCACCGTGTACGGCAGGCCGGCCACGCGCGTGACCGCGAGGTGCGGGAGGCAGCCGCCGTCGGCCGCCGCGCTCATCGCGACGTTGGCGACGGTCCAGTCCTGCGGATCCCACGGCCGGCGGGGGAAGTGCGGGTGCTGCCAGTACGCGTGCTGGTCGACGAAATCCATCCGCGCCTGGACGCGCGTGCCGAGCGCGCCGAACGCGATCGTACCCGTCACGGGCGCCTTCACGCCGAGGTCGGCTCTCAGGTACTCCCGCATCCCGGTGAAGTAGCGCAGCTCCAGGTCGTGGAGAAACGCCAGGCGATCGCGCGCGCGGGCCTCCACCACCGCGAACCCCGCCGGGTACAACGCCACGGTGCCGCGCGAGAGCGACTCGCCCTCGCCCAGGCCGACCCTCCCGCCCGGCCGGAGCGCAACGTCCGCCAGTTCGACCGCCGTGACATCGCGGCCCACCGTGAACCCGAGCCGGCAGTTGTCATCGCGCGCGGCGCACGCGAAGCCGAACGAGAACGAGCGCCACTCGGGCGCGAGCGCGCATTCCTCGGAGAGCCCCAGGTTGCCCCACGGCTCGTGCGCCTGGGTCACGCCGACCCGGATCGACTTCGGCGCGTCGGCCCGGCCGCGGAACGACACCGTGTAGAACTTCCGCGCGTCGAGCGCGAGCCTTTCCTGCTTGAACTGCAGATGCCAGTCCGTGCCCGAGACGCGCGCGATCGCGATGCGCACCGCCGCGCCCTCGCCTTCAGGACGCAGCGCGGCTTCCATCGCCGCGCCCTCGTGCTGCTCGCACTGCCACGCCGGGGACGGCGTCCGCGCGCCCAGCGCCGAGAAGCGCGGATCCTTGAGCACATTCACGCCGAGGGGCGATGCACCCGCTTCCCATGCTTCCCTGAGCTTCGCGTCATCGCCGTAGCGCGCGGCGAGCCACGCGTTCCATTCGGCGGCAAGGAGCTTCGCGTAGGGCTCCGGGAGCCGCGGGAGCATTCGCGGCGCGCTCCACATGAAGAGCGAGTCCTCGTTCGTGATCTCGACCATGGCCACCGCGGGGTCCTCGGCGTAGGTCAAGCCCGTGTGCGGATTGCGATGGCCGAGCAGATCGCGCGCGTACTTCTTCTGCGCGGCGATGAGCTCGGGGTGGAAGATATCGAGCATCTTGTCGAAGTCCTCAAGCTCGGCCGCGCCGGGCCAGTCGTGCGCCCGCGACCACCAGCGGGAGACGTGCAGGTTCAGGTTCGCGTAGATGCCGTGGCGCTTGAGCTCGGCGAAGAAGCGGTCGAACCGCGCGAGCGCCTCGGGCGAGAGTTCGTCGAGCTTCCGGTCGGCGAAGATGCCGCCCGGGAACGCCCGCATGTCCATGTGGTGGAACCGCACGCAGTTGATCCCGAACTTCGCCATGCGCGCGGCGACCGCGGCCGCGGCGTCCTCATCGGGAAAGCAGGCGCCGAAGCACACGTTGACGCCCCAGAACCGTATGCGGCGGTCGCCCGCGTAGAAGCGGCCGTCGCGCGCCGTGACGGGGCCGAGTTTGCCCGCGGGCGCGTCGAGGAGAAACGCAACGTTGGTCGGGCTCTCGGCGGCATCATCCCACGGCAGGACGAAGGGCAGCCAGGCGCCCTCCTCGGCGGACGGCGCAGGCGCGCCGGCAATGCACGCGGCGATCAGGGCGAGCGCGGACAGGCGGTTCTTCGTGTGCATGGGCACCTCCTCGTTGCGTCCGGCTCAAGCGTACGCAGCGCCGCCCCGCGCTGTCAACACGTTGCGTAGCCGTTCACGGTTTTCTCGCCGTGTTCGGGTACACGGACTGGTGTCATCTGACGGAAGAGAAACCACAGAGGCACAGAGGGCACAGAGAAGAACACGGAGAGAGACCACCGCGCTTGCCACGGAGCCACGCAACGTCTCATGTGTCGTTCTCTGTGGCCTCTGTCTTCTCTGTGGTGAATCAGAAAGAGCACCACGAAGGACGCGGGAATGTGATGTACTGAACGCCGAGATGCGCGTGTTCGGGATGCCCTATGAACGGTTACCACGTTGCGGCGATGCGCCCGCCCCCTATAATCGGGCGCTCGCCCGCAGCCTGTCGAGAGAATCCGCGTCCATGCCCCGAGCCGCACGCGCCCCGGCGCCGCATCTCGCGCCCCGCGATGTCGCGCGCTTCCGCGCGAAGGTCCGCCGCCACCACGCGGCGCACGGCCGCGATCTCCCCTGGCGGCACACCGCGGATCCGTACCGCATTCTCGTCTCGGAGATCATGCTCCAGCAGACGCAGGTCGACCGCGTGGCAGCCAGGTACGACGCCTTCCTCGCCGCGTTCCCGACCTTCGCCGCGCTCGCGGCCGCGCCGCTCGCCCGGGTGCTCGCCGCGTGGAAGGGTCTGGGCTACAACCGCCGCGCGCTGGCGCTCCGCCGGACCGCCGCGATCGTCGTCCGCGAGCACGGCGGGAGGCTGCCGCGCGACCCCGAGCGGCTCGCGCGGCTGCCGGGCATCGGCGCGCCGACGGCCGCGGCAATCTGCGCCTACGCGTTCAACCTGCCCGTCGTGTACATCGAGACCAACATCCGCGCGGTGTTCCTGCACCACTTCTTCCCCGGCCGGGCGGCGGTGCCGGACGCCCGGCTGCTGCCGCTCGTCGCGCGCACACTCGATCGCCGCAACCCGCGCGCCTGGTACTCGGCGCTCATGGACTTCGGGACGGCGCTCAAGAAGAAGCTCGGCAACCCCGGCCGCCTGAGCGCGCACTACCGCCGGCAGCCGCCGTTCGAGGGCTCGCGCCGGCAGCTCCGCGGCAGGGTTCTCGCCGCGCTCGTGCGCGGGAGGCCGCGCACCGCCGCGGCGCTTGCGCGGGCGCTCGGCGCGGGCGCGGCAATGCTGGCCGAAGCCCTCTCGGGGCTCGTCGAGGACGGCCTGCTCGCGAAGGCGGGCGGGCGCTACCGCATCGCGTGAGCGCGCGCTACTTGTTCTTCGCCGGATCGTACGCGGGATTCGGCGAGGGCATCTGCGCCCCTACGCGCCGCCGCCACGCGTCGAGCTTCGCGCACAGGGCGGCCGCCTTCTCCGGCATGGCGGCGGCCAGATCGCGGGTCTCGGCCTGATCCTCCTTGAGGTTGTACAGCTCGACGCGGCCGTCCTCGTAGAACTCGATCAGCTTGAGATCGCCCTCGCGCACGGCGCCGTACGGCGTCGCGCCGCCGGGGTGATAGTGCGGGTAGTGCCAGTAGAGCGCGTCGCGCGCGAGCGCGCCCGAGCCGCGGAGGAGCGGCGCCAGGCTCTCGCCATCGACGTTCGCGCAGTGCGCGGGGTCGCCCGCGAGGCCGGCCATCGCCAGCACGGTCGGGTACAGGTCGCAGCTTATCACCGGCACATCGCAGACGCTGCCGGGCGCCGTCACGCCCGGCCAGTACACGATGAACGGTACGCGCACGCCGCCCTCGTAGGCCGAGCCCTTGCCCGCGCGCAGCCCAAGGTTGCACGTGACGGGATTGCGCGCGCCGCCAAGCAGGCCGCCGTTGTCGCCGAGGAACATGATCGCCGTGCGGTCGAGGAGCTCGAGCCCGGCAAGCTTGGAGATCACGCGATCGACGCACTCGGCCATGCTCTGCACCATGGCGCCGTAGACGGGATTGCGCTGCGAAGAGTCCGGCTGCGACTTCGCCTTGGCCTCGTACGCGTCCGTGAGGTCCTTCTTGGCCTGGAGCGGCGTGTGCACCGCGTACTGCGAGAGATACAGCAGGAACGGTTTCTCGCGATGCGCTTCGAGGAACGCCTCGCAATCCTTGGCGTGGCGGTCGGTCAGGTATTCCCCTTCCGGCCCCTCGGGCATGGTGTCGATCTTGTAGGGCGCGAAGTAGCTCGGCGGCTGGCCGCGCTCGCACCCTCCGATGTTGATGTCGAAGCCCTGGGTTTCCGGGAAGTACGGCCGCGACCCGAGGTGCCACTTGCCGACGAAGCACGTGGCGTAGCCCGCGGCCTTGAGCGTCTCGGCGAACGTCACCTCCGCGTGGGGCATGTGCTTGGTCCAGTCGGGAATCCGCAGCTTGGCGTGCGGCCGGACGTGACCCGCGATCCAGTCGGTGATGTGCAGGCGCGCGGGGTACTTCCCCGTGAGGATGCTCGCGCGCGTCGGCGAGCACACCGTGCAGGCCGCGTAGCCGTTCGTGAAGCGCATGCCCATCCGGGCGAGGCGGTCGACGCCGGCAGTCTCGTAGAACGTGCTGCCGTAGCAGCCGACATCGGTCCAGCCGAGGTCATCGATGAGGATGACCACGAAGTTGAGCGGAGGCCGCCCTTCGGCCGCCGCCGCGCCGGAACGGAGCGCTGCGGCCGCCGCCGCCGCGCCGCCGAGAAGCCGCAGGAATGCGCGTCGCTGCATGGGAAGCTCCTGTGCATGCCGCCCGGGATCGGAACGGGGCCGCCTGCCCTGCGTTAGATAGCTCGTAACCGTTCACGGTTTTCTCGCCGTGCTTGGATGCACAGACATGCGGCATCTGACGGAAAAGAAACCACAGAG
>DHGK01000018.1:13018-15447 GCA_002402755.1 Planctomycetes bacterium UBA4800
GGGATGCCCTGTGAACGGTTACGATAGCTGCAGTCTACCGTCCGCCCGTCAGTATGTCATCTGCAACGACAGCATGCCGCCGCCGAACTTCATCTCGTCCAGGTCAAGGGTCACATTGGCGATGACGCCCGCGTTGTCCGCGAACCTGATATCGAGCGGCAGGCAGAGCTTCCCGAGCCAGCGGTGCGACGTGCGATGCGCGCCTCCCGGCTCCGCGTCCCTGATGACGCGGTCGAGGTGGCCGGCGATGATCTCCGGCCTGATCACGGCGTGCTCGGTCACGACGAGCTCGGCGCCCACGTAGCCCAGGTACTCCCGGTGGCGGTACAGGTCGGTGGGCCAGCTCTCGTCCAGGAAGCGCTGCTTCTCCTGGAGCCTGAACACCCGCACGCCGCCGTACGGCGTGATCGCGGGCGCAGCCGCGTAGCGCAGCTCGGCGCGGCCCTGGTACGCGCGGCGGAAGAAATCCTCGCGCTCGAACGTCGAGCCGCTCCACGGCCGGTAGCCCTTGTCGGTGCCCTCGCCCGCCGCGTAGAGCACACAGGTGAAGCGCTCGGTCACATCGGCGCGTAGCCTGCCGTAGGCGGACACCTGGCCGTAGCGGAAGTCGAGCAGGCGGTCCTCGTCCTCGAGCTCGAGCGGCGCGTTGCCTCGGACTCCCCAGTGCCAGGCGATGCGCGACCCGAGCCCGCCCTCGACATCCGCGTAGTACGATCGCCCGTAGCGCGAGTAGCGCCGGTTGAGATCCCCGCCCTTGCGGTTCATGAGGAGGTCGGGAAGCTCCACCCCGACGGTCACCCGCTGGCCGAGGACGCGCGGAATGATCAGCCGCATGCCGAAATCGTTCTCCCCCTTTTCCGAGAGTGCCTCGCCGTAGACGCCGAGCCAGAGCCACGAGAGCGCCTGGGCATCGACGCCCAGCTCGAAGCGCCGGTAGCTGCCGTCGAAATCCTCGGCGTCAAGCGCGCGCGCCCAGAAACGCAGGCGCTGCGCGAGGTCGTAGGCGAAGTGAAGGCGCTGGTCGATCCAGAACTCGTCGGTCCCGGTGCTGCCGGCGGTCCCGCGGAACTTCATCGCGCTGCGGTCCCAGCGCTCCTCCCAGGCGAACGGCGCTCGATACGAGAAGATGTCGAGGAACTCCTCGCTGCCGCGGGGCTCCTGAAGCTCGATCTCGTCGCCTCGGAACGGCGTCTCGGGCACGAACGTGAAGCCGGGGGCGATCTCGGGGCTGCCGCGCAGAAGCGCGGGCAGCAGCGCCGCGGCAAGCCCGAGTTTCACTCGCATCGGTACCATCTCCCGTGAACAACCATCATTCTCTTATCGGATGCAGCCCGCGCGGAAATGAACGCGCTCGTTGCGGCCCGGCCTCCACGGCGAGTAGAATCAATCGGCAGCCATGCGCTCCAGGAGTCACGCAATGCACACAGTGCCCACCCTCGCGCCCGCTCGCGGTGCGGATGCCGCCCCCATCGCCGCCCGCCGCGGCGCGAAGTAGCGATGGGACCGCTATGGATCGCGCTCGGCGCCGCTGCCGCGGGCGGCATCGCCCTGGCGGCGATCTTCGCGGCCGCGAGATCGAGGCGCGAGCGGCGCCGGGCCGCGCTGCGCGCCGCGCCGTTCCCGGACGAGTGGCGCCGGATCATCGAAGGCACGACGCCGCTCTACCGCCGGATCCCGCCCGAGCTGAAGCGCGAGTTGCACGGCCACATGCACGTCTTCCTCGCCGAGAAGAAGTTCGTGGGCTGCCGCGGCCGGACGATCGACGACGAGGTCAGGCTGACGATCGCCGCCCAGGCCTGCGTGCTGCTCCTCAACCGCCCCCCGCGCTACTACCCCACGCTCGATGAGATCTTCGTCCACCCGACGTCCTACGTGCGCACCTCGCGCGTCGCGTCCGACGAGTTCGGGCCGGCGCTCGGCGACCTCATCGAGGAGGAGGATTCGTTCGCGGGCGAGTCGTGGGAGCGCGGCGGCGTCGTCCTCGCCTGGGACGAGGTGCTTGAGAGCGGCTACGGCGACGGCTACAACGTGGTGCTCCACGAGTTCGCGCACCAGCTCGACCAGGGCGGCGAGGGGGCGCACGCCATGGAGCGCGATTTCGCCGACTGGGCCCGCGTGTTCCAGGAGGAGTACTCGCGCTTCAAGAAGGCCGTGCGCCGCGGCAAGCGCACGGCGATGGACGAGTACGGCGCCACCGATCCGGCCGAGTTCTTCGCCGTGGCGACCGAGCACTTCTTCGAGACGCCCGGCCGCATGCGGGCCAAGCACCCGGAGCTCTACAAGGCGCTCCGGGACTACTACCGCCTGGATCCGGCGGCGTGGGACTAGGCCGTACGTTCGACCGCAACGGTTCCCTTGGCATCCCGAACGCGCGAATCTCCGCGTTCGGTACATCACATTCCGGCGTCCTTCGTGGTGCTCTTTCTGAT
>DHGK01000018.1:15459-16104 GCA_002402755.1 Planctomycetes bacterium UBA4800
GCTCCGTGGCAAGCGCGGTGGTCTCCCTCCGTGTTCTTCTCTGTGCCCTCGGTGCCTCTGTGGTTTCTTTTCCGTCAGATGGCACCAGTCCGTGTACCCGAACGCGGCGAGAAACGCGCGTACGGCCGCCTTCTGCGCTCCCCGCGCTCGATTCGGCCCGCCATCCGCGGCCCCGGAGGAATGCGCGCCGTCTGTCGCCGCTCCCTGCGGGACGGCCCGTCACCGGCGCGCGACCCACGCCTCGATGCGCCGCACCGCCTCCTTGAGCATGTCGAGCGACGCGGCGTACGAGAACCGCGCAAAGCCCTCCCCGGCGGGGCCGAAGTCGCTGCCCGGCGCGGCGGCGACGTGCGCCTCCGCGAGCAGGCGGTCGATGAACTCCTGCGAGGAGCGCGCGAACGGCCGGATGCCGGCGAAGATGTAGAACGCGCCCTGGCCTTCGTTCGGCACGTCGAATCCCAGGCGCCGCAGCGCCGGCCCGAGGAACCTGCGGCGCTCGTCGTAGACGGCCGCCATGCGCTCGACATCGGGCCCGGCCTTGCGCAGCGCGGCCAGCGCGGCCCACTGGATGAAGTCGTTGGCGGAGATGTAGAAGTTCTGGGAGAGCTTCTGGATGGGCCGGACGAACGCGGGCGGGACGATGAT
>DHGK01000088.1:0-495 GCA_002402755.1 Planctomycetes bacterium UBA4800
GCTCTCCGATACCTCGGCAACCATCCTGGACCGGCAACCGACCGGACGGTGCACGCCCGCCCCGCAAGCCTGCCGCCATCCTGGTACGGCGCCGGCGGCGCGGCCGCCGATCTTGACTTTGCCCGCCTCTCTGCTAGCATCTACTTCGTCGGAGCGGGCACGGGCGCCGGCCGCACGGCGCGGCATGCGGAGCGTGCGTATCTCCGCGGCGCGAGTGCGGCGCCGCCCGTCTCCTTCCGCGGGCCGGCGCGGCAGCCGGCGGCGAGGTGGGTCGATGCGCTTTCCAAACATCACTGCGGCAGGTGCCGCTGCATACCTGCTTGCCATCAACATGTGCGCCGGCGCGGCGCCCGCGCTCGAGAAGGCGTTCGCGTTCGGGTGCTACAACGTCGTGTGTCCGACGGCCAACGTCCCCGCCGTCAACTACACGATGGTGCTGCACGCGGGGAATGATCTGGCCACATCGGACTTCCTGGCCTACGATCCGGGACGCGG
>DHGK01000088.1:561-3613 GCA_002402755.1 Planctomycetes bacterium UBA4800
GCCCCTGACGCAGCTCTACGATTCGTTCATCGGCGCCAAGAACTTCGCGGCGACGTGCAGCGCGGCGGTCGTGGGCGACTACGTGACGCCCTGCGCGGAGGCCGGCATCGCACCCCAGGGCATCCTCTTCCGCGTCGATGTGCCGAACGGGAAGTACCGCTTCGTCGCGGTCTCGGGCTCGCCCGACTACCGGCACGCAAGCCGCATCCTCGTCGAGGACGGCGGCGAGGACGCCCCGCCCGACCGGATCGGCAGCCACGTCGTCCTCGTGAGCAACTACGACGTCGCACAGGTCTGCCCCCCCGGCACGCCCGCGGGGCGTCCCTACCCGTACGCCCGCGTGGGGTTCGGGTGCTACGTGCCGCCGGCGCACCCCGCCGTCATCTTCATCAACATGGACGAGCACGGCCTCCAGACCGGCAGCCCGCCCGCGAGCCCGACCCTGACCGTGACGCGGGGGCACATTCGCGTCCATCAGCTCCAGGCCAATTCCAACGACGGGCCCTGCGGCACGCGCGACCCCAGCGGCGGCGATCTGATCCTCCTTGAGGTCTGGAATGTCGGCGACGCGGCGATCCCGCCCGGCGTCTTCGCCGCGGACGTGCGCCGCACGATCGATCCCCCCCTCCACGAGCCCGGCGCGACGGTCGCCGTGACGCTGGCGTCGCTCGGCGGCGCCGACCCGGTGAAGGTCGAGGAGACGATCCCGGCGGGCTACGGCGTCGCCGACCGCGGCGGCGGCACCCTGGCGGGCGGCGTGCTGACGTTCAATCTGGCCGGGGGCGCGGCGGCGACCTACACGATCAGGCCCGACGCCGGCTTCATCGGCAGCGGCATCATCGACGGCGTCGTCTCCGCGCCCGGCGCCTGCGAGACGCCGAGCCTCATCGGCGATGCCGTCGTCAACTGCGCGGGCGCGCTCTCGCCGGCGGGCGGCGTCAGGGAGATGCTCGTCATCGGACCGGTCGATCTTGGGGCCGATGCCGGCCCCGCCTGCGACGACAACGGCAACCTCGCCGCGACCGACTATCTGACGGACGGCTCGGTCACGGAGCGCACCGTGCTGGCGAAGGAGGGCGACGCGATCGCCCCGGCATTCGGCGCCGCCGCAGGCGGCATCGGGGTCCAGACCGTGAACGTCGGCAACACGGCGCTCAATCCCGGCGCCGCGGCCGGCATCCTGACCGTGTGGAAGGCCGCGGCAAACGCCGACGGCACGATCGACTTCAACGCGGCCGAGAACCTGGCGCCGATCGCCGACATCGTCGATTTCGTCGTCTACGCCATCGTCTATCTGGAGAACACGACGGCGGCGTGCAAAAACGTCGTGCTCGTGGTCGGGAGCGACGATGCCCAGAAGACCCTGGTCAACGGACGGCTCGCGCACGTGAGCGCGGCCTGCCGCAGCATCGGCCCCGACGGCACGGGCGACCTGATCCCGGCGACCTTGTTTCCCGGGAAGAACATCGTCGCGATCGCGGTCGTCGAGCGCGCGGGCGACACGAAGGTGCGGCTGATCGTGCGCAATCCTGACGGCACGGCGGTCGCCGACGGCAGCGTCAGGTACGGCCTCGCGCCCCCGGCCGCCTACCCGAGCGTCCCGCCGTTCACGGTCACGCGCGCGATCGACCCGGCGCGCGTCATGCCCGGCGGCACGGTGGCGGTCACGCTCGCCGTCGCGGAGCTGACCGAACCGATCGCCATCGTCGAGACGTTCCCCCCCGCGTACGCGGTCGCCGGCGCGGGCAGCGGCACGGTCGATGCGGCGGCCCGCACGATCACGTTCGCGGCGGCGGCCGGCGGCGCGCTCGCGTACACGCTCCGGGCGCCGGCCTCCTTCGCCGAGTGCCCGTGCGGCGCCGCCGCGTTCGAGGGCACGGCGACGGCATCGGGAGGATGCGCCGTCAAGGCCGTCTCGGGCGACGCGGCAGTCGCGTGCGAGATGCCCGCGCCCGCGTGTCCGAAGCCTGCCGGCGCCGCCGACTACGAGCTCGTCGCCGCCTTCGCGTTCGGCACGCATCCCGACCTGCCGGCCGGGGACTGGTGCGCGAGCCACAACGACGCCGCGTTCCCGTTCACGATCGTCGAGCAGATCGCCGGCAACCCCGCATCGATCCGTTACACCGCGGACGGGGGCTACGGCTACGAGGCGTGCTACCCGGCCTACGCGCAGGACCCGCTGACCCCCTACGGCAACCGGGCCGGCTGGGAGATCTACGGCCCCATCGATGAGTCGCCCAACGATCGCGCCGTCGCCTTCGGACCCGGGTGCGCCGAGGCGCTGTACGACTCCTTCATCGGCGGGAAGAGCTTCCTCGGCGTCTGCGACGCGACCGTGGTCGGCAACACGGTCGACCCGTGTCCGACTCCCGAGGGCATCGTCTTCAGGGCGGATGTGCCCGAGGGCGAGTATCGTTTCGTGCTGGCGGCCGGCGACGCGGAGAACCCCCACGCGCATCGCATCCTGGCCGAGGACGGCGGCAGCGGCCCGCCCGGAACCATCGGCGCGCACGCCGTGCTCGTCGCCGGCTTCGATCAAGGCCGGTACGGCATCGGCCTGACCGATCCGGCGCGGCCGGGCGAGGCCGTCTACGCGCGCGTGGGCTTCGACGGCAGGATCCCGCCGCCCGCCGACGGCATCGCACCCGACCCGGTCTTCGTCAACATGGACGCGCAGGGGCTGCCCACGGCCGGCTGCGCCGAGAGCCCCGTGCTCGCGGTGTCGAGCGGCTACGTGCGGATTCACCAGCTCCAGTTCCAGCAGAACCTCGGCTGCGGCGGCCTGGACGCGGCCCGCGCGGGCGGCGATCTCGTCGTGCTCGAGCTGTGGCGCATGCAGGAAGGCGGCACCGAGTACGTCTACGTGCTCATGGGCAACGTGAACACGGACGGCAAGGTGGACATCGCCGACGCGATCGCGCTCCTCGGGTATCTCTTCGGCGGCGGGACGAAGCCGCCGCCCGTGTGCGCGAAGGCCGCAGATGCGAACGACGACGACAGGCTGGACATCGCCGATGCGATCAAGATCCTCGGCTACCTGTTCAACCGGCAG
>DHGK01000088.1:3663-3975 GCA_002402755.1 Planctomycetes bacterium UBA4800
AGACGCAATGCCGGTGACACGGCGCGCCGCGCGGCCGCACGAGGGGATGCACTCCGGCCGGCGCCGGTCCATCGCACGGATCTTCGCCGGCAGCGGATCGCTTTCTATCGCCCTTGATGGCGCCCTTCTCTTGATTCACCACAGAGAAGACAGAGGCCGCAGAGCACGGAACGCAAGAACATGCGTGGGGAACCGTTCACGGTTTTCTCGCCGTGTTCGGGCGCTCAGACAGGCGTCATCTGACGGAAAAGAAACCACAGAGGCACAGAGAGCACAGAGACGAATACGGAGAGAGGCCACCGCACTTGACAC
>DHGK01000019.1 GCA_002402755.1 Planctomycetes bacterium UBA4800
TCCAGGTCCTTGTCGGCGCATTCGAAGAGCGGGATGTTCTCCCGCAGCCATTCCCACGCCGCCGCGTTGGGAACGTGGTTGACGACGAGCTCGCGATCGCTCCGGTTGAAGGCGTCGATGTGGTGCTTGAACGCCTCGGCCCGGAGGAGCGGAGCTTCCGCCGGCGCCGCCGCGGCCGCAGCCCACAGGCACGCGCACACGCACGCGGATGTTCCGAGTCGGCTCGTGTTCATTGCATGGTTCCTCGGGTTGCGATTGCCCAGTGCGGACATGCTGCGTGCATCGTACCGGCGCGGCTCGCGGCGGACAACAACGCGGTGCGCGCTGTCGCGTCTCGCACGGGGACAGGTATAATCGCCGCTGACTCCAACCGGCAACGAGGAACGCGCATGCGCGACCATGGCACGTATCGTCTCCCGTGGGGAGGTTTCCGGCGTTTCGCGCGCCGCGCGGCCATGTGCGCCGTCGTGCTCGCCGCGATGTGCGCCGCGGCGGGCGCGGCCGATGCGGAGAGGCGCTGGCCGGTCGAGAAGGCCCGCCGGTGGCACGAGGCGCAGCCGTGGCTCGTCGGCTGCAATTTCCTTCCCAGCACCGCGGTCAACGATGTCGAGATGTGGCAGGCGGCGACGTTCGATCCGCGGACGATCGAGCGCGAGCTCGGCTGGGCGCGCGACCTGGGGTTCAACAGCGTCCGGGTCTTCATCAACTACGTCGTCTGGAAGGCCGACGCCGAGGGGCTCACGCGGCGTTTCGATCAGTTCCTCGCGATCGCCGGCCGGCACGGGATCGCGACCATGGCGATTCTGCTCGACGACTGCTTCAAGCAGAACCCGAAGGTCGGGCCGCAGGAAGCGCCCGTCCCCGGCGTCCACAACAGCCAGTGGGTCGCGAGCCCGGGCGAGGGCACGGTGCGGGACCCGAAGGCGTGGGGCGATCTGGAGCGTTACGTGAAGGGCATGGTGGCGGCCTTCGGGCGCGACAAGCGGCTCGTCGTCTGGGACCTCTACAACGAGCCTTCCCAGTCGCTGCCGCTCGTCGAGGCGGCGTTTCGCTGGGCGCGCGAGATCGGCCCCGACCAGCCGCTCACGACGTGCGTCTACGGCGGGTCGTGCGACCCGAAGAGGATCGCCGAGCTTTCCGATGTCATCAGCTTTCACTGTTACGGCGGCCTCGGCGAGCTGCGCGCGATGGTCGACGAACTGTCGGCTCGCGCGCGCCCGCTCCTGTGCACGGAATGGATGCGCCGCCCGGCGAGCCGCTTCGAGACGCATCTGCCGTTTCTCAAGGAGCGCGGAGTGGGGGCCTGGAGCTGGGGCCTGGTCGCGGGCAGGACGCAGACGTACTTCCCGTGGGGGAGCCCGCAGGGCGCGCCCGAGCCGCTCGTGTGGTTTCACGACATCCTGCGCGCGAACGGCGAGCCGTTCAGCCGCAGGGAGGTCCTGTTCGTCCGGGTGACGACGGGCGCCCTGCCGCCGTCGGCCCTGCCCGTCATGAAGGAGCTCGTGCCGGCGGCGGAACGCGATCCCATCGTGTGGCGCTACACGCTGGAGAAGCCGCCCGACGATTGGCGCCGGCCGGATTTCGACGACTCGTCGTGGCGCGAGGGCCGAGCGCCTTTCGGAAGAGAGGAGCCGCCGATCGCGAGGAAGCCCAACACGGTCTGGACGAGCGCCGACATCTGGCTTCGCCGCGCCGTGGAGCTCCCGCCGGGCGAGCATGCGGAGCTCGCGCTGCGCATGCACCACGACGAGGATGTCGAGATCCACGTCGACGGCATCCCGGCGTGCAAGGTCCAGGGATACAACGCGTCCTACGAGATCTTCGACCTGGCGCCGGCGGCGGCGGAAGCGCTGCGCAGGCCCGGGAAGCACGTGCTTGCCGTCCACTGCCGGCAGACCGGGGGCGGCCAGTACATCGACCTCGGCATCATGGGCGTCGCGCCGCACGCGCGCAGATGACAGGAACGCGTCATCCCAGGCCGCGGAAAGCCCGCGCGGAGAAGACCGGCGGTCTATTGCCCGCCGTCGATGATCGCGCGCAACTCGCGCGGCTCCAGGCCGGCCCCCTCGGCAATGTCGCGGATCGTCATGTCGGGGGAGGCCTGGATCGAATCGGCCGCGAGCCTGGCGAGGGCGGCGTCCAGGTCGAGCGCTTGGGCGGCGCAGTACTCGGCGAGCGTCGTGCGTCCCACGCCTCGCAGGCCGCCTCCTCCGTAGGCGCCTCCGGAGGATCCGCCGCCGCCGCCCTTTCCGTCGGTCCGGCCCTTGCCCTGCCGTTCGATGCCGCGCGCGAGGTCGTAGAGCCTGCTCGGCGTCATGCCGTGCGCCGCGGCGATCTCGCCCACGATCGCGCCGTCGGACTCCACGGCGATGCCCTTCGCCGCGAGGTTCGCCTGCATGCGGTCGAAGCTGATGCCTTCCCGCGCGGCGAGCGCGCCGAGCGTGAGGAGCTCGGCGTGCGGAATGGGCGGGCTCGCGGCATCGCGGTCCCAGCTCTCCTTGATCCGCTCTTCCCATGCCAGGATCCACGAGAAGGGCGGCAGTCCCGCGAGCGACCCGCCCGCGATGAGCGCGCACAGCGCCGCCGCGAGGAGCCACTCGGCGCGAAACGCGAAGGCGCGCGAGACGCGGCTCGTGAAGTAGCCGGCGAGCGGCCGCCAGTTGAGATACACGTGGATCGCCGACGCCAGAACGCAGAGAAGCGCGAAGCAGACGTGCAGCCCCTGCCACTGCGCCTTCGTGAGGCCGAACAGCGTCCAGCCGGTCCAGTTGGCGACACGGCCCGGGGGGACGACGTACAGGATGGCGCCCGTCGACAAGAGCGCGAGGAACGACCCCGCGGTCGTCACCGACACGAAACTTCGCAACGAGAAGCCCCTGGGCCGCGGCGCGCCCGCGCACGGATCGCCCGGAGGCGCGTCGTTCGAACGAGGCTCGCGTGATCCCTCTGCGTGCGTGCGTTCGGGTTCCACGGGCCGAGGTTACCCGGCCGCCAGTCCCGCCAGACGAAGCGCGACCTGCGCCACGCGCCTGCCGAGATTCTTCGCGGTTGCGAGGCCGAACTCGTCGCCCGCGATGTCGTCGGTTCCCGGATTGAGGAGCGTCGCGCCCGTGTGGGCCGTGGGGCGGCCGTCGCCGACGATGATCATCTCCTGGCACAGGAGCGCGTTCTGGACGGCCTGGATGGCGAGCTCCTGGCCGCCGTTTCTCACGGCGCCGACGGAAAGCACGCCGCCGACCTTGTCGGCGAGCGCGAAGTTGTTGCGCCGGCAGGCGCCGAGCCGGTCGAGAAACGCCTTGCAGAGGAACGACAGCCCGCTGAAGTAGACCGGCGTCGCCACGATGATTCCCGCCGTACGGGGATCGGTCAGGGCGGCCATGACCTGCGGGAAGTCGTCCTTCTCGCCCGGGCCGAGCGGCGCGCCGGCGGCGGGGCCGCCCGGGATCGACAGCCCGGCGAGCTCGATCAGCTCGACCTCGATGCTCGGGCTCGCGGCTTTCGCGGCATCGAGGCAGGCGCGGAGCGCGGCGGCGCTCGTCTTGCCCTTGCGCGGGCTGCAGGCCACGCCGACGATTCGCACGGCCGAGGGGCGCGCGGCGTCAGCCGCAAGGGCGGCGGCGGGAGCGGCGCCGGCCGCCATCGCCGTACCGGACGTGCCGATGAACTTTCTTCGCGACCACGAGTGCTGCATGTCGACCTCCTCTCGTAGCGATGTATTCTCGCATGCGACGGCCCCGGCGTTCTTCCCATGGCGCGGGCGCGCCCCGCGGCGCCGCCGGCCGGCCGCCGTCGATGCTATCTGAACGCGGGAGGAAGGCAAGCCGGACGAGGGCGCATTTCGCGGAATCGCCGCGCCGGTTGACACGGTCACTATGTCAGGATATACTCACACAGTAACTTTCCGGAGATGCCATGACGAACGCGCAGAAGAAGCTCTACCGGTTGAAGGCCGAGGTCATCGCGGCGGTGGGCCATCCCCTGCGCCTGGCGATCATCGACTTCCTGAGGGACGGCGAGCAGTGCGTGTGCGACATCGCCGCGCACATCGAGGCGAAGCGCTCGAACGTCTCGCGTCATCTGGGAGTGCTCCTGAAGGCGCACGTCGTGAGCCAGCGCAAGGACGGCCTCAAGGTGATGTACAAGCTCAGGACGCCCTGCGTCCTGAACTTCGCGCGCTGCGTCGAGGGCGTCTTGCGGGAGAGCGCGAGGGAGGCCCAGGCGGTGCTCGATGGCCTGTGATGCGGCCCGTGTTTTTTTGACGACAATGTGAGTGAGAGGTAACGCACTCACATAACTGTGCGCCGAACGGCGGGTGCGGAATGATCGACTGGAAGTCGGAGTGGAAGAAACTGGCCGGCATCGCGGCCGTGTTCCTGGCCTTCCTGTGGCTGCCGCTGGGCTCGGGGCGCTTCGACAACGCGGTCATGGAGGCCCTGCACCTGGCCAAGTGGTACGCGCGGGAGCACGTGCTCCTGTGCCTCGTCCCGGCGTTCTTCATCGCGGGTGCGATCGGCGTCTTCGTGAGTCAGGCCTCGGTGATGAAGTACCTGGGCGCCGCGGCGCCCAAGGTGCTTGCCTACGGCGTCGCATCGGTATCGGGCACGATCCTGGCCGTGTGCTCGTGCACGATCCTGCCGCTCTTCCTGGG
>DHGK01000260.1:0-384 GCA_002402755.1 Planctomycetes bacterium UBA4800
CCATCGCGCAGGTAGGCTTCGACCGCCGCCCACAGCGCCTTGAGCCGAAGCCCCTCATCCGCGGCCCCGGCCATGATCGCCTGAAGCTCCATGCCCCGGCTCGTTTCCGTCTCGACGCGGTCGACAAGCCGCCGATCGATCACGTGCATCAACCTGGCCGCCATGCCGTAGCGCTCCTCGTAGCGCTGGAAGTACAGGTCGGCGATCGCCGCATCCTCGGCGCGGCGCCAGCGCCCGTAGAAATCGATCGCCCGCGCGAGAATGCTCACGAAGGGCTCCGCCGGCTCGAAGTCGGTCCAGAGCGCCTGCTCCTCGACCGTTCCCGGGTGCTGCAGGATCTCGTAGAGCGCCATGCCGAGGTGCCAGTCCAGGCCCCCCGTCGAT
>DHGK01000260.1:525-3198 GCA_002402755.1 Planctomycetes bacterium UBA4800
GCCGGCGCGACGTACGGCGCCGTCTCGGCCGACTCCTCGCGCACCGTGACGAGCGTGTGTCTGACCGTCTTCTCGCCCGCCGTGTACCGCCCGTCGATGCGGCACGGAATCGGCACGCCCGATCCGTTGACGGCCCACTCGGTCACCCAGGCTTCGAGCTTCTCGTCCTTGGGCGTCGGGATGACCGTCCACACGCCGGCATGGCTGCGGACGGCCCGGTAGAACGCGAACGCCGCGCCGTCGATCCGCCGGGTGAGCGGATCGACGAAGTAGGTCGCGACGGGCGAGAGCTCCGCCCACGAGATCAGCACCGACTCGTTGAACGGGTAGTACGGGCGCGCCGGCAGCGTCGCCGGCGTCGCGATCCAGTCCGGCGTCGCGACGAGCGTATCGTACGTCCTGCCGTCCACCTGGACCGGCTCCCCGACGGCGAGATTCTGCGCGCGGCGGAGAACCTCGCCGGGCTGAAACGCGGCCACGACGAGCGCCAGTCCCTCGCCCCAGGCGAGCATGCCGCTCTCCAGGGCTTCCGCCGCACGCCAGCGCGTCACGAAGGGCAGGAGCGCGCTCATGCGCGAGGAGTAGAGGTACTCGCCGCTCTTCTGCCAGAGCTCGGCTTCGCCGCCGGCCTCATCGAGCCTGGCCAGCCTGAATGCCCCGTCGATTCCGGCCGCGCGCAGGACGCCGGTTCTCCAGAGATCCGTGCCTTCGGGAGGCGCGACCCAGTTGAGGCTCGTCTTGAAGGAACCCAGGCCCATGCCGTCCCGGGTCCAGTCGAGCCTGACGCCCTCGACGAGCTCCCAGTCGATGCGCAAGTGGAATTCGCCGCGCGCGGGAGCGCGCGCTTCTATCGCCCCCAGCATGGTCTCGACTGCTTCGGCGTAGCTGCGCACAAGCGGCCTTTCGGCCGCAAGGCTCGATCCCGAGAGCGGGTTGTCCGAATCCAGGTCGACCTGCGACCATGCGCCGCAGGGCGCCAAGACGCTCAGGGCCAGAAGCGGCGCCACGAGCCCGATGCCGGTGAAACCGTGTTTCATGGGTTACCTCCTCTCCGCGCACGAAACCGTTGGCGTACATCATCGAACGTGGTACGACGACGCACGTCTTGAAAACGCACTCTGTATGCGGGGGCCTCCGAGACGGTTGCACAATGTCCCGGAGGCCTTCTTTTCGCGAGGCAGCGCGACGAGATCGGCAGGGAAAGCGAACGGGGGAAGAGGGGCGGGGAGGGCGCAGAGAGCTCAGCGGCGGAAGAGCCCCCTTCAGATGACAAAAATGTTATAGGGGGGGGGTGAAACTAGCTTCATCTAACGACGCACCTGTACGGGCTGCGCATCGAGCCTCCTCGATGCGCGCCACACCCGACGGCGGCAATATACCAAGGTGCGATGTGCATTGTCAAGAGCAAGACGGACTTAATCTTCTGCATAATCCTTGTCTCCAGAATCCAGATGGCAAAGCCGCGCTTATCGAGGATCTACGGGCCGATGCCGAGTGCGCGGTCGGTGCAACGCGTCGGGTTGGGGCCGGCGGCGCGATGATACTCATGGCAGTGCCGTGGTGACCTCCGCGACCACCTACCGTTGTGGCTCTTGCTCGCCACGGCTGCCACGGCACGTCGCGCCGCGGCGCCCGCGCTTGACACGCGGCTCGGTTGACGATAGAATCCTATCTAAGAATTGTTTGCAGATAGGAGTCCATTCTGAAAGTCGACGACCGCGAGATCCGGCGCAGGCTCGACCGCTTCACGGCGGTCGCCCGGGCCCGGGGCGTCGCGCTGACGCCCCAGCGGCTCGAGATCTTCCGCGAGGTCGCATCGAGCCTCGAGCACCCCGACGCCGAGACCGTCTTCCGCGCCGTGCGGCCGCGCATGCCGACGGTGTCGCTCGACACGGTCTACCGAACGCTCTGGATGCTCGACCGTCTCGGCCTCATCGCCGCGATCGGCCCGCGCCGCGGCAGCGTGCGCTTCGATGCTAAGATCGAGCGGCACCACCACTACGTCTGCGTGCGCTGCGGGTCGATGCGGGATTTCGAGAGCCCCGCGCTCGACGCGCTCAGGATTCCCGCCTCTGCAAAGGGATTCGGCACCATCATCGCCGCGCAGGTCGAGGTCAGAGGCGTCTGCGACCGCTGCGCGAAGGAGAAGCCCGAAAGACAGGCACCCACGACCCCCGAACCGCCGCGGGAGCGGCGAAGGAGAACGACATGACGGAGAAGAAGAAGCTGACGACCAACGCGGGCGCGCCCGTGCCGGACAACCAGAACCTCATGACCGCAGGCCCCCGCGGGCCGGCGCTGCTGCAGGACGTCTGGTTCCTGGAGAAGCTCGCCCACTTCGACCGCGAAGTGATCCCCGAGCGCCGCATGCACGCCAAGGGCTCGGGCGCCTACGGCACCTTCACGGTGACCCACGACATCACCCGTTACACCAAGGCCAAGATCTTCTCGTCGATCGGCAAGAGGACCGACCTGTTCCTGCGCTTCTCGACGGTGGCCGGCGAGCGCGGCGCGGCCGACGCCGAGCGCGACATCCGGGGCACCGCGATGAAGTTCTACACGGAGGAGGGCAACTGGGATCTCGTCGGCAACAACACGCCGGTCTTCTTCCTGCGCGACCCGCTGCGCTTCCCGGGGCTCAACCGCGCGGTGAAGCGCGATCCGCGCACCAAC
>DHGK01000048.1:0-1587 GCA_002402755.1 Planctomycetes bacterium UBA4800
AGAGAAGAGAACGGAGAGAGACCGCTGCACTTCAGGCGGAGCCACGCAACGTCTCACGTTCCGTTCTCTGTGGCCTCTGTTTTCTCTGTGGTGAATCAGGAAGATCAGCGTCTTCGAGATGCACGGTGAACGGTCACCGTCCCGCGAAGCGATCTTGTTGTCCTCCGCATTCACCCGCCCTATACTGGCCTGGCGACCGCGCCGAGCCTGTCGCGCCCGGCCGCGTGATCGCGAGGAGGTGGCGCCATGCTGCGTGCGACCGTCTGCGTTGCCGCGCTGTTCCTGCCCGTCTGCGTTCGGGCCGAAGATCCGGAGCGCCTCGCCGGGGATTTCGTCGTTCTCGCGCGGAGCCTGAGCGATCTCGGCGGCGGGGGGCGCGCGCTCGCCCAGCGCCAGCAGGACGCGATCCTGCTCTACGAGGACTTCCTGCTGAGCCATCCGGACAGCGCCTACAGCGCGAAGGTGCGCTGGTCGCTCTTCGCCTCGTACGTCACGGTCGAGCGCCGCGACAAGGCCGCGCAGGTTCTCGACGATCTCCAGGACGCCCTGCTGCAGGACCTTCTCAGGGTGGCGTTCGCGCGGCAGCGCCTCGGGGGCGGCAACGCAGCGGCGCAGATCCTGGAGGGCCTGGAGAAGGTCGATGACGCCGCCACGCGCACGCGCGTCGCCCAGTACATGCTGACGGTCGGCGGGGACGCGAAGAAGTACCTGGCGATGCTCCAGGACGTCATCGACAAGCCCGGCGACGAGGAGGCGCGGGCGCGGGCGCTGCTCGTCAAGGCCGAGCTCTTCCGGCACGGACCGGAGAGCGTGCCGCTGCTCGAGGAGCTCGTCAAGAAGTTTCCGCGCACGCGCGCCGGTCGGGACGGGGCGCGCAAGCTCGACGCCGCCCGCCTTGCGCCGGGCTCGCCGGCGCCGCCCTTCGCGGTGGCGGCGGCCGACGGGAGCACGCTCACGAGCGAGGCCCTGCGCGGCAAGGCGCACCTCATCTTCTTCTGGTCGACGTGGTCGTATCCCTCGTGGCGGCGCCTGGACGAGCTCAAGGAGGCGCTCGGCGCGTACGGGCCCGATGCGCTCGCGGTCGTCGCGGTCGCGTGCGAGGACCTGATCGAACGGCCGAAGGAGTTCTTCGCGCGCGAGAAGCTTCCCTGGACGCTCGTCGCCGAGGGCAAGGAGTGGCACAACACGCTGGCGCTCCTGTACGACGTCAACAGCCTGCCGTACTACGTCCTCATCGACCGCAAGGGGAAGATCGTCATCCCGGGGACGACGAAGCTGGAGGCGCTGGCGGAGGCCCTGCCGCGCGCGACGGCCGAGTAGGCTCTCCGCTCACTCGTGGAGCTCGACGACATCGCCGTCGTGGAGCGCGTGGTCGCGCTTGACGCTCTGGCCCTCGAAGGCTCCCTCGCCCCAGAGGCGCGCGAACTTCAGGCGCTCGGCGATGTCGCGGTGGACCTTGCGGGCGAGGTCCATGACCGTGCTGCCGCGCGGCAGGACGAAGGGGACATCCATGTCGGGCTTCTTGCCGGGCATCTTCGAGTAGACGCGGATCACCTCCAGGAAGTCGAAGAGGAGCGCGCGCAGCTC
>DHGK01000048.1:1690-6110 GCA_002402755.1 Planctomycetes bacterium UBA4800
GGGGCACGAGCTCGACCTTCTTCTCGGCCAGGCGCGCGCGCACGACCTCGACGTGCTCCAGCGCGTCGTCGGTCGACAGGTCGGCGACGAGGAGCGCCGCATCGGCGTTCCTGCAGATCTCGACCATCCACGCGAACATGAACTCGGCCGTGATCGGCGGCGTGTCGATGAGCTGGAACGCGATGTCCTCGTACGCCATCATGCCGGGGACGGGCTCGCGCGTCGTGAAGGGGAAGTCCCCCACCTCGGGCGTCGCCTTGGTGAGCGCCCTGAGCAGGCTCGACTTGCCCGCGTTGGGCGCGCCGACGAGCGCGGCCTGGCCGCCGCCCTCGGGCAATATGCGGAAGCTCGGCCCCCTGCGGCCCTTGATCTTCGCCTTCTCGCACTCATCGACGAGCTCGGAGCGCTTGCGCCTGAGATCCGCGAGCATGTGATCCGTGCCCTTGTGCTTGGGAATGAGCCGGATCATGTCGTCGAGGGCCGCGAGCCTGGCCTCGGGCTCTCTGGCCGCCTTGAAAACCTGCTCGGCTTCGAGATACTGGGGGGTGAGGTTCGCGGGCATGTCCTCACCGTACGCCCGGAGGGCGGGCGTGTCAACCGCGCCGCCGCCGGCCGGCGGGGGGCCGCCGCGCACCCGCGAGGAGGCAGTCCATGATGCCGTGCGCCGCCGTTGCCGTGTCGTCGTGCGTCCTGCTGCTGAGCGCCGCGCCGCTCGGCGCCTACCCGCTCGTTCCCGCCTGCGACACGAGCCGCCTGGACGGCTGGTCGGTCAACGCCGACGGCGGCGACGGCCTCGTCTTCCGCATCGACCCGGCCGATGCGCCCGGCGGCCGGCCGCACCTCGCGCTCGAATTCACGCGCGGCGCGAAGGGCTGGGGCAACCTCGCGACCGCGATCACGGTGCCCGAGGATGCCATCGGCCTGCGCGTGCGCCTGCGTGTCCGCGCCGCCTCGGCCGGGTCGGGCTTCTACGTGTGGCTCTTCGAGGAGGACGGGGATGGATACGTCGCGCGCGTCCTCCCGGAAAGCAGGGGCTTGCACGAGGCCGGCGCCGGCTGGCACGCCGTCTACCTGCCCTTCACCGGATTTCAATTCGATCCGCGCGGGAGCAAGACCAAGGAGTTCATGACGGTCGACCGGCTGCTCCTCGGGTGCTCGCACGACAGCCTGAAGATCGATGTCGGCGCCGTCGATTTCGTGCGCGTGACGCCGCCCGCCGCGCCGGCCGCACTGCCGCCGCAGGGGGAGGCCCCGCGCGCCGTCGTGCTCGGCGATGCCGGCCTGCCGCGGCGCGGCGCGCCGGCGGACCCGCGCAGAATCGAGACGCTGCTCGCCGGCGGCGGCTTCGAGGTTTTCGTCCTCGACGCCGCGCAGCTCGCGGGGACGGACCTCGCGAGCGTCGATCTGCTCGTCCTGCCGCTCGGCCCCGTGTTCCCCGCGCCCGCGGCGCAGAATCTGCGCGCGTTCCTCTCGCGCGGCGGGAGCCTTCTCGCCGTGGGCGGGTACGCGTTCGACGCGCCCGTCGTGCCGCTCGACGACGGCACGTTCGTCGAGACCGCGAGCGTCGTCCCGGCGTCGAAGGTCGATCACGCCGCCGGCGCCGAGAGCATCAACACGCGCCTCGGGAAAGTGGGCGATACGCTGGGCCTCAGGCACGAGCAGATCGGCATGTTCGACCCGAGCGACCGCTTCGAGGGCTGCGTGCGCATCGACGGCGGCCCGATCGCGCTTCGGGGCGCGTTCGCGGGCTGGTCCGCGGTCGGCCTCACCGGGACGAACAACCCCGTGTCGCCTGCGGTCACGGCTCGCTGGGAACCGCTGCTTGCGGCCCGCGATCGCTACGGGAGGAATTGCGGCCCCGCCGCGGGGCTCCTGCGGCACACCGCGCCGCCGTTCCGGGGCGGCGTCTGGGCGTTCTTCGGGGTCGACAACGCCGACCTCTTTGCCCCCGGCGCCCTGCCGGACGACTGGATCGCGAAGCTCGCGCGCACGTGCGCCGCCCGCGCCGGCGCGTGGGGCCTGCGCGCCCACAGGAGTTGCTACCGCCCGGGCGAGACCGTTCACGCAATGGTCGCGCTCGGCAATTTCGGACGCCGGCCGCAGAGGCTGCGCATCGCGATGCAGGCCTTCGGCGAGGACGTGCTCGTCAGGGAGCGCGAGCTCGCGCCCGGCGAGACGAGCGACGAGACGTTCACGGCGCGCGCGCCGAGCGCGCACGGCATGTACGTGCTGCGGGCGACGTGCACGCTGCTGCCCGAGGAGTCGTACCTCGCCGCGCCGCCGCTCGAATGCGCCTTCTGCGTGTGGGATCCGGCCGCCGGCGTCGAAGGGCCCGCGCTCGCGTTCGGCGACAACCGCTTCAGCGTGAACGGGAGGCCCGTCTTCCTCACCGGCACGAACCAGACCGGCGTCGTGTGGCTCTCGCCGTCCGAGGGGCCGCTCCTCTGGTCGCGCGACTTCGCGCGGCAGCGCGACCACGCGCTCAACGCGGTCCGGTATCTCCACTTCGGGATTCGGGCCGACCAGATCGCGAAGGACCCGCCCGATGACGATCTTTGCCGCAGGACCGATGCGCTCGTCTACCTCCTCGCGCGCCACGATCAGATTCCGATGCTCACGCTCCACGACTGGCAGCCGGTCGCGCTGGACGAGGGGGCGCTCGCAGCGCAGGCGCGGTGGGCGCGCTTCTGGGGCGCGCGCTATCGCAACGTCAAGGGCTTTCTCTTCGACATCCAGAACGAGCCCGCCGTGAAGGCCGAGGACACGGCGTTCCACCGCGGCCTGTGGCGGGAGTTCGCGGCGGCGCTCGCGCCCGAGGACGCGGCGCGCGATCCGGGGGCGGCGCTCGGAGGGACGGCCCTGGCGTGGGACGACCCGGCAGGAAGGCTTCGCGAGCAGTTCAGGCTGTGGCTCTTCCGCCGCTGGACGGGCGCCAACGCGGCCGGCGTCAGGGAGGGCAATCCCGGCGCCCTCGTCACGGTGGGCCTGCTCCCGTGGAACGGGCCCATCGACAAGGCGCTCGGGTTCGAGGGCCTGGACTACGCGTGCTTCCACTTCTACGGCGCGCTTCCCGATTTCGCGGTCGAGGCCAAGTGGGCCGACCGGAGCCTTGCCGGGCAGGGCCTCACGATCGGGGAGTTCGGGGCGCAGGAGGCGCACGATGCGCGCGTGCGCGGCATGAGCGGCGAGCTCGCGCCGGAGAGCATCAGGCGCTACGCCTACACGGTCCTCACGAGCGCGGGGCTGGGCGCGGCGATGGCGCTCTCGTGGGACCTCCGGGAGAAGGCCGAGACCGTGTTCCCGTGGGGCATGGCGCACAGGGACGGGCGGCCCAAGCAGGTCCTGCGTGCCTTCCGGGCCCTGAGCCTCTTCCTGCGGAGCTTCGCCCTCCGGCCGATCGAACCGCGGGCGGTGCTGGTCCTCGAATCGGCGGGCCGCCTGTCGGCCGGCAAGGACGCGATCGATGCGGCGATCGGGACGGCAATTCGGACGCTGCTTCACTGCGGGGTTCCGTTCCTCCTCGCGAACGAGGAAGACGGGCGCGCGGGCCGTCTCGCGAAGCTGGGCCCCGAGACGGCCGTGCTGCGGCTTCCCTCAGGCGGCGACAAGGAGGCGCTCGGCAAGGCGTACGAGGAGCTGAACGCGCGCCTCATCGAGCGATTCGGGCCGCGGCGGGCGGTGATGCGCTTCGAGGTTCCGACCGACAAGGGCGTGCTCATCGTCATTGCCAACCCGACCGAGGCGCCCGAGCCGGTGCGGCGCGAGGACGGGTTCGCGGGCACGCTCCCCGCCCTCTCGGCCTGCGCGGTGCACAGGGGCGCCGGCGGGGAGACGTTCGGCATCGTGGCGGGCGGCGAGGTCGAATTGCCATCGGGCGCCAAGCTGACGCTGCCCGCCCCTTCGGTCCTCTTCGCGCCGTTCGGGGGCGATCTGGCGGCCGCCGATGTGCTCGTCCTCTCGCCGCTTGCCGAGGGGGAGTTCGCGTTCGGCGCGCGCGCTGCGGGATTCGATTCCTTCGCCGTGGGCGAGATCGTCGACGGCGCCTTCGTCACCTACGAGGAGGGGGCGCTTCCCCCGGGCGGCGGCACGCTCGCCATCGATCGGGACCGCCGCGGCTGCCTGATCCTTCTGGGCCGCAAGGAGCGCTTCGAGGCGGCGGGGAAGCGCCTGTGCGAGTGGGCGCGGCTCGGGGCGGGGGAGTGACCGGCCTGCAGCGCGAACTCCGCGACCGATCTTGAGACCATCCCCCGCGCACCTGGTGTCTTCTGGCTTTCGTGACCCCGTCCGTTGCTATCTTGTTATCCACTCGCACAGATGCCCCCCATATCCGGGGAAGAAGGACGGACAATGCCACAAAGACACGAAGACACCAAGCATCAGCGGTGAACCACCACATGCTCGGAATGCACCCGAGACTCTT
>DHGK01000024.1:0-6190 GCA_002402755.1 Planctomycetes bacterium UBA4800
AAGATCAACGGCGGCTGGGGAGCGCGGGGGGAGCGGCCGATGGCGCGCTGGTACTGCATGTACGTCACGGTGACCCAGTCGCGCGCGTGGCTGCCCGACGCCGCAGGCGGGATTCTGTGGCTCGGGTACGGCAACCCGGCGATGGCGGCGTACGTGCCGCTCTACGCCGGCATCACGGCGCTGCCCGAGGAGTACCGCACGGACGGCCGGACGACCGGCTTCAGCCGCCGGGCCGCGTGGTGGGCGTTCAACCGCGTGGCGACCCTTGCGGCGCACAGGTGGGGCGACATGCGCAAGGACGTCGCGGCCGTGCGCGACCCCATGCAGGAGAAGCTCCTCGCCTCGCAGAAGGAGATCGACGAGGAGGCCGCGAAGCTCCTCAAGGAGAACCCCGCCGCCGGCCGCGCGTTCCTGACCCGGAAGAGCGCGGAGGCGTGCAACGAGGCCGTGAACGCCTACTGGAACCTCGGCGACCTGCTCTGGACGAAGTACGACGAGAAGTGGTGAGACGCCGCCGCCGCCGCGGAAGACGCGCGCGGAGGTCTCATTCCAGATCGCGATCCGGACTCGCGTGCGGGAATTCCGTCAGGAAGTTCGCGTGCGTCCAGACGGTCTTGTCGAGAAGGGGAAGACGCTTGTACGCGGGCGAGAGATCGCGGGGGACGGCGCTCCACTTCACTTCCACCGCCCAGCGTTTCGGACACACGAAATCGATCTCGCCCGCCTTGGTTCTGAGGTAGCCGAAACGTCCGAATCTGCGGGAGAGAGCTTCGTGCGCGACCATCTCGGCGAGCCGGTCCTCGACGTTGTCCGGCGCCGCCATGCCCGAGAGATCGAGTGCGATCCAGAAGAGGAGCGGGTCGGTGAAGTAGAACTTCTTCTCCTTCTTGAATCGGTACGCCCCGCTGTCGAGGTCGACCGCATACAGCGTGCGCACGGCGAAGCACGCCTCGAGCAGCGCCACGTAGTCCTGGACGGTGTTATGCGAACCGATTCGCGTCTTCTTCGCCAGCGTCTGAAGGCTGATCGGGGTCTGCAGCGTCTGCGCGAGCTGAATGAGAAGCTCCTTGAGGTACGTCTCCTGCTTGCCGAGCGCCGCGGCATCGCCGGTGAGCCAGCGCAGATAGGTCGCCATGGCTTTTCGCGGGCGCCTGGCCCCGGCGCCGGCCTCGGCGACCGCCGTGGGGAATCCGCCCACTCTGAAGTAGGTGCGCAGCGCCTCGACACGCTCTCCCCCGCGCCAGCCGGCCTGTTCGCGCATCGCCAGGAACTCATCGAAGCCCATGGGCAGCAGCTCGAACTCGCCGCCCGATCCGAATCGCCCCGGCATGCGGTCCGCTCCGCGTGTGAGATCGTAGGCATGCGAGCCCGTCAAGACGAGCATGGAGGTTTTTCCCGAGTCGACCTCATGCTTGACGGCTCGATCCCAATCCTTGACGAAATTGACTTCGTCGAGAAGAACAACCTTGCGATCTCGCACCGATTTCAGAATCTCGGCGAGGTCCAGGTGGTCGGGGATGTTCTCGCAGCTCAGGTAGAAGCAGGGAACGCGGCTCGCGTGATAGCTCAGGATCGTCTTGAGCCAGGAGCTCTTGCCGATCTGCCGCGGGCCGCGGACGATGTACAGGCCGGGCTTCTCGGGCACGAACGGAAACCGCCGCTGGAAGGGCATGGCGCGCACTTTGCTGAGGTGCGGGTCCGCCTGCTCCCAGCCTTCATGTTCCCAGAAGTTATCCATGCTGTTCGAGTATGCCGTGGTCTTGGTCAGTCGTCAAGTCGTTTTTGGTCAATGGCCGGGTCGTTTTTGGTCAATGGCCGTGCGCGGAGCCTGCCGGGAGCGCTTCATGCATGCGGGTCCCGCGCGCGGCGCGCGCCCCCGCGACAAACAGGCCGCCCATCGGTTACGATGCGGTGATTCGCGGACACACAGGAAAGGAGCGACCACATGCGCACGCGCACCGGCAGGCGGGCTTTTCTCGGCACGGCCGCGCTCGGCGGCCTCGGGTTGACGTTTCTCCGGGACGCCGGGCTCGCGTTCGGCGCCCAGGCGAACGAGAAGCTCAATATCGGCATCATCGGCGCCGGAGGGCAGGGCGAGGGCAACACCAACAACGTGGCGAGCGAGAACATCGCCGCCATCGCCGATGTGGACGACGAGCGCTGCGCGAACACGCTGCGGCGCTTCCCGAACGCGAAGAAGTTCACCGACTTCAGGAAGATGCTCGACGACATGCAGGCCAAGATCGACGCCGTCGTCGTGAGCACGCCCGACCACACGCACGCCGTTGCGGCCGTGGCGGCCATGAAGCTGGGTCTTCACTGCTACTGCGAGAAGCCGCTCAACCGCACCGTCCTCGAGGCCCGCGCGATGCGCACGACGGCGCTCGCCCAGAAGGTCGTGACGCAGATGGGGAACCAGGGCTCGGCGAGCGAGGGTCTCAGGCGGGGCGTCGAGCTTGCGTGGGGCGGGGCCGCCGGCGCGATCAAGGAGGCGCACGTCTGGTTCGGCGGCGGCAACAGCGGCACCGGCGCGCCGAAGGACACGCCGCCCGTTCCCCCGACGCTCAAGTGGGACCTCTGGCTCGGGCCGGTGACGCCGAAGCCGTACCACCCGGCCTACGCGCCGGCCGGCTGGCGCAACTGGCGCCACTTCGGGACGGGGTCGATGGGGGATTTCGGCTGCCACTCGATCAACATGGCCTTCCGCGCCCTCAAGCTCGACATGCTGTGGAACGCGCCGGCCGGCTCGGCGCCCGCGCCCGTGATCCGCATCGAGGGGGAGGCCTCGGAGATCAACCCCGACAGCTACCCGCGCTGGTGCAAGGTCGTCTACCGCTTTCCCGCGCGCGGCGACCTGCCGCCCGCGCAGCTCTCGTGGTACAACGGCGGCCCGCGGCCGCCCGAGGCGATCCTCGCCGGCCGCGCGCTGAGTGAGCACGGCTCCGCGATCGTCGGCGAGAAGGGCGTGATCTTCACCGACTGCCCCTGGAACACGCGCTGCGTGCTTCTCCCGGAGAAGCAGTTTGAGGGCTTCGACGCGCCGCGGACGATTCCGCGCTCGCCGGGCCACCACGCCGAGTGGATCCGGGCCTGCAAGGGCGGCCCGAAGCCGTTCTCACCGTTCGAGGTCGGCGGCCCGATGACCGAGCTGCTGCTCCTCGGCCACATCGCCATGATCGTCCGGCAGCCGATCGAGTACGATCCCGCGAGCGGTTCGATCGCGAATTCCCCCGAGGCGAGCAAGCTTCTCCATCGCGAATACCGGCAGGGGTGGGCGCTCTAGCCCCGGGGGCTTTCGAGAACGGTGCGGGAGCGGGTACTCTTGTGTGATCGGCCGCGGCCGCAGGCGGCGGCCGATCACAGAGGAGGCACCCCATGCACCGACACGCATCCGCGCTCGCGGCGTTGACCCTGTGTGGTTTTCTGCTCGGTGCGCCCGTTCCCGCGGCGGACGTTCCCGAGCGCGTCCACGCCGGCGAGCTCGTGCGCTACCCCGGGCCGTACGCGTTCCTGCTCGGCAAGTCCGCCATCATCCTGACGCGCGACGCGGAGCTCGAGGCGCTCTCGGCCGACCCGGAGGCGCGCATCGATCTCTCGCTCACGTTCGACAAGCACGAGAACAGCCTCAAGGGCATCTGCGAAGGCGCGCAAGCGGCCGGGCAGCGCACGCTCGTCCTTTCGTTCGACCACTTCTTCAAGCAGTACCGGCCGGGCCAGGACGCGCCGCGGCGGCTCATGCCCGACATGGACGAGTACATCGCGCACATCGCGAAGATCAGCCGCTTCGCCGCCGGCCACGGCCTGGGCATGGAGCTGAGCCTCTTGACGCCGCTCGAGATCGGGCCCGGGTACCGCACGCGGACGAATGAATCCGGCTTGTGGATGCACTACCGTAAGGGTCTGCGCGACCCCGCGACGGGGCGCTTCAGCGTCCAGCTCTGGCGGCAGCGCCAGTGGGTCAACAACAAGGGGCCCGTGGCGGTCGAGGACGCGGGCGTGCGCGTCTTCGCGTTCCGCGAGTCCCGGCTGCACGGAACGCCGTACTTCGCCGTCGCCCCGAGCGAGATCGTCGAGGTCACCGACACTGCCAAGGCGGAAGTCTGGGAAGGAGCGGCGATCGGCCACGGGGAGTATCGCGCGGTGCGCGTCCGCGTGCACGGCGAGGGCCGCGCCGACATCGGCCCGCGCGACCGCGTGCTCGTCGTCCAGATGTACAGGACGCCGGAGATGGATTACTTCAGCCCCGGCGCGCTGCCCTACTTGACGAGCCTGCTCGATCGGTACGTCGATGCAGGAGTCAGGTTCAACGCGCTCTACGCCGACGAGATGCACATCCAGCAGGACTGGGGCTACTTCAACCACCACGACAACGGCGAGTTCGCGCTCAGGTACGTGAGCGACGGCTTCAGGAAACGCTTCGCCGCGGCGTACGGCTCCGAGTACGAGGACTTCGCCAGGTACCTCGTCTACTTCTGCCGCGGGCAGGAGGACACGCGCAACGACCTCGCCGCCAAGGGCGACGGGATGCACAGCTTCGGCGCGTCGCCGGACGACGTGCGCCGCACGGCCCTCTTCCGCGCGCGGTACTTCCGCATGCTCCAGGACGGCGTCGTCGACCTCTTCGCCGCCGCGAAGCGGCACCTGGAGGCGCGCATGGGCTATCGCCTCGAGGCGCGCGCGCACGCGACCTGGGCCGAGAGCCCGACGATCGACCTGTGGGATGTCGGAAGGGAGCACCAGCCGCGCCACCAGTACGAGTACACGTCGAACTTCGTGTGGTCCTGCACGGTGCACCAGGCGGCGTCGGCCTGCCACGACTACTTCAAGTGGGGCGACTTCCTGACGGGCAACGGCAACGACCATGCCGAGGGCGGGTGGCTCGACCGCGACTACTACGCGCTCGCGCTCGGCTGCTCGACGGGCATCGTGAACGCGGTGCCGTACTCGTACGCGGCGCACTGGGGGAGCCCGGGCGAGGTCGGCATGCGCCGCGGATGGCTCGAGGCCGCGTACGGGACCTCGGCGGGCTCGCCGCACGCCATGGTGCAGGACATGCAGCACCGCGACGTCGATGTGCTGCTGCTCTACCCGCTCGACCTCGTGAGCGCCGACGAGCGCTTCGGCTCGTGGATCGTCCAGTACGGCTACGCGAACTACCTGACCGCGGCCAAGCTGTGCGATCTGGGCAAGGTCGAGGGCGGCGCGATCGAGCTCGCCGGCCGGCGCTTCTCGACCGTGGTCGCGCTCTTCGAGCCGCACCCGCCGCGGAAACTCCTCGTCATGCTCGCCGAGCTCGCCGCCCGGGGCGGCCGCGCCGTCTGGGCGGGGCCGCCGCCGCTTCTCGATTTCGAGGGCGCACCCGCGCTGCCCGCCTGGCAGGAGCTTTTCGGCGCGGCGTACGCGCCCGAGCCCGACATGGGGAAGCGGCTCCCGGGCCGGCGCGTCGAGTTCGAGGGCGCGCTCGCGGCGGTCGAGCCGCAGGCGATTCTCACCGATCTCCTGGTCGACAGGGTGTATCCGGCCGCGCCGCGCGAGGGCGCAACGCCGGTCGCCCGCGTCCAGGGCATGGTCGCGGGCGTGCACCGCGTGTGCCCGGGCGGCGGGAGCGCGACCTTCCTCGGATTCAGGCCGCGCGACGACCAAGCGCGGAGCCTCGGCTACGACGAGTGCACGCTCTTTTCGATTCTGAGCGCGCTCGGCGCGTATCCGCCGGCGGGCAGGTTCGAGAATCTGAACGACAACACGGAGCATCTCTCGCGCACGGGCGACGTTCTGTGCTGCCGCTTCCCGAACGGCGCCGTGTCGATCGCGCCGCACCTGCGGACGTACGAGGAGAGCTGGCCGGGCGGCTTCGGGCGTAGGGCGGAGGACGATGCGCGCGCGATCGCGGCCAATCCTCCGCCGTCGCCCGCGTTGACGCTCGCCGACTTCAAGGTCGCGGGGCACGCCGTGACGTACTCCGGGCACGGCGTCGTCTCGTTCCGCGTCAACGCCGCCGGCGATCTGATCGCCTTCGCCGGGCAGCGCGCCGGCGCGATCACCGTCGATGGCCGCGCGTGGCGGTTCGCCCCCGAGCCCCTCGGGTCGGCCATGTGGGCGCCGGTGCGCGAGGATTGCCGCATCGCGGGCGGCGCTCTCATGCACATGTCGTTCGCGGCGCCCAGGCCGTGCGAGGTGCGCGTGCCGGCCG
>DHGK01000024.1:6215-9796 GCA_002402755.1 Planctomycetes bacterium UBA4800
GCGCAGCGCGGCGTGCCGCTCTTCGTCGTCCCGCGGTGACCGGAATCTCGGCGTGATGCGATGAGAACGGACAACGAGCTCTACAAGCGGCTGCGCGCCCTCTCGTGCGATGCCTTGTGGGAGGGTGCCGTGGCGGCCTTCGATCGCGCGACTCCCCGCGAGCGCATGCGGCAGGTCGCGGTGATCCGCGCGGTGGGGGTGGTGTTCTCGACGTCCGGGACCGCTGCCGAGCGGGCCCGGGCGCGGTCGTGGCTGCGCGGCCTTCTCGATGACCCGAACGAGAAGGTGCGGCGCTACGCCATCGCGGCCCTGCCGAAGTTCGGCGCGGACCCGGGCGGGGAGGCGGAGCTGCTCGCGCTGCTCCCGACGGCGGCGAGCGAGCGCGAGAAGCAGGCCCTGTGCCGGGCGCTCGCGAAGGTCGGCGGCGCGGCCACGCTCGAGGCGGTGGCCGGCGGCCCCGGGCCGCTCGCGCACGCCGAGCAGAAGGTCAAGGCCGGGCTGGCGCGCAAGGAGGAGTCGAGCCGCGTTCTCATGGACCGCGTCTTCTCGTCCGTTGCGGGCGTCCGCGTCCACCTGCGCTGCAGGAAGGGGCTCGAAGCGATCGTCCGCGATGAGGCGCAGGACGCCGCGGCGCGGGGAGGGAAGCTCCGGGTCGCGGAGGCCGGGAGCGGCCTGGTCGCCATCGCGGCGGAAGCGCCCTTCACCCTGTCCGACCTCTACGCGCTCAGGTGCTTCGACACGGCGGGCTTCGTCCTGGGGACGGTTCCGGACTCGAAACCGGCCGAGTCCGTCGAGGCCTTTGCCGCCGCGATCGTGTCGCCGCTCGCGCGGGAGCTCATGCGCGCGTTCACCGAGGGCTCGATCCGCTATCGGTTGCAGTTCTTCTCCGCGGGGCCGCAGCGCGGCGCCGTGCGTTGCGTGGTGAATCGAGCCTACGCCCTGTGCCCGGAGATTCTCAACGACCCGCGCAAGGCGCCCTGGGCGATCGACGTGCATCCGTCCGGCGAGGGGTTCTCGGTCGAGCTGCGCCCGCGAATCGCGCCCGATCCGCGGCGCCTCTATCGGCTGCACGATGTCCGCGCGGCCTCGCATCCTCCGCTTGCGGCTTGCATGGCGCGCATGGCCGGAGCACTCGAGGATGCGGTCGTGTGGGATCCCTTCTGCGGGTCGGGCGTCGAGCTGATCGAACGCGCGCTCCTCGGCGGCGCCGGCGGCGTGTGCGGAACGGATCTCGATCCGGATGCCGTCGCCGCCGCCGAGGCGAACTGGGCCGCCGCCGGCCTGAAGGCCGTGCGGTCGCGTTTCGCCTGCGCGGACTTCCGCCGCTTCGTCGAGCGCGGAGACATCGCGCCGGGGAGCGTCGCGCTCATCATCACGAATCCTCCCATGGGCAGGCGCGTGCGCGTCCCGGATCTCCGCGGGCTCATCGAGGACCTCTTCGCCGCCGCCGCCCGGGTGCTGCGGCCGGGGGGGAGGCTCGTCTTCGCCAATCCCACACACGCCGTGCCGCGCGATCGATCGCTGCGGCTCGAGCACCGGCAGGTCGTCGACCTGGGCGGCTTCGATTGCCGGCTCGAGAAGTACGTGAGGACGGGGGGATGATGGAGCCTCGTGCGGCAGGCTCTTCTCCGGTTACAATATGCTGCGCAAGGACCCCGTCGGCAACGGCACGAGGATGGACGGATCACATGAGCATGAACCGCAGTCGGAACGCAGATGTCTCGCGTCGCGAGTTTCTCGGAAACGCCGGCACGTGCGCCGCGGCCTCGGCGCTGGCGGCCGCGGCCGTTCCCCACGTCCACGCGGGCGAGGACAACACCATTCGCCTGGCGCTGATCGGCTGCGGCGGACGCGGCAACGGCGCCGTGGCCAACGCCATGTCGGCGGGGGGGCTCGTGCTCGGGGACGACTCGGGCACGACGCGCGCCGCGGGCTCGGGCGCCGGCGGGCCGATCAAGCTCGTCGCCATGGCCGACTTGCTCCCCGAGCGCCTGGAGATCTCGCACCGCTCGCTGACCCAGACGCTGGGCGACCGGGTCGACGTGCCGCCCGAGCGGCGGTTCCTGGGATTCGATGGCTACCGGCACGCGATCGATTGCCTCCGGCCCGGCGATGTCGCGATCTTGACCACGCACTGCGCGTTCCGCGCGCCGCACCTGGAGTACGCCGTCCAGAAGGGCGTCAACGTCTTCATGGAGAAGGACTTCGCGGCCGACCCCGGCGGCGTCAAGCGCATGATCCGCGCGGGCGAGGCGGCCGAGAAGAAGAACCTCAAGATCGGCGCCGGGCTCATGTGCCGCCACTCCTCGGCGCGCCAGGCGCTGATCCGGAAGATTCGCGAAGGCGCCATGGGCGACGTCCAGTTCGTGCGCGCCTACCGCATGGATTCGGGCTACCAGATGGGCCCCTTCCCGAAGGGCGAGAACGAACTTCTGTGGCAGCTCAGGCCCGGCCGCCCGTACCAGTTCCTGTGGTCCTCGGGCGGCGTCTTCATCGAGCTCATGATCCACCAGATCGACGAGTGCTTCTGGATCAAGGATGCCTGGCCGGTCTCGGCGCACGGCGTCGGCGGGCGCTTCGCGGGCAGCAAGGATTGCAGCCAGAACCTCGACAGCTACTCGATCGAGTACACCTTCGCCGACGGCGCGAAGGCGTTCGTGACGGGCCGCTACATGCCGCAGTGCCACAACGATTTCGCCACCTACATTCACGGGACCAAGGTCGCCGCGAAGTTCTCGGGCGATGTCCACCGGCCGACGACCTGGCTCTACAAGGACCAGCGCATCGGGGACGACAACATTGCCTGGACGCCGGAGCGCGAGGCCGTCAACCCGTGGCAAGCCGAGTGGGACGTCCTCCTGAGCGCCATCCGGAACGACCGGCCGCACAACGAGACGCGCCGCGCGGCGCTCTCGAACCTGGGCGCCATCATGGGCCGCGCGGCCGTGCACACGGGGAAGATCATCACGTGGGAGGAGGCGATGGCGTCCGACTTCCAGTTCTGCGCGAACGTCGACGCCCTGACCGCCTCGAGCCCCGCGCCCGTCCAGGCCGACGCCGATGGCCGCTACCCGGCGCCGATTCCGGGGATGACGGTCGAGATCTAAGTACTCCTGTCCGGAAATACGGTGACGCACCGAGAAGCCCGCTCGGGCGTCCTGGCAAGGCGCGCGATTGAGGCGATCTGTGGAGCCGATCGCCGATTGAGCGCAACGCAGCTATTACGTTGCGTGCCCAATAGCACGGTGACGCGTTCTGGTTGCACGTTCCCTGGCAGCGGAATGACACCCGCGTAATCCCATCTCCTGTCCGGCGGTGCGGTCGTTGGGGAGCCGCATCGTCCTACCTGCCGAGAGATTCTGCCGCCAGTTTTTTCGGAACCGGACCCAGCGAAGGGGGGTAGGTGCGGCGAGAGGGTAGTGTGCGCCGAGATAGAAACAAAAGAAGCCTGCGTGCTTGTGTGTACCGCAGGCTCAAAAAACAGAGTACTGGTGTACTCACCCCTGATTATCGTCCGGCGCTGGGGAATGCATACTGCGAATTTCATCGTGACGCCGTATTTTCATACGCGGGATGGACTC
>DHGK01000067.1:0-185 GCA_002402755.1 Planctomycetes bacterium UBA4800
GGCCGGCGGCGGGCACGCGCCCGCGTGCCCGCCGATGGGATTCGGGTAGTGCCAGCACGTGACTTTCTCGACGGCGCCGATGGCGCCGCTTCGCAGGCAGCGGCGGGCCGCCTGCGCGGCGGAAGTCCAGATGCCCTGCGCCCCGACCTGCACAACGCGCCGCGCGCGGCGCGCCGCGTCGACCA
>DHGK01000067.1:240-3335 GCA_002402755.1 Planctomycetes bacterium UBA4800
GATGACGACCGCATCGATGTCCTTGCGATCGAGGAGCCGCCGGTAGTCCTCGCATGCGGCGAGCCCGCCGCCCGCCGCCCGCGCGCGCCGTTCCGCATCAACGTCGCAGACGGCGGCGGCCGAGTTGCACATCAGATCGAGGAGTGTGGCGCCGCGGCCGCCAACCCCGATGTGGCCGGTCGCGACTCGGTCGCTCGGCGCCGGCGCGCCAAGCGCACCCGCGGCGATCGGCAGCGGGCAGCACGCGGCCGCGCCCATGCATGTCAGGAACCTGCGCCGGCAGAGCGAGTGCTCGAGCATGATCAGCCTCCGCGCCATCAGCCTACCACGGGAGGGAGTCCGGGGACAGTCCGGGGGAGTCCGGGGACAGTCACCGATTTCCCGCGGGGAAATCGGTGACTGTCCCCGGAAAACAGACGACGTGCACGACATCCATTTCGAGGCCAGCCGCCCGGTGGACGGCGACCTTTTCGTCGATCGCAGCCAGGAGCTGCAGCGCCTGGATGCGGCCATCGGCAAGCTGCAGGCGGGACGATCGGATTTTCTCGCCGTGCTGGGCCTCCGCACGCAGGGCAAGTCCAGCTTGTTCCGGGAATGGATGCGCCGGCATGCCGGCACGAAGGGCGTCGTCTTCGTGCCCGTGCAGTGCTGGGCGTGGCCCGATCCCGAAGATTTCTTCCAGGAGTACCTGCGCGTGACCATCAATGCCATCCTGGCCGCCGCCGGAACGGTGCACGAGGCGGGGCTCCTCGCCGCAACGGCCGATCCCGGCAGGATCGTGGAACTGGCCGCGTTCGCGGCGGGACGGGGCATGATCGGACTCGGCAAGGCCCTGCGGCTCATGGCCGACTACAAGTCCTCGCGCGACCGGGCGAACACGTTCCGGGCCGCCATCCGCATGCCCGAGCTCGTGGCGTCCTCGGAGCGCATGCGTTTTCAGTTCATCCTGGACGAGTTTCAGGAACTGGCGGGTTTCGACGCCTTCCAGGCCGTCCGGAAGGGGTTCGGCTCCATCTACACGATGCTGCGCGAGGAGTGGCAGGAGCAGCGACGCTGCAACTACATTGTGTCCGGGTCGGCCGTTTCGCTGCTCCGCCAGATCACCGAAAACCCATCGGCGCCCTTCTTCCAGCACTTCACGCCGTTGCACCTGGGCCCGCTGCCGGAGCAGGAAGCCGTGAGTCTTCTGGCCGGCTTCTCCCGGCGATCGGGGGCGGCGATTCCGGAGCGCCTGTGCCGCCGCATGATCGGGCTCGTGGGCGCCACCCCGTACTATCTCCAGGTGCTCGGCGAGGAGCTGGTGCTCGCGGCTCGAGACGGGAAACCGGACGACAACGCATGGAAGCGGGTGTGCCAGCGCGTCCTCCTGCAGCCGTCCGGCCGGCTCTACCAGTACTTCGAGCTGTTGCACCAGAAGGTTGCGGGGCGGTCGTCATTGCTGGAGAAGATCCTGGTGGCGCTCTCGGAGCGTCCTGCCCGCGGATCCGAGATTGCCGCCGCGATCGGCGTCACGCAGAACCGGCTGAGCTCGAAGCTCCCGCTCCTCGAGGCGCAGGATGTGGTAGTGAAACAACGCGGCTCGTACGGCCTCTGCGATCCCTGCTATGCGCTGTGGCTGAGAGCCGCGCACGGCCCCGTCTCCTCCGTGGCCGCCCCGCTCCTCCTGGGCGAAGCCTCCGAGCGGAACGTAGCCCGGGAGGCGGCCCGCCAGGGGGTGGGGCTCGTGTACCAGTCCCGCGCAAGCCGAGGCGCCTTCGATCTTCTCGCCGTCTATCAGGCCGCGCACATCGGCGTCCAGGTCAAGAAGATCGCGCAGTTCCCTGTTTACGTATCGGAGCGCGAGATCGGCAGGATGCGACATGACGCGCGGGCCCTGGGCTGGCGCGCCGTCCTGGCGTTCGACAGCGAAGACGGCGTGTCCTTCCATGCGCCGGCTTCCGGCAGGAAGACGAAACGGGGACGTCGCTACACGCAAGAAACGGCGTTGCGTCACATCCTGGACGCGCTCGAAGAACTTCCTTCGGGGGACAGTCACTGATTTCCNNGAAATCAGTGACTGTCCCCCGACGGCGATTTCCGGCGAGACGATTGCTGCTTGAGGGAGCAGATTGCGGCTTTAGGGAAATCAGTGACTGTCCCCCGACGCCCCCCGATGCGCTTGGGTTCGACCCCCGCCTTGGATTACAATGGCGTTAATGGAAGGTCGATAGCTCGGGCGAGTGTTTCCCGGATTCCTCGAGAAGGAGGTGCGTCGTGAAGCGGAAGATTCTTGTGGGCGTCGTGGTTTGTCTTTCACTGGGGCTGAACGTTGCGCTGCTGATGCTGCTCGTGCCGCAGATGGGCCAGCACGCGGCGCTTGCGGGTCCGCCGTCCGGGAACGGAGATGTGAACGGAAGCGGGGGGATAGACATAGCCGACGCGATTTACATCCTCGGGTATCTGTTCGCGCAGGGACCGGCGCCGGAGGCGATCGAGTGCGCGGCGTGCGATTCGTGCTGTCCGCCGCCGAGCGGCGGCGCGCTGCCTGCGACGGGTCAGACGGCGTGTTACGGGTACGTCGCGGAGCAGGGCTGGGTGGAGGTTCCGTGCGACAGCGCGGAGTATCCCGGGCAGGACGGTTACTACCAGGCGGGCTGCCCGAGTGCAGGGCGGCTCACCGACAACGGTGACGGGACGGTGACGGACAACTGCACGGGGCTTGTGTGGCAGAAGGACACGGCGGACGTGAACGGGGACGGGCAGATCATCTATGAGTGGGATGGAGGAGACCTGATCACGTGGCAAGCGGCGCTCAAGTACTGCGAGAGCCTGGAGTTCGCGGGCCACGACGACTGGCGACTTCCGAACGTGCGTGAGCTTCAGAGCATCGTGGATTACGGGCGGTGGAATCCGAGCATCGATCCTGTGTTCGGGGCCGAGTCCGGGTGGTATTGGTCCTCGTCTACCGGCGTCGGCAACCCTGGCTACGCCTGGTACGTCAATTTCGGCGGCGGCAACGTCGGCCTCGACTCCGCCGACGTCCACGGCAGTCGCAACTTTGTGCGCGCCGTCCGCGGCTGACCTTGATCCTTTGCACCGATTCCGGGGACAGTCAC
>DHGK01000065.1:0-4742 GCA_002402755.1 Planctomycetes bacterium UBA4800
CGGCGGTGCTCGCCTCGAAGGCGGTCCTCGGCGTGTTCCGCCCCGGAGAGCACGGGAGCACGTTCGGGGGCAACCCGCTGGGCGCGGCCGTCGCGGTCGAGGCGCTGCGCGTCCTGGTCGAGGAAGGCCTCGTCGGAAGAGCCGCCGAGGTCGGTGCGTACTTCCAGGCGCAGCTTGCGGCGATCCCGAGCCCGCACGTGAAGACGGTGCGCGGCAAGGGGCTTCTCATCGGCGTCGAATTGCGGCCGGAGGCGGGAGGGGCGCGCCGGTTCTGCGAGGCGCTCGAGCGCCGCGGGATTCTCTGCAAGGAAACCCGCGACGATGTGATCCGCTTCGCGCCGCCGCTCGTGGCGACGCGCGAGGATATCGACTGGGCGCTCGGGCGCATCGCCGAAGTCCTGAGCATGGCATGACGCGGGAGACCGAGGGTATGAGCAAGATCGTGCGCATACTTGGCGTTCCCATGGACCTGGGGCAGCCGCGGCGCGGCGTCGACATGGGGCCGAGCGCGCTCAGGTACAGCGGGCTCGGCGACCGCATTCGCGCGCTCGGATACGCGGTCGAGGACCACGGCAACGTCGTGACGCCGGTCAGGGACACGCTGGCGGCGGACGGCGGGCAGGACTTCCTGCGCGCGGTCGTTGCGACCGGCGAGGCCGTGTACGAGGTCGCGCGCATGGCGATCGCCGAGGGCGTCCTGCCGCTCTTCCTGGGCGGAGACCACTCGATCGCCGTCGGCACGGTGGGCGGCGTCACCCACGAGGGGCCCTGCGGGGTCCTGTGGATCGACGCCCACGGCGACATGAACACGTTCGAGACGTCGCCGAGCGGCAATCTCCACGGCATGCCGCTTGCGGCGCTCCTCGGCCGCGGCGCGCCCGAGCTGGTCAACGTGGGCCGACCAGGGCCGAAGCTCCAGGCCGGCCAGGTCATCGTGATAGGCGCCCGGGCGCTCGACCGCGAGGAACGCGCGTTCGTGAAGGAGGCCGGGATCAGGGTCTACACCATGCGCGAGATCGACGAGCGGGGCGTCGCCGCCGTGGCCAGGGAGGCGCTGGAACGGCTCGCGCACCTGCCCCGGCTGCACGTGAGCCTCGACATGGATTCGGTCGATCCCTCGGAAGCGCCCGGTGTCGGCACGCCGGTCCACGGCGGCCTGACCTTCCGGGAAGCCCATCTCCTCATGGAAGTCATTGCCGACGGCGGCCGCACGGCCTCGATCGATGTGGTAGAGGTCAATCCCATCCTCGACCGGCGCAACGCCACGGGCCGGATGGGCGTGGCGCTGGTCGCCTCGCTCCTCGGGCAATCGATCCTGTAGCGCCGGCGCCGTCTTGCGGTCGCATCCCCTCTCGGATTACAATAGAGCTGTTCGGGTCTGATTATAGATTCCGGGGACAGTCACCGATCTCGGGGGACACCGATCTCGGGGGACAGTCACCGATTTCCCCGCAGGAAATCGGTGACTGTCCCCCGACAGACTCGACTGTGTCCCCCGACAGACTCAGAGGAGGTGCATCGTGACGCGGAAGATCGCTCACCGTGTCGTTCTTTGCCTGTCGCTCGCGTTCAACATTGTCGCGCTGCTCGTGCTCGCGCCGCACCTGGGGCTGGACATGGTGCTTGCGGGCCCGCCGTCCGGGAACGGGGACGTGAACGGGAGCGGCGGCATCGACATCGCCGACGCGATCTACATCCTCGGGTATCTCTTCGCGCAGGGGCCGGCGCCCGTGTCGATCGAGGGCGGGGACTGCGACTCGTGCTGCCCGCCGTGCCCGGCGTCTGGCCTGCCGGCGACGGGGCAGGCGACGTGCTACGGCGGGCAGGAGCCCTGGGCGGAGATCGACTGCGCGAGCGCGGAGTATCCCGGCCAGGACGGGTTCTACCAGGAGGGCTGCCCGATGGCGGCCCGGTTCGCCGACAACGGCGACGGGACCGTGACGGATAACTGCACGGGCCTCGTCTGGCAGAAGGGGACAGCGCCGGGCACGTACACGTGGCCGCAGGCGCTTCAGTACTGCGAGAGCCTGGAGCTTGCCGGCCGCGACGACTGGCGCCTTCCGAACGTCAGGGAGCTTCAGAGCATCGTCGATTACGGCCGCGAGGGCCCGAGCCTCGATCCCATCTTCGGGACCGACGCGGGCTGGTTCTGGATGTCCACGACATCCGTCCGCTACCCGGACTACGCCTGGACGATCAACTTCGACGTGGGCAGCGTGCTCCAGGACGGCAAGGACCTGGACAGCAAGGTGCGCGCCGTCCGCGGGGGGCAGTGACGAGTTCGTTGCTCGTCCCGGACATCTCGGGTAGGATTCGTGATGACGGCCCGGCGATGGCGCCGTCTGTCGATGGCCTGAGACACGGAGGTGGGTGGTATATGACAGCCGCCGCAAAGAGACTCGCGGAGCAGGTCCTGTCTCTTCCCTGCGAAGACCGCATCTACGTGGTCGACAGACTGCTCGAGAGCTTGAATGCGCCGAGCCGGGAAGAGATCAATCGCCTGTGGGCCGAGGAATCAGAGCGCAGGATCGATGAACTCGATTCCGGCAAAGTCGCGCCCGTGCCCGGCGACCAGGTTTTCACCGAGATTCGCAAGAGGCTCGGCACGTGAGCTTCTCGTTTCATCCGGCCGGCCGCCTCGAGCTCGATCAGGCGGCCGACTACTACGAGGCGTGCCAGCCCGGCCTGGGCCGGCGGTTCGCCGAGGACGTCTTTGCGGCCATTGCCCGAATAGTGAAGTATCCCGAAGCGTGGCCGCTGCTTTCTCGCAGAGCCCGCCGATGTTTGACCACGCGATTCCCTTACGGCGTCATCTACCTGGCCAAGGACGCGCACGTGTATGTCATCGCGGTCGCCCACTCCCACCGGCGGCCGGGGTACTGGCAGTCTCGCCTGGCCGGCGAAGGAGAGCGGCCTGGCGCACCTGACCGCAAAACGGTGTGAAGGAGGTGCTTCGTGAAACGCATGATCCTTGCCGGCGTTGTTCTCTGCCTGCCGCTTGGGTGCAGCTCGCCGTGTACGTCGTCGGGCCTGCCGGCGACGGGGCAGGCGACGTGCTATGACGACAAGGGGAACGTCATCGACCGGGCGAGCCAGGAGTATCCCGGCCAGGACGGGTTCTACCGGAAGGGCTTCCCCATGGCGGGGCGGTTCACCGACAACCGCGACGGGACCGTGACGGACGGCGGCACGGGCCTTGTGTGGCAGAAGGAGACGGCGCCGGGAACGTACACGTGGCCGCAGGCGCTCCGCTACAGCGAGGGGCTCGAGCTTGCGGGTCACGACGACTGGCGTCTTCCGAACGTGCGCGAGCTTCAGAGCATCGTGGATTACGGGCGGTTCGATCCCAGCATCGACCCTGTGTTCGGGGCCGAGTCCGGGTGGTATTGGTCCTCGTCTACCAACGTCGGCCTCCCTGGCTACGCCTGGTTCGTCGATTTCTACGTCGGCAGCGTCGGCGGCCTCGGCGGCAAGGGCGCTCGCAGCTTTGTGCGCGCCGTCCGCGGCTGACCTTGATCCTTTGGTGATTTGAGTTATTTGATTATTCAGTATCCGGCCGAGCGAAGCGAGGCCGGAAATTTCCGGGGACAGTCACCGATTTCCCCGCAGGGAAATCGGTGACTGTCCCCGGACAAGGCGAGCATCGCGAGCGATGGCACGCTACGAGCATCTCCCGATCTACCGCGAGGCCTACGACCTGTGTCTGTACTTCGAGCAGCTTGTCAGGGGGATGGCGCGGTAGGACAAGTACACGCTCGGCGCGGATCTGCGGAACCTGAGCCGGGAGATCGCGAGGCTCGGACTCATTTTCGAAGGCGCGTGCAAGGCCGGAGTGCGCGACATCGTCTTGATCGGCGAGGAGGGGCAGAGCAACGGTTGGGTCCTCGACCGGCGGGCGGTGGCGGTGGGACGACGTGCTGTCCCCGGGACGCGACCCCGAACCTTGCCGGCGAGCCCGCATGCGGGTAGGCTGGAATGCAGGGGTTCGAGGCGGACTGTCTGCCTCCAGTCCGCGCGGAGCCGCGGCGCCTCTAGAACGCGACAGGGACTCTCAAGATGCCGACCATTTCAATGTTCTACGGGATCATCATTCGCATGTACTACGCGCCGGGCGAGCACAATCCGCCGCATTTCCACGCGTACTACAACGAGAGCACGGCGACGTTCTCCATCGACACCCTGGAACTGATGCACGGCGAGTTGCCGCGACGACAGTTGCGTCTCGTGCAAGCCTGGGCGGAGTTGCATCAGGATGAGCTGCGAGCCAACTGGCAAATGGCCATGAACGGTGAGGAGCCGTGTCGCATTCAGCCTCTCCAGTAACGCCGAGCGTTCGCCGCATCTCCGGTACGCGAAGACCGGCGAAAGCCGCAGGGGTTGGGATGTGGTTCGATGCCACGGGAACTCAATGCGAACGGGCCGGCTCCGCAGCCGGCCGCCTTGCGGGGCGAAAGAGAGCCCGAGGGGGGCGCCGATCATGATGTACCACGGGGTCAAGAGCGTGGAAGCAAGAGCGGATCACACGCTGCTCATCCGTTTCGACAATGACGAGTACAGGGTTTTCGACGTCAAACCGTTGCTGGCAATCTCGCGTTTTCGCGTTCTGGCATCGCCCCAGGAGTTTCGCAAGGTGAGAGTGGCGTTCGACACGGTCGAGTGGGAGAACGGATTGGACCTCGATCCGGAGTACCTCTACGAGCGGAGCCGGCCGCGGGAGTCTTCGGGGGACAGTCACTGATTTC
>DHGK01000065.1:4803-9034 GCA_002402755.1 Planctomycetes bacterium UBA4800
GGAAATCAGTGACTGTCCCCCGATCGTAATCAGTGACTGTCCCCCGAAGGGCTCCCGGTGTATAGTGAGCGGCCTGGGACCTCTCACGAAAGGAGCCTTTCCCATGACAGCATTTCTCCGCACATCGCTTCTCGCCGCCGTCATCGCGAGCCTCGCGGCCTGCACCAGCCCCGAACGGCAGGCGATCGAGGACACGGCTGCGCTGGCCTCGACGCTGGCCGACGCCGTCCGGTTCATCGCGCAGTACGAAGCCGCGGTCAAGCCGCTCGAGAAGGCCGCCGCGCTCGCCTCCTGGAACGCGAACGTCACGGGCAGGGACGAGGACTTCAAGGCCGTCGAAGAGGCGCTGAACAAGCTCGACGCGGTGCTCGCCGACCGCGCGCGCTTCGCCGAGCTCGAGAAGATCTGCGAAAGGGTCGCCGCGGCGGGAGACCGCATCGACGCCCTCGTCGCCCGCCAGATCGGGCTCCTGCGCCTCCAGTACCTCGGCAAGCAGCTCGACCCCGAGCTCCTCAAGAAGCTCGCGGCCAAGGCCATCGCGATCGAGCAGGCCTTCAACGTCTACCGCGCGAAGGTCGGCGACAGGGAATTGACCGACAGCCAGGTCAGGAAGATCCTCAAGGAATCCAGGGACACGGCCGAGCGCAAGGCCGTCTGGGAGGCCAACAAGGCCGTCGGCGCCGCCGTCGAAGCCGACCTCAAGGAGCTCGTCCGGCTTCGCAACGAGGCCGCGCGCACGCTCGGCTTCAAGAACTACCACCAGATGCAGCTCACGCTCGGCGAGCAGGACCCCGAGCAGGTGCTCGAGCTCTTCGACGAGCTCCACGACCTGACGCGCGAGTCGTTCGCGATCGCCAAGAACTACATCGACGCCCATCTCGCGCAGGCCTACGGCGTCACCACGAGCGGCCTCAGGCCCTGGCACTACCAGGACCCCTTCTTCCAGGAGCCGCAGGCGGTCTTCCCGGCCGATCTCGATTCGGCCTACGCGGACGCCGACGTCCTGAAGCTCTGCCGCGAGTTCTACGCGGGCATCGGCCTCCCCATCGACGATGTCCTCGCGCGGAGCGACCTCTACGAGAAGTCCGGGAAGAGCCCGCACGCCTTCTGCACCGACATCGACAGGGAGGGCGACGTGCGCGTCCTGGCGAACATCGTCCCTAACCACTACTGGATGGGCACAATGCTCCACGAGCTCGGCCACTCGGTGTACTCCAGCAAGAACATCCCCACCGAGGTCCCGTACATCCTCAGGACCGACGCCCACACCCTGTGCAACGAGGCCATCGCGATGCTGCTCGAACGCTTCGCCTCGCGCGGCGACTGGCTTGAGGCGATGGGCGTCGAGGTCAAGGACCGCGCGGCTTTCGACGAGGCCGGCGCGCTCTCGCGCCGCCACCACCTCCTCATCTTCGCCGCGTGGAGCCAGGTCATGTTCAGGTTCGAGAAGTCGATGTACGAGAACCCGGACCGGGACCTCAACAAGCTGTGGTGGGACCTCGTCGAGAAGTACCAGCTCGTCCGCAGGCCCGAGGGCCGCAATGCGCCGGACTACGCCGCAAAGATCCACATCGTGAGCTCACCCGCCTACTACCACAACTACCTGATGGGCGAGCTTTTCGCGTGCCAGCTCAACGCCGCAATTGCCAGGGAGGTGTTTGGCGCGCCGCCCGCGGGCGTCCTCTACAACGGGAACGCGAAGGTCGGCGAGTTCCTGAAGGCGCGGGTCTTCGGCCCGGGGAGGACGGTCCACTGGACCGAGCTCATCCGAGCGGCGACCGGGGAGCCGCTCAACGCGCGGGCGTTCGCGGCGGAATTCAAGGGGAAGTAGGGAACGGGCGCGCGCGGCGCGCACCTTCCCCGCGGATCGAGCGGGGGCTGAAGAACCGGGCGGGGAGCGGCCTTGCGCCCCCCGCCCCGGGAAAGTTCGCGTGGGCTACTGGGCCGGCGGAGTGGCCGGCGCGGGCGGCGTGGCGGGAGCCTCGGGGGCCGGCGGCGTGGCCGGGGTCTTGGGCTCTTCCTTGGTGCAGCTCGTGAGGCCGCAGAGGCCGACGAACGCGACCGCGATGACCAGCATCTTCAAGAAACGCATGTCGTATCTCCTTATAAATGAATGACCGCGGCGGCTCCTACGCAGAGCCGGACTCAGGAGGAAATCATAATCCTGGAGTCGCGGAAAAACCAGGATTTTTCACGAATCCGGCGTTTTTTGCCGTGCGACGGCGCAGGCGACGACGTTCTCCCGGGCGACCGTCCGGCCGCCGAGGCGGGCCGCGATCAGGCGCCTGACTTGTTCTAACTCCTCTTGAACAAGCATTTTACGTAGCCTGTCGCCATAGGAGAGGCCGGAGCTTCCGGGCTCGAAGAGGCGTTCAATGAAGGCCGGCGTGACGAGGAAATTCTCGGTTTCCGTGTCCAGGTCGAGGGCCTTGACCTCGAATCCCGCGGCCCCGAGCGCGCGGCTCACGGCGGCTTCCGACAGAGCGAACGGGCTCTCCGGGTCGCGATAGAGGCTCTCCTCGGCCTCGACGACCCGCTCGGCAAGCTCGCGCGGAAGGTCGTTCAGGTCCAGTTCCTGCCAGAGCCGCCGCCTGCGCGCCGGGAGCGGCTCGATGAAGGCCAGGCAGCCGCCCGGAATCAGCACGCGGGCGGCTTCGGCGAGGAGCGCCGCCGCCTCCCGTCCCCCCGAAAGCGGATTCAAGGCAAGGACGAGGTCGAAGGCGCCCGGAGCGAAAGGCAGGGCCTCGGGCGCTGCGCAGACGGCGCGGAGCACGCGGTCTACCCGCCATTCCTTGAACTTCCGGCCGGCCGCGCGGGCGCGGGCCGCATCGGCCGACAGGCTCACGATGCGGCCGAGCGGCGCATTGACGAGGGCCCCGAGGCCCATGAGCCCCCCGCCGCAGAGGTCGAGGACGCGCATGTCCTCGCGAAACGGCGTCTGGGCGAGCAGCCGGTCGCGCTGCGCGACCGCCGCCTTGCCGAACGTCCGCTCCTGCCACGCCTCCCAGGGGCGGCCGCCCGACGCGGTGGGGCGCGCGGGGGCGGCGGGCTCGTCCTTGCGCTGCCTGAGCCGGGCGAAGCGCTCGCGAATGCTGGCCTCTTCGCCCCGGTCGCTCGGGTGGAAGAAGTAGCGCCCCTCGAGCTTGTCGGGAAGATACTGCTGCGGCACCCAGTGCTCGCGGTAGGCGTGCGGGTACTTGTAGCCCTGCCCGTGGCCGAGGCCCTTCTTGTCGCGGCTCGGGTCCTTGAGGTGGTCGGGCACCTCGTCGATGCCCTCCTCCTGCACGGCCGCGAGCGCGTCGAAGTACGCCATGGCGCTGTTGGACTTCTCGGCGCAGGCCAGGTACAGGCAGGCCTCGGCGAGGTTGAACTGGCACTCGGGCATGCCCACGTACTCGACGGCCTGCGCCGCCGCCGCGGCGATGCCGAGGGCCGCGGGGTCGGCGAGCCCCACGTCCTCGCTCGCGAAAATCACCATGCGCCGGGCGATGAAGCGCGGGTCCTCGCCCGAGTGGAGCATGCGCGCCATCCAGTACAGCGCGGCGTCGGGGTCCGAGCCGCGCAGGCTCTTGATGAAGGCGGAAGACAGGTCGTAGTGCGCGTCCTGCGACTTGTCGTGGCGGAAGGTCGGGGCCTCCTCGGCGGCCCGCAGGTCGTCGAGCCCCACGCGGTCGCCGCCGCGGGAGCGGACGAAGGCGGCGACCGTCTCGAGCGTGTTCAGCGCGCGGCGAGCGTCGCCGAAGGCCCGGTCGGCGAGCGCCTCGAGCACCTCGTCGGCGACGGCCAGGCGGCCGTCCGCCGGCAGGCCGCGCCGCTCGTCGTCGCGCGCCCGGGCCAGCAGCCGCAGCACGGCGTCCCGCGGGAGCGGCTCGAGCCGGAACACGTGCAGCCGGGAGAGCAGGGCGGCGTTGACGGCGAACGAGGGGTTCTCGGTCGTCGCGCCGATCAACGTGATGGTGCCATCCTCGACCACGGGCAGCAGCCCGTCCTGCTGGGCCTTGTTCCAGCGGTGGATCTCATCGATAAAAAGTATCGTCCTTTTCCCCAGTCTCTGATCTATTTTCGCCCTCTCTATCACCTCCCTCAAGTCCTTCATTCCCGAAGATACCGCCGATATGCGGATGAACTCAGACTTGGTCTGCTTGGCGATGATCGTCGCCAAAGTGGTCTTGCCCGTTCCGGGAGGCCCCCAGAATATCATTGAAGGAATCCTGTCCGACTTGATCGCCTC
>DHGK01000114.1 GCA_002402755.1 Planctomycetes bacterium UBA4800
CCCCGCCCCAAAGGGACGCGCGCGCCCCGCAAGGTCCGAGGCCGGCGCTCCCGCCGCTGTTCCCGCATCGATCGCCGGCGATCCCGGCCGCGGCTCGAGATTCGGCGCGTGCACGATCATGTTCGGGGCCTTGTACTGCCTGCCATCGACGACGAATTCGTACATCTGCTGGAAGTCGTACGTGCCGGGCCATACGAAGAGCGGATCGAGGTTGATGTTCCCATCCCCCTCCCACACCGTCGCGCCCTTGATGCAACTGTAGGACGCAGACAGCGTCGAACCCGCCTCGACGGCTGCGCTGCCGTCAATGTTGTTCCACACGATGCAGTTGAGAAGCTCGACCGTCGCTGAATCACGGCACGTCAGCCCGCGGGCGTTGTTCTCCGCCACGGTGCAATTGACGAGGCGAACGCCCCCGCCGCCAATGCAGGCAACACCGGCGGCGTCGAACAACGAGGAACTGTTCGCCGCCACGCAGCAGTTGGTGAGCGCCGCGCCTGCCACCCTCGTGAACGCGAGCCCGGGATAGTAGTTCACCGACGCGTTCCCGATGATGCGGCACCGTTCCAGCGTCACGAACGCCGACGACTTTGCAGCAAGGCCGCCGCAGTTGGCCGTGCTGCCGTTCTCTTCCACGCGGCAGTCGCGGAGCGTCACCGATGACCGCGCGCCGCACGAGACTCCGGCCACGCCCTCGCTCCTGTTGTGCCGCACGAGGCACCCTATGCACGTCACGCCGCCGTCGTCGGCCACCGCGATCCCGCAGGTGCCGTTTTCTTCGATCACGCAGTCGCGAATCGTCGGCGCGGCCAGCGCGCCGCACACGATCGCTCCTGTCCCCAGCGCGTGGCGTATCACGCAGTTCCGCAGCTCCGGCGAGGCCCCGGCCGGCACGACGACTCCTCCCTTCCGACCCTCCGCAACCGTCAGGTCGGCAAGCGACATGCCGGTCATGAGTCCGCGCACCGTCCCTTCCAGCACCGTGAGCTCCGGGCCCGCGCCCTGTATGCTCACCGGGTGGGCGGGGGGCACGAGCTCGGCAGCGAACTGCCCGGCGGCAAGGTGCACGCGCCGCACGGGGACTCCGCCGGCGGGACACGTGCCCGTCTCGGCACCGATGCGCACGCCGCCTTGCCCGGCCGTCAAACACGGAGACCCCGCCGAAAGCCCCAGGCTGAAGGTCAGCGCCGATGCGGCATCGCGAAACGGCGCGGCCGCACTGCCGTCGCCGGGCTCCGGCGCCGCCGGATCGACGTACACGTCGGCGTTCTCACCCCAGCCGCAGAACTGCGGATCGAGGTTCAGGTTCCCGACCCCGGGCCAGACATCAGGCGTTGCCAGACACGAGTATTCGGCGTTCAACGAGGACGTGCCGTCGCACACAACCGGCCTCTCGCCGTTATCCCACACGATGCAACTCGCAAGGTACGGCCCCGAGGTTCTCTCGCACTCCAATGCTCCGGCATTCAGGTCGCATACGTTGCCGACGATCGTACAATTCGTCAGCACCGGCGACGCCTGCACGCACTGCAACGCCGCGCCGCTGCCTGCCCGATTGTCTATGATGAGGCAATCGCGCAACTGCGGCGAAGGCGGGCCGCCGCACCACACACCGCCGCCTGATTTCGCGGTGTTGCCCGCGATGCGGCACCCCTCCGCGATCAATGCCGCCGAGGTGGCGGCTATGCCGCCGCCGTTGCCGCTGATCGTGGAGTTCCTGACCGTGCATTCGCCGTACGTGACGCTCACACCGACGCCGGCATTGCGCACGATCGCACAGTCCGTGATCGTCATGCGGCCGTCCTGCGATACCGTTACTCCGGGCCCGAGGTTGTCGGCGATCGTGCACCCATCGAGCACAGGCACTGCGCCTTCGTAGGCCGCAACGCCGGCGGACACCGCATGCAGCGCGCGCGCGTTGCCGCTGATCTCGCATCCGCGGAACGTGGGATTGGCGCCGGCGTGGCACACGATGCCCTCATGCTCGTTATCGAGCACCGCGCACGCCGTAAACGTCGGCGCGGAGTCGCTCGCACACACCAGCGCCGCGGCTTTGCTCCCGACGCCGTTACGGACAATCCGCACCCCCGAGAACATGGCCTCCGAACCCGTGCCGCAGTACACGCCCCCTCCGCTGAAGTGGTACGCCGTATTCTCCGTGACGACGCAATCGCGAACCTCAGGCGACTCGCCCGCGGGTATGCATACCCCTCCCGCGTTCCCCCCCGTGACGGTGACATTCGCCAGACTCGCACCGCTCCGAAGACCGAAGACCGTCCCATCGAGCGTCGTCAGGGCCGCTCCCATGCCGCGCAGTGATGCGGCGTGGGCGCACGTCGAGCCCTGGAAGCGATAGGTGCCCGCGGCGATCCACACCGTGCGCCGCGGCATTCCTGCCGTGCCTGCGGGAGTTGCAATGGCGCCCATCGTCGTGCCGCCTTCGCCGCTCCCCACGCAGGGGGAGTCGAGCGCCACACCCGGATCGAAGGCGAGCGCGGCGGCAAGCGCACGGTACGGCGACTGCGAGCTTCCGTCGCCCGGTCCCGATGCAGCGCAATCGACCCATACTTCCGCCGCGTCCCTCCAGCCGCGGAACCGCGGATTCACCGCAATGTTGCCTTGCCCGGATACGACCGAAGCCCCCTCAATGCAGCTGTACGTGACGCGCGGGTTGGCGCCTTCCAATGCCGTAAAGGACCCACAGGGATTATCCCAGAGAATGCAGCCTGTGATCACCGGTGCCGACTCGCTCGAGCACACGACACCGCCGCCCTCTTCCTGACCGACGTTGCCGGCAATCGTACAGTGTCTGAGGACGGGCGTGGCTCTCGCAGCGCAGCTCACCCCTCCGCCCGCCCTCCACCGCGCGGTATTCTGCGTCACGACGCACCCGATGAACTCCGCCGTCGAGTTCCCGAAGCAGTTTATCCCGCCGCCTTGCGCACCTGTATTGCCTTCGATACGGCAGCGTTCGAACAGCGCTTCGCCGATCTCGCACGCGACACCACCACCATCGCCGGCTGCACTGTTGTCTGCGACCAGGCACTCGGAGAACCGCGCGCCGCCACCCATGACGCTGATACCGCCCCCGGACGAGGAGGCGTGATTCCCCTCGATCGTGCAGCGCGTGAAGATCGGTGTGCCGGCATACGTGCAGCGCACGCCGCCGCCCCAGGTCGCGCTGTTTCCGCTGATCACGCAGTCCGTCACGCTCGGCGACGAGGCGCCGGCACAGAAGATACCCCCGCCCCTGGGCATGCCCCGGCCGCCGGTCAGCGTCACGCCTTCGATCACCGACGCCGGCCCTTCGCCATGCTCAAACACGGCGACGCTGGCTCGCGCCGGGTCGAGAAGCGTTTCAGCCAGACGCAGGATGGTGACCGCGGGGCCGCCGACACCCCGAACAACAAGGTTCTTGACCGGGGGGCTTGCGGGATTCGCCGGATCGTGCAGGCGGTTGAAGTCGAGAGGCTCTACAAGCACGTACTCGCCGGGAAACACCAGCACCGTGTCGCCGTCGGCGGCGGCATCCGCGGCGGCCTGGACTTCATCGAACTCGGCACCGCCGTCTTTCGAGACCGTAAGCGTAGCGCCCGCACTCACCGTCGCCAGACAGAGCAAGGCCGCCGGAATGGTTCGCATGACACCTCCCGAGCATTCCCTTTCTTCGATCACGCGCCGCAGGCAAGGACGCCTGTTCGTCGCGTCCGGCGCGCAGGAGATCTCGTTGGCGTTGTCCGGACCCTAGGAGATCTCGTTGGCGTTGCCATCATCCAGGATCATAATCGGATACTCCTCGGCAGTCAAACAACCACGCGAAAGATCTTGAAACGCCGCGGGCGAGCCCGGCGCGGCCTGTAGACGGAGGCGGCGGCTTCCATGCCGCCTCCCCGCCTGCAAACATCGCGCCGGCGCCCGGGCCGGGACGCGTCACGCTCGCTCCGCGCCGCCCGCCGCCTCGAAGAGCCGCGCAAGCAGCGCGGGATCCTTCTTCCCCGGCCGCAGCTCGACGCCGCTCCCGACATCGAGCGCGTAGGGCCGCACCCGCCGGATCGCGTCCGCGATGTTGCCGGGGTTCAGGCCGCCGGCCAGGATCACGCGGCCGAGCTTCTTCGCCTCGCACGCGAGGTCCCACGGGAAGGTCGTACCGGTGCCGCCGGCCAGGCCCTTGACCAGCGCGTCCAGGAGCAGCGTGCAGCCCCGAAACGGCGCCAGCTCCTCCTCGGGCAGCACCTCCCCCACGCGGAACGCCTTCCAGACCTCCAGCCCGCCGCGCCGCAACTCGTCGAGCATCGCGCGCGATTCGCTTCCGTGGAGCTGGACGACCGTCAGCCCCGCCGTCGCCGCCGTCGCGCGGACCGCGGCGGGCTCCGCGTCGACGAATACGCCCACCCTCTCGACGCCGCCGCCGATCGCGGCCGCGATCTCAGCCGCGGCCTCGGGACGGATGTACCGCGGCGACTTCGCATGGAAGATGAACCCCAGCGCCCACGCGCCGAGCGACACCGCGCGTTCGGCGTCCTCGCGGCAGGTGATGCCGCAGATCTTGATGCGCGGAAACCCTCTATCCACGGCAACCACCGCGCAGCTCCCTGATCGCCGCGGCGGGATCGGCAGCGCGCGAGAGATACTCGCCGATCAGAAACGCCCGCGCGCCGGCGCGTCCGAGCCGGGCGACATCGTCCGGCCCGAGCACGCCGCTCTCGACGACCGCCGTGCACTGCGCGGGCACGCGCGGCAGCAGCCGCTCGCTCACGCCAAGATCCACTCGGAGCGTCCGAAGGTCGCGGTTGTTGATGCCGACAAGCTCGCTCCCGGCGTCGACCGCGCGCGCGAGCTCCTCCTCGTCGTGCACCTCGACCAGGGCTTCCAGGCCGATCTCACGCGCGGCCGCAAGCAGCGCCGCGAGCCTCTCGGGCCCCGCGAACCCGACGATCAGGAGCGCCGCGTCGGCGCCGGCGGCGCGCGCCGCGAGCAACTGGCGCCGGTCGAGGATGAAGTCCTTCCTGAGGACCGGCACATCGACCGCCGCCCTGACCGCGGCAAGGTCGGCGAGCGACCCGTGGAAGTACACCTCCTCGGTCAGGACCGACACGGCCGCCGCGCCGCCCGCGGCGTACTTCCGCGCCTGCGCGGCGGCGTCGAGATCCGCGCGTATCACGCCCTTGGACGGCGAGGCACGCTTTACTTCCGCGATGATCGCGGGCGGCCGGGCGGCCAGAGCCGCGCGCAGCGACCGCACGGGCGCGGCCCGGGCGGCGCGGGCCTCGAGATCGCGCTCGGCGCCCTGGAGCGCCGCGACCTCGCGTTCCTTGACCTTCCTGACATCGTCGTAGAAGCCCATCGTCACGCCGCCATGTACTCCAGGAGGCGCGCGAGCTTCGCCGCGGCGGCGCCGCTCGTCACCGCCTCGCGCGCGCGGGCGACGCCGGCCTTCAGGTCGGCGGCGCGGCCCGCGACGAGAAGCGCGGCGGCGGCGTTCATGAGCACGGCCTCGTAGGCCGGGCCCTCCTCGCCCCGCAGCACCGCGCGCATGACCTCGGCGTTGTGCGCGGCGTCGCCGCCGCGGATGAGATCGAGCGACCGGACGGGCAGGCCGAAGTCGGCCGGCGCCACGACACGCTCGGTGACGCGGCCGTCCTCGACGTCCCAGACGCGCGTCGGGCCGGCCGGGCTCACCTCGTCGACGCCGCCCTCGCCGTGGACGAGCCACGCGCGCGCGACGCCCACGCGGCAGAGCGCCGCCGCCATGAGCGGCGCGGCCTCGGGCGAGAAGACGCCGAGGAGCTGCCGGCGCGGCGCCGCGGGGTTGGTGAGCGGACCCAGCATGTTGAAGACCGTGCGCGTGCCGAGCTCGCTCCGCGCCTTGGCCACGAAGCGCATCGCCGGGTGGATGACGCGGGCGAAGAGGAAGCAGATCCCCACCTCCCTGAGCGCGCCGGCGAGCTTCTCCGGCGGCGCCTCCAGCTTCACGCCGAGCTGCTCGAGCACATCCGCGCCGCCGCTCCTGCTCGTCGCCGCGCGGTTGCCGTGCTTGGCGACCGTGACGCCGCAGGCCGCAACGATGAAGCTCGCCGCGGTCGAGATGTTGATCGTGCCCTTGCCGTCGCCGCCCGTGCCGCAGAGATCCATGCTCTCGCCCGCGAAGGGCACGGCGAGCGCCTTGGCGCGCATCGCCTTGACGAAGCCCGCGATCTCCTCGGGAGTCTCGCCGTTGCGCCTGAGGAGCGCCAGCACGGCGCCGATCTGGGCGTCCGTGCCTTTCCCTTCCATGATGTCCGCGAGCAGCGCCTCGCTCTCGCCCTCGGACAGGTTCGTGCCCGCGACGAGCCGCTTGATCGCATCGGTGATCATGCGCGTACCTCAGGCGCCGCAGCGCCGCACGAAGTTCTCGATTATCAACTTGCCGTGCTCGGTGAGAATCGATTCCGGGTGGAACTGGAGGCCCCAGACCTCCCGGCCCTTGAGCTTCAGGCCCATGATGAGCTTGTCCTCGGTCTCGGCGATGATCTCGAGCGCGGCGGGCAGCCCCTCGCGCGCCACGATGAGCGAGTGGTATCTTCCTGCCATGAACGGGCTCGGGAGCCCGGCGAGGATGCCGGTCTCCGCGTGCGTCACCGCCGAGGCCTTGCCGTGGACGAGCACCGGCGCGCCGGCGATCGTCCCGCCGTAGGCGTGGCCGAGCGCCTGGTGCCCCAGGCACACGCCGAGCACCGGTATGCGGCCGGCGGCGGCCCGTATCAGGTCGCAGCAGATGCCGGCCTCGTTGGGCGTGCACGGCCCCGGCGAGATCACGAGGTGGGTCGGCGTGGCGGCGGCGATGTCGTCGCAGGTCACCTGGTCGTTGCGGCCGACCTCGATGTCGGCCCCGATCTCGCCGATCAGCTGGACCAGGTTGTAGGTGAACGAGTCGTAGTTGTCGACGACCAGGATCATCGGTCG
>DHGK01000248.1 GCA_002402755.1 Planctomycetes bacterium UBA4800
ACGACCGCGACCGGATCATATGGACGGGGCCCAAGGGCCCCGACAGGCGGCGCCTCATCGTCCTGACGAGCTACGACGAGGGCGCGACCTTCACGAACGAGCGCCTCATCGCCGGCGAGTTCGCGGCCTACTCCGATCTCACGATCCTGAAGGACGGGACCGCAGGCGTTCTCTGGGAGCGCGGCATCGAGCGCGGCTACCAGAGCCTCGCCTTCACGCGCTTCGGCCGCGAGTTCCTGGAACCGGGCGCGAAGTAGGCGCCCGCCCGCGGCGGCCGCGGCACGGGCGGCCCGTCACCTCGCCACACGGAAGCCGACATCGCTGAAGCCGGCGGTGGGAGCGGCCCCGTGGCGGGCGGCCGACCGGCAGGACGCGCCGGGGTCGTACCACGCTCCTCCCCGCAGGACGCGCACCGTGCCCGCCACGGGCCCCGCCGGATCGATGACGGCGGCGGCGGTGTACGGCCCGTACCAGTCGCGGCACCACTCGCATGCGTTGCCCGACATGTCGCACAGGCCCCAGACGTTCGGCGCCAGGCGTCCGGCGGTGTGCGCATACGGCTCGTCGATGGCCGCCGCGCTGCCGTGGTACCACGCACAGGCGCCTATCCGCGCGCCGTCCAGGTCATCGCCCCAGTAGTACCTCGCCGTCGTCGTCGCGCGGCACGCGTACTCCCACTGCGCCTCGGTCGGAAGATGGAACGTCTTCCCGCTCAAGGCGTTGAGCTTGAGGATGAAGTTGTGCGCGTCGTTCCAGCTCACGTACACGACCGGGCTGTCGGGATCGTTGAGCACGTAGGGTTGCTTCGACCACGGCGCCGTCTTCATGACGGCGTACCACTGGAGCTTCGTCACCTCGGTCTTCCCGAGCCAGAAGCCGGCGCTCAGGGTGACCTGGTGCCGCGGCGACTCGTCGGCCAGGCTGCCCTCTTCGCCCGGGTTGCACCCCATCATGAACGTCCCGGCCGGACAGTAGACCATCCGGAGCGGCACGTTGCCCGGCAGGAGGAACGTCTCGGTGGGCGGCCGACAGCAGCCCAGAGAGACGGTGGTCACCAGCGGATCGACCCCGATGAACGTATCCCCGCTGCACGCGAGCGGGTGGGCATCCCGCTCCGCCTTCGAGATGATCAGCGCCGCCCGCGACGCGACGCCGCAGCACTCGTAGCCGACGAAGAAGGCATCGGTCATCACCTCGAAGAACGAAACGAGCCGATTGCCGGCCGGCGTCATGATCCAGACGAGGATGCTCATCTCGGAATCCGCCGCGAAGGGGCTCCCGAGGACCTGCCCCCGCGCGACCTTCACGCCCGCCGCGGGGGTGAAGGCCGGGGCGACGTACTCCAGCACGAAGTGGATCGCCGGGTACTGCGTCGAGCGGATGCAGATCGTCGTTCCGCGCGGCCCGCGCGTGCTTCCCGCGATGACGCCGTCGACGGGCGACGCGATCTTCTCCGCCCGCGGGTCCACGCTGCTGCAGAAGCGGAAGTAATGGCCCATGTGCCGGCAGGACTCGAAGTCGTCGGGCACGTTCCGCCCGATCCCCGACCTGAAGCGCGTGAGGCGCGCCACGGCGTCGCGCGGCACGAAATCCGCCGCGACGAACTTCGGCGGCGCCGCGCCGGGATCGAGGTCGAGCGTCGCGGGCGCGGCCTTCGCGCCCGACATGAAGCCCGTGACCGTCCCGGCCCCCGCGGCGACCTGCAACGAGCCCGTGAAGCTCCCCCACCCCTTCGCGAACGCCAGCGTCATCGCGCCCGGCGGGTCGGCCAGCGTGATCGTCATCTTCGTGCCGCTCAGCACGCCGGTCCCGGCCGCGGCGCCGCCCCCGGGCGACGCGAGCATCGCGTCCCAGCCGCCGCTCGACTCGGCCAGCGCCAGCGTCCAGAAGAGCTCGGCGCCGAACGCCACGAAGTAGGTTCCCTTGGGGGATGGCGGGGGCGGCACCACGCGCACCGTGCCCGCCGATGCCCGCACGTTGTTCCCCTCGTCGGCCTCGGCCACGCCGGGGAGGAAGTCCGGCGCCTGTCCGGGTTTCGCGTCGGCGACGACGATCACGCGGTACTCGCCGTAGGGGATCTCATCGCCGATCAGGGCAACGCCGTTGGTCCTCTGCCGCAGTCCGCGGTCGAGGTGGCGGCTCCACGCGCGGTATCCCCCCGCAAGCTCGATATCGGACGCGTCCAGAACCCCGTCGATCGAGAGATAGACGGCCGTGTCGAACAGCGAATTCCCCGCAGGTCCCTCCGCGCCTATGTTCGCGACGACGTACGTGAACGTCAGCTCCTCTCCGCGCCTGACCTCGGACGCATCGGGCACGACCGAGGCGACGATGAGGTCGGGCATCGTGACGCCGCCCGCCACCCGTATCCTCGTATCAGAGGCCCGCCGGTTGTTGCGCTCGTTGGTTTCGAGGACGCCCGGATAGAAGCTCGGCGGGCGGCCGGGCGCGGCATCGATGCACACGATCAGGTGGTACAGCCCGTCCGGGACGTCCCAGGCGATCGGCGCCTTCTCGGCGACCGCGGCCGACCAGCCGGCGCCGATGCGGCCCTGCCAGGCGGCGTACCCGCCGTCGAGCGGCAGGTCCGCCGGATCCAGGATCGCATCCGCCGACAAGTAGGCCGTGACATCGAAGGTCGAGACCTTCGCGCGGCACGCGGCGCCTTCGTTCCGCATCGTGTAGGAGAATCCCAGCTCCTGCCCGCGCTTGATCTCGGCCGCGGCGGGCACGACCGGCCAGACGACGAGGTCGGGAAGGTCCGCCGGCGGCGGAAACCGCAGCACGGCCGCGGCCTTCCTGCCGAGCCGATTCGTCACCTTGAAGCTTATCGTCCCCCGCGGCGGCGCGCCGTGCACGAAATAGACGGCGCTCGCGAGCAGCGCGCCGTCGCCGGCGCTGCAGTCCGCGGAACTCCACCGCGCGCAGAACTCCGCGTCGATGGGAAGCTCGACCGCCTCCTCGGGCCCAGTGACGGCGAGGCTCCCCCCGCGCAGCGCGCGGTTGTCGTCCCGGATCGCCACGAACAGCGGGATTCCGTACTCGCCGCCGCCCGCATCGACGATGGCGTCCGTCTGCTGCACCGTGATCGAGAGGCCGCTCCGCGGCGATGCGAAGTCGGGGTTGTCGACGAGCAGCCGCACCGCGGCGCTGAATCCGGACGTGTCGGCCGCGGTGTAGGTCACGTCCCAGGCCGAATCCGACCCTTCCAGAAGCTGCTCGCTCTCCAGGCGAAGGGCGCCCGCGTCGAGGCTGCACGACCGCCACTCCCACATGCCGCAGAAGCCGCCGTCGAGCGCCATCTCCGCCGCGCCCTGGGGCGCGGCCATCGTCAGCCTGCCGCCCGCCAGCGCCCCGGCCGGACTGTCGACCGCGAGCTCGCACGGAATCCCGTACACGATCGCATCGCCGCACTCCGCGCCGCCGTCGCACAACTGCACCGCCTCGCCGCGCAGCGTCGCCCCGATCGCGATGCGAGGCGCGAGGCTCGCGACCGAGATCGTCTGGCCCAGCGCCTTTCCCTTCAGCGCGAGGAGACCGCCGGCGATGCTTCCCGTCAGGCTCACTCCCCGCGCGGCGCCCGTGCCCTTCAGGCTCATCGACGTGCGGCCCGCGCTCGCGGCGTGCTTCCCGGACGCGCTGCACGAAAGCTCGCGCCCCGACGCGAGCGAGACCAGCGCGGTGCCGGCGCGCTTCGTCCCCGTGTGGACGAGCGAGAGGTCGAGCCTCCACACGTCGCTCGGGGGCGGCGCGACGGCCGGGACCAGCACGAGATCGCACGGCGCGATCTTCAGCACGAGCTTCTGCCCCGCCGCATCCGTCGCCGTCACCGATCCCTTGATCGTGCCGAACATCGCCGCGCCCGCGCCGGACACGGTCAGGGTCGCCGACAGGGCGCCCGCGCATCGCGTGTAGGGCGCGGCGGCCGCGAACTTCTTCAGCGCCAGCGCGACGCGCGCCGTTCCGTACGCGCCGCGCACGGACGAGATCGCGCCGCTCGCCGTGAACGACACCGCCGCGGGGACGCCCCCCGGGAACTCGATCGACGCCGAGCCCGAGCCCGCGATCTTGCCCTTCGCATCGAGGGCGAGGACAAGCGCGAGCACGTCGATGGCGGCCCCGTTCTCGCCCTCGATCCCGGCGGCGGAATGGCCGCCGGCAATGTCGAAGATGGGGTGGCCGATGGCCTGCCAGGCGGCGCCCGATCCCTCGGCGGCGCGCGCTCCCGGCGCCGCGGCCGCGCACAGCACCAGGGCCGCCGCGGCCGACCGCACCGGCGAGCGGCGAACGAAACGACAGGCAGTTGCACGAGTGCAGGCGTGTAATCGCATGGACGGCCTCCTGAGCACGAGACATCATTTGTATCGGCTAGACCCGGCACGGTCAACGTCCCCGCTCCCCCCGCCTGCGTATGTCCGGATCTTCGCGCGCATTGCGCACGGCGCACCGGCGCCCGGCGTACAGGATCGGTTGCGCGGGATCGCGTTCGCGCCGGGTCCAAGTCTACCCGGACAGCCGCCCGTCCCCCACGTACACCGTACGCGACACGCCGTCGACGCCGGCGAGCGTTCCCCGAAACGTCACCCGCGCGCCGCGGCGCGACTCGAGCGCCGCCGCCTCCTCCGGCGCGAATCGCACCGCCGCCTGCACGCGCTCGCTGTCGCCGAGCGCCGATGCGATCACCCCGATCTCGAACGTCGCCTTGATCCCGGACTCCTCGCCGAGCTCCGGATCGTAGGAGGACCGCTCGACCGCCGCGAGCGTCCCCTGCCACGCGATTTCCTTCCCCCGGTAGTCGCGCTCGAACACCCGGCGCGTGTCGTACGTCGACAGCTTCGGGTCGAAGAGCGCCGCGCACGCGGGCTCGGCCGCCTCGGGCGCGGCGGCGGAAACGGCCTCCTCCGGCGCCGCTGCGGGCGCCGTTTCCTCGGCTGCCGGCTCCCGGACCGTCGCAGCCGGCGCCGGCGCCGGCGTCTCCGCGGCCGCGGCGCCTTCCGGGTCCGGATCCGTCCTCTCGGGCGCGGCCTCTTCCCTGGAATGCACGAGACAGCGCGCAACCTGCGTGAGATCCCTGACCGCGGCGACGATCGCTTCCTCCCGGAGGCAGTCGCGCTCCTGGCTCACGATGACATTCGCGTCGATGTACCTGGGGCCGCGGCATTCGCCGAAGAAGCGCACGAGCGCCCTGCGGCGGGTCCGCGTCAGGAACCTGCGCACGCCGACCTCGCTGCGCCCCCGGGACAGGACGACGTCGTCGAACGCATCCTCGCCGGTGGCAATCACCCGCAGCCCGACGGCGGCCTTCGTGCCCTCGCGGCTCCTCGCCGGGGAGAAGTGCACGTCCGCCTGCAGCGGCGAAGGAAACGTGATGCGCACGAGCGTGTCGTGCGACCGGTGCGGGTATTCGTGCGCTCCCGCGCGTGCCGCCGGTACGAGCGTGACGAGCACCTTGAAGCCGTCCATCGTCCCGGCGATCAAGGGCTTGCCCAGAAAGCCGCCCTGATCGAACCGCAGCCCGAGCCGCAGCGCCGCGCGTTGCCACCGCCGGTGCCGCGCGACGTGCACGCCTATGAGCACGGCCGCCGCGGCCGCGAACATGATGACTATGATTTCCACGGAACTTCTCCCGGCGCCCCGGCCCGCAGATTGGCCGCTCGCGGGACATCATCCTAATCCTCCGCGGGCGACTTGTCCAACTCCGGCCGACCCGCCGCGGCACACACGCGCGCGCGTTCTTGCCGCGGCCCGGCCGTATGCTACCATCGACTCCGTGTGAGGAGATTTGATGTGCCGCCGACACCTCGCTCCCGCGGGCGTTTGTCTTTCCGCCTCGGGCACGCGCTGACCGCTCTGGCGATCATCGCGGCTCTCGCGGCCGTCACATGGCTCGCCCGCGGCGGGAAGGCCGCCCGGGACGCCAATGGCATGGCGGCGCTCGCCGCCGGGCCGGTCCTGCGCCTCGCCCTCGACATTCCGGCGGAGAGCCTGGCGGCGCTCGCCGCCGACCATCGCGCCTACGCCCAGGCGACGCTGCGCGAAGGCGAGCGGACGTACGACGCCGTCGGCATCCGCCTGAAGGGCAGCGCGGGCAGCTTCAAGCCGCTCGATGAGAAGCCGGGCCTCACCGTCAAGA
>DHGK01000143.1 GCA_002402755.1 Planctomycetes bacterium UBA4800
CCTGGTTGCGGAGGTTGCAGCGCCGGCGCGCCCGCGAGCCAGCCCAGCGACGCCAGGAACCGGTCGGTCTCGATGAGCGTCAGGGTTCTCCAGGCTCCGCCGGCGGTGTCGCGATTGAAGAAGCCGTGCCCGGCGCCCGGATAGACATGCGTGTCGCAGCGCCGGCCCGCCTTCCGCATCCCGGCCTCGAACTCGCGCAGCACCGGCACGGCGATGAGCTTGTCGCGGTCGCCGAGAAACACGACCGTGGGCGGCGCGTCCTTGCCGATGTTGTGGGCCGGCGAGAATTCTCGGTAACGCGCGCCCACCCGGGCGTGGCCCCACTGGCCCGGGCCGTTGTTGAAGACCGGATTGAACAGGACGAGCGCGTCGGGCCGGCAGGAGACCGCCGCGTCATCGCTCGGGTCATCGGCGCCTCGCACCAGCGCGGTGAACGCCGCGAGGTGTCCGCCCGCCGAGCCGCCGCCCGCCGCGATGCGCTGCGGATCGATGCCGAGCTCCCGCGCGTGCGAACGCACGTATCGCATCGCCGACTTGGCATCCGCGCAGCACACGAGGGGCGGGCCCGGATCGCCCTTCGGAATCGTGCGATACTCGACGCGGATGCCGACCATCCCGCGCGCGGCGAGGTACCGGCTCTGCGGGGCGAATTGCGCGGGGCTCCCGCCTACCCAGCCGCCGCCGAAGAAGAACACGATCGCCGGGCGCCGGTCCGCGGCCTTCCAGTCCGCCGGTGTATCGATGTGCAGCTTCAATTCGCGGCCATCGATCCGCTTGTAGACGACGGCCTCTTCGCGCGCGGCATCCGGGCTCGACCCGGCGCGTTCCGATGCCCCGGCCGGCTCGGCCGCCGGCAAGGCCGGGAGCAGGAGCCAGACGGCCGCGGGCAACATACGGCGCACGGCGTCCTTTGCGGCAATGCGCATGTGCACGACCTCCCGAGATACGACCCAGTATACGCCGGGGCACGATGCCGTCGCAAGGAGCGGGCCGGCGCTCGTTGCCTGCCTGCACGCGGGAGTGCTAGAATGCATTATATGAACACGAAGCTCCTGCATGCCGCGTTCTCGTTCGCGTTGCTGCCGTTGGTATGCGCCGCTGCGCCCGAGCCAGCGGCGACCGGGTGGCCCTGCCGCTGGGTCTGGATCTTCGGCTGGGGCCTGCGCGCGGACGGCGATGCCGGCGAGATCGAGGCCGTGATCCGCACGGCGGCGCGCGCCGGGCTCAACGGCGCGGTTCTCTCGGCGGGGCTCGACACGCTCTGCAAGCAGCCGCCCGAGTACTTCCGCAGGCTCGACGCCGTCAAGGCCGCCTGCGACTCCAACGGCCTCGAGCTCATCCCGGCGGTGTTCTCGGTCGGCTACGGCGGCGGCGCGCTCGCGCACGATCGCCGTCTCGCCGAGGGTCTTCCGGTCGAGGATGCGATCTTCGTCGTCCACGGCGAGGCGGCCCGCATCGAGGCCGATCCGGCGGTGCGCATCGCGAACGGCGGCTTCGAGGACCACGCGGACGACCGATTCAAGGCGTTCGCGTTCCACGACAGCCCGGGCGTCATAAGCTTCGCCGACGCCCGGGCGGCGCACACGGGCTCAACATCGCTTCGCCTGGAGAACTTCACGGCGAATCCCCACGGCCACGGCCGCGTGATGCAGGAGGTGCGCGTCCGGCCCCACCGCTGCTACCGCGTGAGCATCTGGGTGAAGACCGAGGGCCTCGAGCCTGCGCGCGGTTTCAGGCTCCTGGCGCTCGCCGCGGACAAGGGCCGGGAGGTCGCGCCGCGCAGCTTCCGTGTCGAGCCGACCGGCGACTGGCGCAAGCTCACCATGCTCCTGAACAGCCTCGGCTTCGACCGCCTGCGCCTCTACGCCGGCATGTGGGGCGGGCGCGCGGGGAAGCTCTGGCTCGATGACTGGACGATCGAGGAGGTGGGGCCGATCAACGTCCTCACGCGGCCCACGACTCCCGTCAAGGTCGCGAGCGAGGACGGGGCCGTCACGTACGCCGAGGGCCGCGACTATGCGCCGCTCGAGGATCCCCGCTTCAATTTCTACTCGGTGGACCGCGAGGCCCCCTCGCTGCGACTCCTCCCCGGCGGCCGGATCCGCGACGGCGAGCGCCTGCGCGTGAGCTGGTTCCACCCCATGGTCATCAACGAGTCGCAGGTCACGGTCTGCATGGGCGAGCCGGCGCTCTACGCGATCTACGAGGAGGAAGCGCGGCTGCTCGGCGAGCGCCTCCGCCCAAGGCGCGTGCTCCTCAACATGGACGAGATCCGGATGGGAGGCACGTGCCCGGCCTGCCGCGGCAGGGACCTCGGCGCCCTGCTCGGCGAGTGCGTGACGCGCCAGGTGGAAGCCCTCCGCCGCCACAACCCCGGCGTCGAGGTTTGCATCTGGTCGGACATGTTCGACCCGAACCACAACGCCCACGGAGATTACTATCTGGCCGAGGGCGACTTCGCCGGCTCCTGGCGGCACGTGCCCAAGGATCTGGTCATGGCCGTGTGGGGCGGCGCGCCGCGCCCGGAGAGCCTGCGCTTCTTCGCGAACGAGGGCTTCGCGACGCTGATCGCGTGCTACTACGACGCCGATGATCTCGACGACGTTCGGCGCTGGATCGACCTCGCCGCGGCGACGCCTCGCGTCCGCGGCTTCATGTACACGCCCTGGCAGAAGAAGTACGCGCTGCTCGGCGAGTTCGGCGAGCTTCTGCGCGGGAAGTGAGAACCGACTTGTGTTCCTCGCGTCGCCATCGTCGAGTCGCCGCGTGGCGGCGCCGTGCACCGGGGACCACAGATCGGTTCCGGCGCTCCTGCAAGAAAGCATTGCAATCTTACAGTAGAGGTGTAATTCCGCGAGCTCCACGAAGGAAAGGTGTTCCGGTGAGTCTCCGAGCGCCCACTGCACACGGGAGGCCGCACATGCCGCTGTTTCGCATCCTTCTTGCCGTCATCGCCGCCGCAGTCCCCTGCCTCGCCGCCGCGCCCGGCGACGACCTGCCCCGGCAGGCGGCGGATGCGCTGCGCGCGGCCGTGACGTTCTTCTCGACCCGCGTCGCGTGCGAGGGCGGCTACCTGTGGTGCTACAGCGAGGATCTCTCGCGGCGCGAAGGAGAAGGAAAGGCGAACGCAACCACGGTGTGGGTGCAGCCTCCGGGAACGCCGTCCGTCGGCATGGCGCTTCTCGATGCGCACGAGGCGACCGGCGATGCGTTCTACCGCGACGCGGCGCGCACGGCGGGCGACTGCCTGCGCCGCGGCCAGCTCTGCTCCGGCGGGTGGACCTACTCGATCGCCTTCGACCCGGCCGAGCGGACGCGCTTCCGGTACCGCGTCGACCCGCCGGCTCCCGGGAAGAAGCCGCGCAACACGACGACCCTCGATGACGACACGACGCAGTCGGCGCTCCGGTTTCTCATGCGCCTGGACAAGACGCTCGGCTTCGCCGACGCGGATATCCACGGCGCCGTCGAGTTCGCGCTAGCCGCGCTGCTCGCGGCCCAGTTTCCCAACGGCGCCTGGCCGCAAGGGTTCGAGGAGCCGCCCGATCCGGCCGCCTTTCCGGTCGTGAAGGCATCCTACCCTTCCGACTGGTCGAGAACGCCGGCCGGCGGCCAGTACTGGAAACACTACACCCTCAACGACAACGTGCTCGCCGACATGGCCGAAACGCTCATCGAAGCCGCCGCGATCTACGGCGACGATCGCTATCGCGAGGCGGCGAAGCGGATCGGCGATTTCCTCATCCTTGCGCAGATGCCCGACCCCCAGCCCGCGTGGGCGCAGCAGTACGATGCCGCCATGCATCCTGCCTGGGCCCGGAAGTTCGAGCCGCCGGCAGTGACCGGCGGCGAATCGCAGGGCGCGATGCGAACGCTCCTCTTCCTCTTCAAGGCGACCGGCGAGTACAAGTACCTGGAACCGATTCCGCGGGCCCTTGCGTACCTGCGCGCATCGCGGCTCCCCGACGGCCGCCTCGCGCGGTTCTACGAGCTCCGGACGAACAGGCCGCTCTACTTCACGCGGTCCTACGAGCTCACCTACAGCGACGCCGACATGCCGACCCACTACGCCTTCAAGGTCGGACACGACCTGGATGCCATCGAGGCCGAGCACCGCGCGCTGGAGGCAAAGCCCTGGGAGGCGCCGGCCCCGCCGAGCGCCGCCGCACGCCCCGCCGCGACGCCCGCGCTCATCGCGCGGGCGAAGGCGGCGATCGCGCGGCTCGACGCGCAGGGCCGCTGGGTAGAGGAGGGCCGGCTCCGCTACCACGGCGACGACGACCCGACCCGGCGGATACTGCGGAGCGAGACCTTCATCCGTAACGTCTCGGCGCTGAGCGCGTACCTGGCGGCGGTTCGCTGAGTACTCCCGTCCGAAAACGCGGTGGCATTCGAACCGCGCGCGTTCTTATTCCGGTACCCCCCCCGATCGTAGCCATTGCAGAAAGGCGCCGAGCGCATCGTCCACGCGTTGCGCCGTCGCCGGCAGATCCTTCGAGAGCCGCTCCAGCCTGTTCCCTTCGAGCTCGTAGCCGTAGATGTTGCGGAACACGTGCCGGAAACCAAGATACTCGTCGAGCGCCGACGCCAGATCTCCGACGTGGCCTCGTAGATGGCGGGCGCCCGCTCATCGAGAAGCTCGGCGGTCATCGAGATCCGGTTCCCGTAGGCGTCGTGCGGCAGATCGACGAGCCGCCCGCCGGGGACACACGTCCGCGCGAGCGCGCCGACCCTCGTGCCCTGGTCGAAGACGGCCTGCCTGACGACGTCGGGGACGAGTCCTCCCGCGTCCGGCTCGTGCACCTCCCACCAGAGCCGGCGATGGCACTGAGGCCCCGAAGTGAATCGCGACTTGGAAAGTCTCACGCTGCCTCCTCCGCGCCCCGGGGCGACGGCGTCGGACACGTCTTTTCTTTCTAGTCCCTGCTTGACATGATGTTGAATCCCCCGGAATACACAACGAGCCTCCGAGGTTGTCCTGCCCGCTTTCCGGCCCCTTCGGGAACCAATGAGAACGGATGCTCCCCACCGCCCTCCGTCCAGATGGAGTAGCGGCGAGAGTCCCATTTCATGGTGGCATTGGCAAACACGAAACCTTCGTTGATAGGGTTCAGAACGAAGCTCAGTTGCGGCGGGAGATGCGGATCCTCGACGGGTACCCCGTAATCCTCAGTTTCCGCCGAGACGGCTTGCCGCGGCGCTGATGTCCTCGCAGCATCCATATCGATCAGGAACACCCTCGCTCTCGTGCCATTCAGAGGCGCATACAAGCGTCCTTCCGCAAAGAGGTCCAAGACGCCCGTCTCTCCGCATGTGCTCTTTATCAGGCTCTCGTACGTGCGGTCGACGATCCTCCCACAATTCGAAAACTCGCCGGAGTAGATCTTCAGCCCTGCACTCTCCTCATCCCGCTCGACGGATGTGTTGAGGTTGATCGGGACCGGCACCAGCAGGGCTCTTCGAGAGGCTGCGTCCGATGCCCCCTGCCGAACGTTCGACCGACCCTGCACGGTCTCGTCAGCCATCCGCATGGACAGCGCCAAGTCTCCTCCCTCCTCCACTCTCAATATGCTCTTTCCCGGCGAGAATTCAATTGATCCTATTAGCTCTCCCGTTGCCGCGTTCCCCGGGGTATTCGTGATCGTGGGCGAACGTCCCTTCCCCTTGTGGATCTCCGCCCTGACGGTGTTTATTTCGGTCTGCCCTTGGGACACGACTTTCAGCTGATCCGGTCGGAAGACTTTGCGGTCACCGGAAGTCCTTGGATTAGCGTCCAGAACCAGATTGTACTCGTCATGCAGCGATTCCCCCTCCACCGCGTGCGGCACGTATGCGTATTCGAATTCGATCCATGCGACCAACTCGACCACAAGCACATAACGAACGTCCCCCGACTCCTCGGTCACGGGCATGACCAATCGACCGGCGATCGGTCCTTGATAGGCGATTCCCCCCTGACCACCGGCATACAAACGGGGGAGAGTCCGGCCATCATCCGAGAACTCTCCGACGAAGTGCTTCAACCGTAGACCCGGTACGGGCGTCCAGCCCGGGTTGTCGCCGTACACGATCCTCGAGGCGCCCTGCGCGGCCAACGCGGCACAGAGCACCACTCCGAAGAACGCGAGGCGTGCAGCCCTCACGGAGCCCACACATGCAGCGCCTCGCCGCAACTCGGGCTCATGTTCTGCGCATTCCACGCAGTCCGTGTCTTCCTTCATTGCATACCTCGTCCTCGGCGGCAGTGCTCCGTTTCTCTCGCCCGTTCGACGCCCAAGCTGACGCATAGAGAGAAGAGCCCTCGTCGGCGTGCGATCACCCGCGCCACTCGAAGCGAACGGCCACGATCCCCCATTCGCCATCGGGACTGTAACCGGCATAAAGGGCCATCGGCAGCGCCTCTTGCTCGGAGCCCTTGAGAGTCTGGAGCGCTGCCTCCACTTCCTCAGGATCGCTCACGATCTCGGAGAAAGGGCCGTATCCCATCAGAGAGCCGACCCACGGGACGATCGATCCCATGCGAATCGACTCGAGCGGTTTGTACCGCAGCGTATCGCTCGGCTCGTCAATGCCGACGAAGCCCGCCTTGTACCACTTCAGCTTGGTCCATCCCTGCGCCTTCGTCGCGACTTTCATTGAGAATCCGGCCTCTTGCGAATGCAGCCCTTCGGGGTGTTTTCTCAAGTACTCTGCGTAGGCTGCGGCCGAATTCGCGGACGTTGCGGCGCTCCATTCCTGCACATCCGTGAGAACGGCACCGCGTGCCTTTGCCGCCTCGGAGTGCTCGCCATCGGGGTGCTTCCGCAGGAAGTCCTGATAGGCTTCAGTCGTGTTGGCCGAGTTCGCCTCTGCCCAGTCGCTTTGTTCGGCGGCCCCTCGCTTCGCCAGCGCCTTTTGTGCGGCGGCCGCATGTCCTGCGCCGGGGTGCGCGCTGAGGTATGCTTTATACGCCCCGACGGTGTCCTTTTCTTGCGCGGCGTTCCAGTCTCTCTCTTCGTAGAGCGCATCCGCGAGCTTCCGCGCCTCGTTTCTCCCCACCCCTCGCGGATGAGTCCTTAGATATCGCTCGTACGCCGCGATGGAATCGAGTCTCCTTGCCTCCTTCCAGTCGACTTCGTCATGTGCTTTGTCGTGAAGGACGCGCGCTGCATCAGCCCTCTGGCTCCTCGGGTACCTCTCGATGAAAACCTCATATCCCTCGGCAGAGTTCCTGCCGGTCGCATTCTTCCAATCCCGCGCTTCGTACAAGATTTCCAATTGCTCTCGTGCGTTCTTGACGTGTTCCCCGGTCTCGTGCATCTCGATGTACTTCTCGTATGCGGGAATCGTTCTCTCGGCTCTTGCCGAGATCCAATCACGTTCATCGTACAGTAGTCTCAGGGTGCCGTTCGCCTCCACGGCAAACCGTCCAATCGAGTGTTTCTGCAGGAACTTCTCGTACGCGTCGATCGTATGCTCTGCCTTCGCTTGATTCCATCGCGCTTCTTCCCGATCGCAACCGACCGCGACGGCCAAAATGAGAGCCGATACACACCATCGAAGAGGAATCACACGTGCCTCCGACTGATCGCCCGCCGCAGATGCCGCGAGAGCCCTTGCCTCTCCCGTTCTCCCTGCCATCAGCACCTCCGCACCGGCCGGTGTCGTGGGAGCGTCACCCACATGGACGTCCGGCCGAACGACCTGCGCGTCTCTCAACCGTCATCTTCGATCACGTCGCCGACCGTAGGAGCCTCCGCTCCGCCGGAATTCTCGATGACCTCAGCGCGACTGAATGTCTCGTCCACAACGACGACGCGCACGCGGCCCTTCTCGACTCGCCGCCCCCCTTTCTGCACGCCACACACGCGAAACTCCTTTCCCGCCCCGACACCATCTCTTCGTCCGAGGTCTATGAACACCGTCCCCGGCGAGTCCACGCTGACGATGTGCCCCTCGACTCTTGAAGTCTCCTTGCCGCGTCCCGTGGAATCGGAGGCTTTACGGGGACCGGAGCATTGCACCATATCGCCTTGTGCGATCTTGCACCCTTCCTCCACATGAACCACCTCGGCGCCGGCCATGTCTTCATAGACCTTCTTGACAACGATCCTCGCGATCGTCATCGACCCGCGGCTGACGATGAGCTCCATTCCTTCTCCCAGGCCATCGACTCTCCCGGCCGACAGTACAACGAGGTTGTCTCTCACACTGAGAATCACCGCGTCGAGTCGCGGACGCTGTCGTTCGACCGGCCGCGACGGTTGCGCGGCTATCATGCGACGAAGCAACTCGTTCTCCTCCTCCAGCGCACGACAGACTCTCTGCGCGTTGCGCAACTCCTCCTCGATTGCCGACAGTCTCCCGCGGTCTTTGATGGTAACTCTCGCCACCGCTGTGCTCTCGTCACGAGCGGCATCCCGTTCCTTCACCGCCTGCTGCCAGCGATCGCTGAGCTGTCGCACGTTCTCGGTCAGGCGCAGGGCATTGCTTTCGAGTCGACGCAGGAACTTCTCTTTATCCGATAGTTCTCCGGCCAGTTTCGTTGCCGCGGATTTCGCCTCTTCAAGTTCTTCTGCGATTCGCGCGTTTTCTTCCTTCAGGGCAGCCAGCGAGATGGCCTTCGCCTCGCAGGCCGATAGCTGCCTGTCACGAACGTCGAGGTCGTCGCTGAGCTTCCTGACCGCCTCTTCCAGATCCGCGATTCTGTCCCGACGCTCAGTGACGGCGGCTACGTTTCGGGACGGCTTCGAAGCTCGCTCTCGGCCGGCCCCGACGATCTTGTGCTCGCCGTAGTACCATCCATCTTCCTTACGTTCCACCGTGTGTCCATTGACCACCGCGCGCGATCCTATAAGGCCGGCGCAACATCCGTTCGTTTCCGAGAACAGAACGCGGTGGTTCTTCTCCTCCTGCAGGACAATCGCAAGGAATTCGTCGTTGAATTCCTGTACCAGGAAGCACGATTCTGCACGCAAACCGCGCGGTGGGTTGAGGAATGCGTCCTTCCTCATCAAGATGGCCCCATCCTTCAGGACGTACCCCCAGTCAACCGCCTTCTCAGCCCGCCGCGTCTGTCCCGAACGTCGAATGTGCGCAACGCCATCGATACTGCTTGACATCGCGGTGTCTCCAACCTCCGATGTGATGATTCCGGTTGCGTTGGAAGACGCGTCGGGGAAAGTACTGCCGTCCGGATTGAGCGTGCCGCGTCCATCCAGCATGTATCTGTGGCCCGTGTACTTCACGCCCTTGTCCCTGGGAATCTGAGATGCCGGAACCTCGTTCGCACCGCTTTCTGACAGCCACGCGAGGTCTTTCGGGATTCTGTCCGCGGACAACACTATCCACGCGATGGCGACGGCAACGAGGGCGCCCCCAACACCTATCGCATAGATGGCACGCCGGGGCACTCTATTCCTCGATCCGCTGCTCGAACGCACTTCATGATCTTCACTCCTCGCGAATTCCTGCCCGCCCGCCGTTATGTCACCGGTATCGCCGTTGCTGCACGCAACAGCGGCTTCCGGGGGTTGTGGGGTTTCCGCGCCGTCCCCGGGGTTCGAGGATTCCGCGCCCACGATGCCGGAGATGGCATCGTGCTGCGGTTGATCCGCACTCCTCGCCGCACATGGGGCGCACTCGCCATGCTGGCTCGCCTCGATCCTGATCGTCGTTCCGCATCGCGGGCAATCGAACTTCTTGCCCGCAGAATCCCGCAGCACTCGGTAACCCTTCCCGCACCCGCTGCACTGGACTCTCAGGTACTCGGACACAATGGCCCCCACGCGTTTTGTCCGGCGACCACATCCCAGAGATGCATCCGGCGGTAACAGCCCGCCGAATGATCGACCTGCAACAACGATCTCAGTATGGCCAGGACGCTGGATGCCGTCAAGAGTGAAGTCGTATCGGCGGTGCGGCAGGCGTGTCTAGTTGAGGAAACCCGGGGACAGTCACCGGTTTCCGCAACTGCCCTCGGATTTCAGTCGCGCCTGGGGCTGGCGCACGAACTCGTGCGCGACCCGCCCGTATACCGCGCGATCTCGGCGAATGTCGAGCGCGTGATGCAGGCGCGCTCGGCGCCCGCTCGCCAGGGATCGTCGCCCTCCAACCGCGCGGCGACAATCTCGTGGACGACCGCGGCGAGCGCGGCATCCCCCGCGCCGTTCGTGTTCACGAGGTCGCCGGGATCCGGGATCGCACACGAACGCATCACAATGAAATGTCGCTTTCTGCGGCCTCTTGCACGACCCTCGCACCAGTGGCCGATAGGAAACCTCGTTGGCGTTGTCATCATCCGGGATCATAATCGGATACTCCTCGGCAGTCAAACAACGACGCGGGAACTCTTGAACCGCCGTGGGCCGTGCCGCTCCTCGAACCTCTCCCCCCACGCGCGCTCGCGCGGCCCGGTCGAGGACGCCACCCATGTCCATGACGACGGCGGCGGCGTTCAGGAAGTAGGGCGCCCAGCCCGGGTCCGCGAACGGCACGACGAGGATCTCGCCCGGAAGGACACGCCCGCGCTCCGCGCGGCGGATGACGCGCGCCCTGCCCGTCGCGCGCCCCGGCGAGACCGCCGTGCCCCGCAGCACCGCGCCCCGCGGCGCCGCGCGCTCGTCCCGATGCCGCGCCGGATCGTACACGCCCCGGACGACGCGCGGCGGCGACAGCCCGAGGTCGCGCTCGTACTCCGCCCGGCGCAGGGCGGCGAGCTCGCGCAGTTCCCGTGCTTTATGCCATGGAGAAGAAGGAGGACCTCGACGTCTTCCTGCCTGTCGGCGGCCTCCTCCTCCGTATGACGATTCTCCTCCTCAAGTCGCTCCATCCGGTCCGCGATCTCGGTAAGCTGGCACATGCGGGTCTCGCGGATCGGCGAAGGGCCGTGAGGGCCGAACAAGGCCAGGAACCTCTCGGTCCTCGCCGCCCAGTCCTTCGCGCCCACCTGGTGCAGCGCATCGAGTGTCTCTCGGGAGTAGTCTCCCGACGAGCCGATCACGGCGTGCCCGTGAGGGCCACATGAGACCGAGGAGTCCGCGCATGCTGTCTCTTCCCGTCATTCTCGCGGCCGTCCCCTGCGTCGCCGCCGCGCCCGGCGACGACCTGCCCCGGCAGGCGGCGGATGCGCTGCGCGCGGCCGTGACGTTCTTCTCGACCCGCGTCGCGTGCGAGGGCGGCTACCTGTGGTGCTACAGCGAGGATCTCTCGCGGCGCGAGGGGGAGGGGAAGGCGAACGCAACCACGGTGTGGGTGCAGCCTCCGGGAACGCCGTCCGCCGGCATGTCGCTTCTCGATGCGTACGAGGCGACCGGCGATGCGTTCTACCGCGATGCGGCGCGCACGGCGGGCGAGTGCCTGCGCCGCGGCCAGCTCCGCTCCGGCGGGTGGACCTACTCGATCGCCTTCGACCCGGCCGAGCGGACGCGCTTCCAGTACCGCGTCGATCCGCCGGCGCCCGGGAAAAAGCAGCGCAACACGACGACCCTCGATGACGACACGACGCAGTCGGCGGTCCGGTTCCTCATGCGGCTGGACAAGGCGCTCGGCTTCGCCGACGCGGATATCCACGGCGCCGTCGAGTTCGCGCTAGCCGCGCTGCTCGCGGCCCAGTTTCCCAACGGCGCCTGGCCGCAAGGGTTCGAGGAGCCGCCCGATCCGGCCGCCTTTCCGGTCGTGAAGGCATCCTACCCTTCCGACTGGTCGAGAACGCCGGCCGGCGGCCAGTACTGGAAACACTACACCCTCAACGACAACGTGCTCCAGGACATGGCCGAGACTCTCGTCGATGCCGCCGCGATCTACGGCGACGATCGCTATCGCGATGCGGCGAAGAGGATCGGCGATTTCCTCATCCTCGCGCAGATGCCCGACCCCCAGCCCGCGTGGGCGCAGCAGTACGATGCCGGCATGCATCCTGCGTGGGCTCGGAAGTTCGAGCCGCCGGCCGTGACCGGCGGCGAATCGCAGGGCGCGATGCGGACGCTCCTCTTCCTCTTCAGGGCGACCGGCGAGCGCAAGTACCTGGAGCCGATTCCGCGGGCCCTGGCGTACCTGCGCGCGTCGCAGCTCCCCGACGGCCGCCTCGCACGGTTCTACGAGCTCACGACGAACCGGCCGCTTTACTTCACGCGGTCCTACGAGCTCACCTACAGCGACGCCGACATGCCGACCCACTACGCCTTCAAGGTCGGGCACGACCTGGATGCCATCGAGGCCGAGCTTCGCGCGCTGGCCGCGAAACCCTGGAAGGCGCCGGCCCCGGCGGCCGCCGCCGCACGCCCCGCCACGACGCCCGCGCTCATCGCGCGCGCGAAGGCGGCGATCGCGCAGCTCGACGCGCAGGGCCGGTGGGTCGAGGAAGGCCGCCTCCGCTACCACGGCGAGGACGATCCCGCCCGGCGGATACTGCGAAGCGAGACCTTCATCCGCAACGTCGCGGCGCTGAGCGCGTACCTGGCGGCGGTTCGCTGAGTACTCCCGTCCGAAAACACGGTGGCATTCGAACCGCGCGCGTTCTTATTCCGGCGCCCCCCCCGATCGTAGCCATTGCAGAAACGCGCCGAGCGCATCGTCCACGCGTTGCGCCGTCGCCGGCAGATCCTTCGAGAGCCGCTCCAGCCTGTTCCCTTCGAGCTCGTAGCCGTAGATGTTGCGGAACACGTGCCGGAAACCCAGATACTCGTCGAGCGCCGACGCCAGATCTCCGGGTATGACGGCCGGGCGGATGCCGGCGGCCGGCGCCGCCATCGACGCAAGGAGGCGCCGGTGCCATCCACCGTTCTCCGGCACGCCGCCATCGAGGTCCGCGGCAATGCGATGGAAGACCCGCTCGCAGGCGTTGTAGAAGTCCTGGAGAATCGAGGCCATTGCTCTCCTGCTCAGGCCGTCGTGCAGATCAACGATCCGCGCGGACTCGGCCGGCAGGCTACGGATGCGGCCGAGCTCCTCCTCGATTCCCCGGGCAAGAATCTCCGCCGGCGTCATCATGCCAGGACCTCCCCCTCGGTGAGGATCTTCTCGCGCCACGCGGGCGGCAGTTCCTCCATGGGCTTCAAGTCGATGGAGAACTCCGAGACGCCCAGGGACCGTCCGACCGCCCGGAAGAAATCGTCCGGATCGAGTCCTTCCACGGCCAGGTCGATGTCCGAATTCCGCCGGAACCCCGCCCCCGCGGCGAGCGATCCGAAGAGCCAGACCCGCTTCGCGCCGAACTCGCGCACCAGAAGGCGTGCGACGTCGCGCGCCGATGCGCGCGCCCGAGCGATGAGAGCCTCCCGGCGGGCGCCGAGCACGGAGGAGGCGCGGGGGAGCTCGGGACTCTTGTTCTCCATGCCGGATCATTCTACCCACTCGCCACGCCAGGGGGAAGCGGCGTTGCCATCTCGCGCACGCGGGAGGTTTCGTTCGCGTTTTCATTATCCGCGATCCTGACCGCCCTCACGGTCGCGGAGGTTATTGGCCCGCCGCGCGGCTCCTCTCGGCGTGCAGGATCGCCGTGACCGAAAGCCCCCGCACCTCGACAGCCGCATCGTAGGCGCCGGGGATCTCCCAGCCCATGTTCATGTTGACGGCGGCGTAGGCGGCGAGGTCGCCGTTCCCGAGAAAGCCGGCCTCGACCGCGCAGGCGAGCCCCGCGGCGATCGATGGCAGGAGATCCTTGCGGACGTTCACCCACGCATCGAGGCGGGGCGGCGCGGGAAGCGCGTCCTTGCCGTCGATGGTGTAGATGAACTTCCCCGTCGCGTCGTCCTTGCCGCCATCCTTCGCGCGATGGGCGGGCGGATACTCATGGCGCGAGTCGAAGAACGGCACGCCGAACCAGA